>CANHCV010000008.1 GCA_947459245.1 Bacteroidota bacterium
GTCCATTTTGGACCCGAAGAATCGATGGTGATTTGGTATTTCTGTCCGTTATTCCCATAAAGCAATGCGCCTTCGCGCAGGCTTCCAGCCGCCATGGCATAAGGCACACTTACGAGTTGGGTGTTGCCCATGGGTTGGTAGTTGGTTCCCCCTTGGGCGTCCATTTCTACCTTTAAAAATTTATCGTTTCCGTTCGCCCAAGGGATGTTAGCAAACGCCCCCGCTATGGCCGGTCCATCCCCGAGGTAGGTCGAGAAAATTCCTGCAGCGTCGGTGCTTGCTATTTGGGTTTCGGTGTAAAGGGTAATGCCGTTGGGCAAGCTATCGAGTACGGAGAGGCGCAAACCTACGGTGCCGTTTTTGATGGGTTTTCCGTTGGCGCCCACGGCCACGCCTTGGTAGTGGATTTTTCCGGGTACGGTGGATGCAGCTGAAGTGTTGGAGCTATTTCCGAGGTACAACTGCTGCACTTCGGCGGGAGTTAATGCGCGGTTGTAGATGGCGATGTCGTCGAGACATCCTTCAAAGCTTCCTGCATTACTCAAATTTCCCATACCAAAATACATCTCGCCTGGCTGACTTTGAAAACTTGGGTACATGATGCCTTGTGTGCAACTTCCTGCTGTAGTATTAAGTAACTTTCCGTCAAAATAATATTGAATTCCAGAGAAACCATTTACACCGTTATAAGTTAAAGCCCACATATGCCAATTTCCATCAGCAAAATTTTGATAATATTTTTTTTGAGAGCAATTTGTGTTAACTGAAATTCCTTGAACCGCGCAATCACCCGTATTGCTTACATTGAATGACCATAGTTCATTGCAGGAATAATTGTTATTTATTCCAGCACTTAGAATAGTACTTCCTGTCTGGTTTGGCATCACTTTAGTCCAAACAACATAACTTCTCGGACTGTTCTGGGTAGAAAAAGTCCACGAGTTTATTTTTATGTAGTTTCCTAGGCCATTATTAAACGGCCCTCCTCCTGGCACAAATACGCTATTCTGGTTGATTGAAAATCTGTCTTGCACAAAACTAATGTTACCGTTCACCGTGCCGTGGTTGCCGTTCCCGCTTTCATCGTTAGCGTTTCCGTTGAACGGCCACCAGCCTACGAGTCCGTTGGTGGGAACGTAACTCGGAATTTGTGCGCTAGCGAAGGTGCCTAGGCACAAAACGAGGGCGAGGGTGAGGAGGTGTTTCATGAGTTTTATTTTCCTTTGGCTTCGAATTGAATTTGGTCCGGGTTCCCGGTAATTTCGATGGTGGTTTTTTGGGTGTTGCGATTGATAATTTTATCGTTGTAGGTGCCCGATCCAACCAGTTTAACAATAACATTAGGCAACTCCGTGAACGGTTGTTGGAACACCAACTCGAATTTCCCGTTGCCCAAGGGCGTTACCGAAAATCCGCGTCCGCTCACCACGTTTCCGTTGCTGTCGAAGCTGCCGTAGATGCTTCTACTGCCGTCGCCGGAACGCAGGGCGTACATCGAAACCGGTACCGCCACGAGCGAACTGCTGCCCAGTACCACCCAATTTCCGCTTCCGTTGGTATCTACCTCGGTTTTCAAGGTGCGGGGAATTCCGTCCCACCATGAAACATCGCTTAACGAGCCCGAAATTGGGCTTCCCGCACCCACTTGGGTGGCAAAGTGTCCGCGAGCATCGGTGGTGATTTGCTGGATTTCCGAATAATTGGTGGCGGAAGAATCGGCCACGGTGAAGCGCACCGAAAGCGAGCGATTGGCCAGCGGTTTTCCGCCGCTCACCACGCTGGCTTGGTAGTTGAACATCCCTGCCGAAGCGGCGGGAAGCGCCGGCGCCGGATTGGAGAACAACACCAATACCGAATCGGCCGACGAGCAACCGGCGGCGTTCGAAGCCGTTACCGAGTAGGTTCCGGCGGTATTCACCGAAAGGTTGGCGGTGGTATCTCCCGTGGACCACAGGTACGAGGTAGCATTGCCAGGTGCGAGCACCACGGGACGGGTAGCGGAGCGCAAGGTATCGGGTAGGGTAATCACGGGAGGTTGCGTAACGAACACGGTAACACTGTCGGTGCAGGTCGAAATCCCGTCCGACACCGTGCAATAGTACGTGGTGGTTTGGGTGGGAGTTACATTGATGGTTGGGGTGGTATCTCCGGTGGACCAGAGGGTGGAGGAAAATAAGTTGTTGGTTTCGTAAATGGGTTTGGAAAAATTGCAAGGACAATTACCATTAGCTCCCCCATCATTCCATTTTGGTCCGTAAAATGCCCATTCAAGTTGTGCATATTTTTCAGAATTTGAATTATCTGGTTGATCAGGTGCGTACCAATTACTGTAACCTTGATGAAGGTATCGCCCATCCACCCATCGCCATCCCCCTGCGGGTTCGGAATAAAATGGACCGTTGATTTCTTGGTACAGTCCCAGCCAATACTGAACTCCATCGTTTCCTTTTTCAGGCAGAGCTGTATAAACGGCGTTTTCTTCTGCTTGATCGTTAATAACATACATTTGCAATCCCAAAGAATCGCCTAATTTTTTGGCATCTTCCCAAGTCATCATTTGGTTGTACACCAAGTAACTTTTACCCTGGTATTTCAAAACTTCCGAAAAAGTAGGATTGGACAAGATTTTTGAAATTGATCCTTTGGGTTGAATATTTAAGGAATTCCCCCTGCAAACGGTGGTGTCATTACCTAAATCCACCTGCAGGAGGTTCACGTACACGCTATCCGTTGCGGAGCAATTGTTTTGGGTTACGGTTGCACTGTACCAGCCGGATTGGGTGGCCGAGATGGATTGAGTGGAATCTCCGGTATTCCAGAGGTAGTTGGCTCCCGGGTTTCCGGCATTGAGGTTGACGGAATTGCCGCAAGCGGCTAAGGTATCGGAAGGGGCGAGGTTTACGGTGAGGTTGCAGGCCGACTGCCCCGTGTACAACTGCTGCACTTCGGCGGCGGTTAAGGCACGGTTGTAGATGGCTAAATCATCTACTTTGCCATCCCACATATCAACATTAGTTGAAGAAGCTTTCGCCCCGATGCACATGGGAATTCCATAGTTAAGACCCTCTGTTACAATATCATAATTTACATTTTTTAATTGACCATTGATGTACGTTTTTTCATTTCGATTTTGATAAGTGTAAACCAAATGGTTCCATTGGTTAGGAAATTGCAAGGTATCAATTAAATAATCTCCAAATTGGGTTGCAAATCTTCCAGGTACTGGGCCCCAATTGGCTATTCGAAAATTACCTTCAGCATTCTCGGTAGAAAGTAAACGATCGTTCCCATTTGCTTGATGAGTAAACCAAATGCTTATGGTAAAACTATCTGTCCGATTAAATCGAAAAACAGTGGTTGGTAATTTAATGATTCCTGAGCCTAATTGGTATGCCTTATTGTTATTACTAAATCGATCAGCAGTAAGTTGCGCAGTGTTGTTAAATCCATGGTTGCCGTTCCCGCTTTCGTCGTTGGCGTTGCCGTTGAACGGCCACCAGCCCACGAGTCCGTTGGTGGGAACGTAACTCGGAATTTGTGCGCTGGCGAAGGTGCCAAGGCACAAAACGAGGGCGAGGGTGAGGAGGTGTTTCATTTCAATTTATATTTTTTACAAATGTAAAAAATAAATTTGCAATATCATGTTTGTTGTGGTTTGTTTTTCAAAAATTAATGGAAAGTTAGGTTGGATTTCCTTGTCAAAATCGCATTTATTGCGTGTTTATCCTGATAAAATTCAGCTTTTGCAGCAAAAAAATGCACAGAACAATGGAAAAATTTGGAGGTTCAAGGGGATGCCAAGAACCAAAGATTTGGTAAACTTTTAGCGGTAGCGTTTCCGTTGGTTGGAGGATTCATGGGGAAGATCCAGTAAAAATATTTCTTAGTTTTTGGATATATTTTCGAAGGAAAAGCTATGGAAAGCGACTCCGCAAACTGGGACAACACTTTGGAAAACTCAGCGACTGGTCATTCGCGCAAACGGGGGCTACCGCCCCCTACCCAAGTGTAATTTACGGCTTTTTTTTCCATTATCCGTATTGAAACGTTTTTAAACGGATAGAAACGTTTCTAAACGTTTCCGATACGACTAGTCATTTTTTACAACCTATCTTTACTTCTGGGGAGGGGTCGTGGTCCCTGAGCCTGTCGAAGGGGACTTGTCCCCGGTCGAATCCAACTAATTTTTACCAATTCAATTTTTTTGGACCCAAGTGCGGTCCCTAAGGCCGTCCGTACGACCATTTTTTTTGTGACAGTTTTGAAATGGTGCCTCCGAAGGCCTCCCGCACCGGAATTGCCCGCTCCCAGAGGTTGTCGAAGTAAGATCCAATTAACGCCACAGACTGCCCCAACATTAAACCATTCCCGTTATCTTTGCGTTACTTCCAACATGACCCAAATTTTTCCATTTCTTTTCCGCTTTTTCCTCATCTTTGGATTGGTTTTTCTGATTGATTTTTACGCTTATCAAGCCATTAAAACCGCTTTTTTCAAAGCAGAATCGCCCCAAAGACCTCTTTATTTTTACCTCTACTGGGGTTTTCACATCCTCCTCTACATTTGGGTGCTTGTCGGCGTTTTCACCATGAATCGTTCCTACGGTCCTGGTCGATTTCAAGAGTGGGCCATGACCGTAGCTGTGGCCACCCTGCTCCCTAAAATTATTTTGATTCTTTTCCTCTTGGGAGAAGACCTCTACCGGGCCATCGCTGCTCCTTTTCAACAACCGCATGCCCACTTGCCCGAACGCCGCACCTTCCTCTCTCAATTGGCCATTGGCGTTGCGGCGTTGCCCTTGGCCGCCAACCTCTATGGCATCTTCAAAGGGAAATACGATTTCAAAATTCATAAAGCGACGTTTTCCTATCCCGACCTTCCCGAGGCGTTCGATGGGTTCACGATCACTCAAATCAGCGACTTGCACATCGGTTCGTTTGAAGACCCTTCCATCGTTGAAAAAGGAATTCAAATGGCCAATTCCCTGAAATCTGATTTGATGGTTTTCACGGGAGATATGGTGAATCACCATTCCGATGAAGCTGAACCGTGGATTGAAACTCTGGGCAAATTTGAATCGAAAATGGGGAAATACTCCATCCTCGGAAACCACGATTACGGCGATTATTTGGTGTGGAATTCCCAAGAAGAAAAACAGCAAAACATCACCAATTTACTGCATTACCAAAGAAAGATGGGTTTCCGTCCGCTCTTGAATGAATCGGTGAAACTTGAAAAAAATGGGGAATTTATTCGATTGGCTGGGGTTGAAAACTGGGGTGCGGGCGGATTTTCAAAATACGGAGATCTAACCAAGGCCATGGAACAGGTGGAAGATGAAACCTTCACCGTTTTGCTTTCGCACGATCCTTCGCACTTCTCCGAGCAAGTACGTCATTTCCCCATGAACATTCACCTCACCTTAAGTGGCCACACCCACGGCATGCAATACGGCATTGAAATTCCCGGCCTTCGGTGGAGCCCTGTAAAATTTCGATACCCCACTTGGGCCGGGGCCTACGGTTCTGGGAGTCGGAAAATTTACGTGAACCGCGGATTCGGATTCATCGGATTTCGGGGACGTGTGGGCATTTGGCCGGAAATTACGCAAATTACCCTAAAACGGGGGTAATCACTTCTGAACAACTTCTCCGCGGAACGATCGATCCCATCGCCAAAAGTCAAATTGGGTCTTTCGGTGACCCTCCAAATGCACGTTTAACTTCTTGTTGTAAAAGGCATACAACGAAATGGTTTGAAAACTCCCCGAGAACACCACGTTTCTCCCTTTTATTTCTTCCCCCAACGCCAACGATTTGGCCCTGTTTTCGGCAAAACCCAAGGAAGGAAGCACAAAAACAAGTACCCGCCCCAGCAGCATCAGGCTTAGCGTAATGCCCATCGCCCAACGAATCGACGGTGCGGAAAGGGCCGCTTTCGCCATCCAGGCGGCCATCGGAATCACCGCCAACAACGTCCACTGCGGTTGAACGTGACCTTTGCCAACACTCCACAAGAAAAATCCGAAAAACAAAAGGGCAAAGGCCTTCCATCTCCCTTGTTCTTCGGTTTTTGATGCGCCACTTTTCATCATTTTCCACCAAATCCAAGGGTGAAACAACAACACTGAGTTGAGCAGGTATTCCCCCAAAAAATTCCATTGGAAGGTCTCATTTCTTTCTTTAAGATGATACGAAAGGGAAGGAAAATCGTGCTGATATTGCCACCAAAGGTGGGGCGCAAACAACAAAGTTCCAACCAATCCTGCTCCGTACCAACCTCTTGATTTCCAAACCCATCGGTGGGTTAATCCGTAAAAGCCAATCAACAAAATGCCGTGGTATTTGCTGTACAACAACCCCGCCATGATCAACCCCCAAACGATAACATCTGAAAAAGTTGACTCATTTTTCTTCTCTACTTTGCTGGCCCACCACCAAAACGCCATTCCAAAAAACAGCAAGGGTGCATCGGGAGTGGCTACGAATCCGTAAGCATGAACCAAGGGGAAAAGTAAGAGCCACATCCAACTTGGAAAAGGCTGTTTGTTTTCAGTTCCCATCCATTGCTGAAAAAGAAACAGCGTTCCTGTGCTCCAAAGCACGGTTGAAAAACGAACTCCCAATTCGCCCGGAATCCAATCGAACAGGGCGATGCCCACCGCCACCATGGGAGGGTGATCGAAATAGCCCCAATCCAAATTTTGGGCGTACAACCAATAATACGCTTCATCCGGGTGCAAGGGTAGAAATGCCGCCTGAACCAAGTTTACCACGGTCCAGAGAACCAATCCCCAAGCGGCCCAACGTTTCATTTCCATAAATCCAACACCACTCGGCCGCGGGTTTTTCCAGCTAAAATATCGTCCAAACTCGCATTCAATTCATCAAAACCGATGGTTTTTTGATGAATCAACGATAGAGTTTTGGGTTTCCACGGACCCGCCAATTTCTCCCAAACCTTCATGCGGGTAGTTCGATCGGTTTCGGCAGAAGCAACGCCTAAAATATTTACACCGCGAATGATGAGCGGGTAAACGGTGGTCGAAAATTCGGGCGTATCTACCAACCCGCACACCGCTACATTTCCATAAAGTCCGGTGGCGCGCAGCATGCTTTCCAAGGTTTTCCCTCCCACCGTATCCAAGCCACCGGCCCATCGGGTGCTGATCATCGGGCGGGTTTCTTGTCCAATCATTTCTTCCCTGCTGATGATTTTGGTTGCGCCCAATTCGTGCAAATACTCCGATTCATGGGTTTTTCCGGTAGAAGCAATGACCTCGTAACCGGCAGACGCAAAGATGGTTACCGCCATGGAGCCCACGCCGCCCGAAGCTCCGCTCACCACCAAGGGACCCTTTTCGGGGTTTTGTCCGTTTAATTCCATTTGGTACAATCCCAAAGCTGCGGTGTACCCCGCCGTTCCTAAAACGATGGCTTCCAGCTCTGTCATTCCGGCGGGCATGGGAACCACCCATTCGGAGGGGACGGAAATCATCTGACCGAAACCTCCGTACGTATTCATTCCTAGGTCGTACCCCGTTACCAACACCACGTCTCCTGCTTGAAAACGACCATCGGCACAAGAAACAATGGTTCCAACGGCATCTACACCTGGAGTATGTGGAAATTTTCTGGTAATTCCTTTGTGACCGCTGGCCGACAATCCGTCCTTGAAATTCAAGGCCGAATACCTCACTTTGATCAACGTTCCCTTATCGGGCAATTGAGAAACGGGGAGATCGCAAATGTTTCGTTCAAATTTTCCTTCCGAAGTTTCGGTTACCCAGAGCGCACGATACGTTTCCATTGTTTATGTTTGTGTTTTACAAAGCTACTTCAACATGAAGCAATTTTTCACTTTCGCTTGGGCACTTTTTGTTTCTTCCGTTATGGCTCAGGAAACGCCCGCACCAGCCCAAACCAAACCCGTTTGGATCACCAACGCTACTTTGCACCTCGGCAACGGAAAAGTCATTGAAAACGGAGTCATTGGTTTCTCCCAAGGGAAAATTACGTACGTGGGAAATGGGTCGGAAATAAAAATCAACCGAGCCGAGTCGGAAATCATCGACGGACAAGGGAAACACGTTTATCCCGGTTTGATTGCGTTGGATACGTACATCGGTTTGAACGAGATTGAAAGCATTTCTGCTACCGTGGATCACGAGGAAACCGGTTCGGTAAACCCCAACGTTCGCGCACTCATCGCTTTCAATACCGATTCTCGGGTTACGCCTACGGTGCGCTCGAATGGCGTTTTGTTGGCTCAGGTTACTCCCACCGGCGGAATGATTTCAGGATCTTCCAGCGTGGTTCAACTCGATGGATGGAATTGGGAAGATGCGGCCTACCGCACCGACGATGCCATTCATCTCAACTGGCCGAACATGGATCCGGTACAAGCTTGGTGGGCCGGAAGCGTGGAAGACCAGCAAAAACAAACCAAAGAACAACTGATGCAAATGGAACAATTTTTTGCTGAAGCAAAAGCGTACCATGAAAGCACAAACCGGCCCTACAACGCTCGTTTCGAGGGAATGAAAGCCGTTATTTCCGGCAAACAAGCCCTGTTCATTCATGTGAGTCAAGCCAAAGGAATGGTGGCTGCCGTGAATTTTGCCGAAAAATGGGGCATCCGCCCAGTTTTGGTGGGAGGCGAAGACGCTCTGTTGGTGAAGGAATTTTTATTGGAGCACAAAGTGGCCGTGGTGGTGAAGGAAACCCATCGATTGCCTCGGCGGGAAGACGATCCCGTTGATGAACCTTACACGTTCCCAGCCCGCCTAAAATCGGCCGGAATTCCCTTCGCTTTTGCGGGTAAAGGCGGTTGGGCCGGAAGGAATTTAGCCTACGAATCGGGCACCGCTGCTGCGCATGGATTGGGGAAAGAAGCCGCGCTTCAGTCGGTAACACTAACGGCGGCGGAGATTCTTGGCATCGAAAAACGCACCGGAAGCTTGGAATTGGGGAAAGATGCCAACCTGTTTTTGTGCGAAGGCGATGCCTTGAACATGAGCACTTCCAACCTGCAACGCGCTTGGATTCAAGGACGTAGCATCTCTTTGGAAAGCAAACAAACCCGTCTGTACGAAAAATTCCAAAGAAAAAACAAAGAATAAGTTGCGCATTTGAATTTTCGATTTAATTTTGCGCCCACAATCACCGATTGGTCCATGGTGTAACAGGCAACACGTCAGTTTTTGGCACTGAAGAGTCTAGGTTCGAGCCCTAGTGGACCAACCCCCAACCCCGCATCAGCGGGGTTTTTTATTTCCCCCCATTTCTTGGTGTTTTTTGTTTATTTTCGCAAGATGAAACGGATTCTCATCACCGGTGGTTGCGGGTTTGTAGGAGCAACTTTAGCGACCTCTTTCAAAACCAAATATCCCGATTACCACATCATTGCCTTTGATAACCTGAAACGACGTGGTTCTGAGTTGAATATTCCACGACTTAAAGCGATGGGAATTGAATTCGTGCATGGAGATATCCGCAACGCCGAAGATTTTCACGATCTTCCGGAGGTGGATTTGGTGATTGAAGCGGCGGCCGAGCCTTCGGTTCTCGCCGGTTTGGAAGGAAGCACCGGCTATCTTCTGAACACCAATTTGCAAGGAACCATTCATTGCCTCGAGTACGCCCGCAGGTCCAAGGCCCAATTCATTTTCCTTTCCACCAGTCGAATTTATCCGATGACCACCATCGACCAAATTCGATACCGGGAAGAAGAAACACGATTCGTTTTGGAAGAAAATCAAACCATTCCCGGCGTTTCTCCAATGGGATTGTCAGAACAGTTTCCTCTTGAAGGCTCTCGATCGCTTTACGGAGCCAGCAAGCTGGCATCGGAACTCATGGTCACCGAATACGACGCCTTGCTGGGCGTTCCGGCTGTGATCAACCGTTGCGGGGTAATTACGGGTCCGTATCAAATGGGGAAAGTGGATCAAGGCGTGGTGGTTTTGTGGGTAGCCAAGCATTTCTGGAATCAGAAATTGGGATACTTCGGCTACGGTGGTACCGGAAAACAAGTTCGAGATATGTTGCATGCCGACGATTTGTTCCGTTTGGTGGATTGGCAAGCGCATCATTTGGAGGAAGTACGCGGACAGATTTTTAACGCAGGTGGCGGACCCGAAGTGAGTGTTTCTTTGCTCGAACTCACCGCCTTGTGCGAAGAGATTACCGGCAATCGCATTGACATTCAACGTGTAGCAGAAACCAGAGCTGCAGATATTCCTTGGTACGTAACCGACAATTCGAAGATTACGAAAACCATGGGCTGGAAACCCGAAAAAACGCCGAAAGATATTATCTTTGACATCTACAATTGGATTCGTGAAAATGAATCTGCCTTAAAACCCATTTTAGGTTAATTCGATATGAAAATTTGCTTGGTAACCGGATCTGCCGGACTCATTGGAAGTGAAGCGGTTCGATTTTTTTCTGAAAAATTTGATCTGATTGTTGGCATCGACAACAACATGCGCGCCTACTTTTTTGGCGATAATGCTTCCACCGAGTGGAACTTGAAGCAACTGGAAAACCAGGTTAGCAACTATACCCACCGTCCTGCCGACATTCGCAGCTACGAGTCTTTGGAAATCATTTTTAAAGATTTCGGTGCCGACATCGATTTGATCGTGCATACAGCGGCACAACCATCCCACGATTGGGCTGCGAGGGAGCCATTGACCGATTTCGGAGTGAACGCTACCGGCACATTGAACTTGTTGGAACTTACCCGTCACCATTGCCCCAAGGCGGTTTTCATCTTCACCTCCACCAACAAAGTGTACGGTGATACGCCCAATTTCCTCCCCTTGGTGGAATTGGAAGATCGATGGGAAATCTCCGAAAGCCATTCGTACTTCACCCACGGAATCGATGAAAACATGTCGATCGACCACAGCAAACACAGTTTATTCGGTGCTTCAAAAGTGGCGGCCGACGTGATCGCCCAAGAGTACGGAAAGTATTTTGGCATGAACGTGGGCGTTTTCCGCGGCGGTTGCCTTACCGGTCCTCAACACAGCGGAACGCAATTGCACGGATTTTTGAGTTACCTGATGAAATGCGCCATTACTGGCGACCATTACACGGTTTTTGGGTACAAAGGAAAACAAGTTCGCGACAACATTCACAGCTGGGATTTGGTGAACATGTTCTGGCACTTCTACCAAAACCCACGTCAGGGGGAAGCCTACAACGCCGGAGGCGGTCGCCACAGCAATTGCTCCATGAAAGAAGCCATTGCCGTTTGTGAGAAGATCACCGGAAAACCCATGAACTATTCCTACACGGATGATAACCGCATCGGCGACCACATTTGGTACATTTCCGATGTGCGTAAATTCAAAAACGATTACCCAAGTTGGGATTACCGTTACAACTTGGAAGATATCTTAACTCAAATTCACGACAGCATGTCGGCCCGCGTATGAAGTTGAGCATCGTCATTCCTGCCTACAACGAATCGGAATCGATCGTTGAAACCTTGGAGAAGTTTTACGAAGAACTTCAACGGGAAGGGATTGACCATGAAATTTTGGTGGTGAACGACAACTCCAAGGACGATACCTTGGCCGTTCTTGAACGGATGTCGCTTCAAATTCCTACCCTTCGAGCGATCACCAATGCGCCACCGAACAACGGATTCGGGTATGCGGTTCGCAAAGGATTGGAAAACTTTTCCGGCGATTGCGTTGCCGTAGTGATGGCCGATTTGAGCGACGATCCCAAAGATGCCGTGAAGTACTACCGCACCATGATGGAAGGAAATTACGATTGCGTTTTCGGCAGTCGTTTCATCAAAGGAGGAAAAGTGT
This sequence comes from Bacteroidota bacterium, assembly GCA_947459245.1. Classification (GTDB taxonomy): domain Bacteria; phylum Bacteroidota; class Bacteroidia; order UBA7662; family CANHCV01; genus CANHCV01. The sequence continues at coordinate 11,831 of CANHCV010000008.1, forward strand.
ACGATTATCCGAGGCACAAGCTGATTTTGAATCGCATCGCTAACACCATCGTTCGTTTCACCTTTGGAATTCGTTACAACGACTGCACCAATGCCTTCAAGTTGTACAAAAAAGAAACCATCGATGGGCTCAAGCCCTTCATGTCGCCCCATTTCAACCTTACGTTGGAGCTTCCTTTGAAGGCCATCGTTCGGGGTTATTCGTACACCGTGGTTCCCAATTCTTGGACCAACCGCAAATTTGGGGTGAGTAAATTGAAAATCAGAGAGATGGGAAGTCGTTACTTCTTCATCATGATGTACTGCCTGATCGAAAAATTCTTCGCTCGGGGAGATTTTAAAAAGAAGTATTAAGTTTGAAAAAGTAAAACAACGATATGACTGGATTCAACCGTTTAAACAACATCGTAGGCTGGCTGGTATTTTTAGTGGCCGCCACCACCTACACCCTCACGTTGGAACCCACTGCAAGCTTTTGGGATTGCGGTGAGTTTTTGTCTGCCGCCTACAAATTGCAGGTTGTGCACCCTCCCGGTGCGGCATTTTTCTTAACCTTGGGTCGTATTTTCACCTTGGGTGCCGATCCTGCCGATGTGGCATGGAGAGTGAACTTCATGAATGGATTGGCTTCGGCATTCTCCATTTTGTTTTTGTTCTGGACCATCACGGCCATCGCTCGAAAAATCATGTTGAAAGATGAAAGCGATGCCTCCAACATGGGAAAAATCATTGCTGTTCTTGGAGCTGGAGCCGTTGGAGCTTTGTGCTACACCTTTACCGATTCGTTTTGGTTTTCGGCTGTAGAAGGAGAGGTTTACGCACTTTCTAGCATGACCACCGCTTTGGTTTTCTGGTTGATTTTCAAATGGGATTCCCATGCCGATGAAGCAGATTCTGATCGTTGGTTGATTCTTTTGGCCTTTTTGATGGGAATTTCTGCAGGGATTCACTTGTTGAACTTGCTTTGTATTCCAGCCATTTGTTTTGTTTACTACTTGCGTCGTTTCACCTTTAGTTGGTTCGGTTTATTGATTACCTTCGGGCTAGGCTGTGCCATTTTGTTGTTTATCCAAATTGGTGTGATTGCTGAAATTCCTACTTTGGCGGCATTTTTCGACCGGGAGTTTGTAAATGGTTACGGGACCGAACGTGGTACCGGATCGGTTTTCTTCCTCATTATTCTGGGCATCGTTACCGCAGCAGGATTGTGGTGGAGCCAACGCAAAGCCAATGGCTGGTGGAAAACCGGATTTCTGATGTTCGCTTTCATCTTGATTTCTTACTCTTCTACGTTTGTGGTGGTGATACGCTCCAAAGCCAACCCCAGCATCGACATGAACGATCCCGAGGATCCGTATTCCTTGGTTTCCTACATCAATCGTGAGCAGTACGGAGATGTACCTTTGAAAGATGGTCCTTATTTCAACGCTGGCGATCCAATTGGGCAAAAGGAAGGCCCGAAAAAATGGAGGTGGGATGCTTTTTCCAAGAAGTACATTCAAATGGATGGAGATCCCATCTATGAATACGATCCCAAAAAATCGACCATTTTCCCACGTATTTACAAACGCGCAGGAACCCAAGAACGCCACTTGATTTACTACGAAAACTTTACCGGCATCAAGCGCGACGATCTGCGCAAACCAAACTGGGTGAAAGACAACCTCGGCTTCATGTTCTCTTACCAATTGGGAACGCTGTGGTTCCGTTACTTCATGTGGAACTTTACCGGTCGCCAAAACGACATTCAAGGCCATGGCCCGGGTTGGTTCAATTACCAACGCGAAGGAAACTGGATTTCAGGAATTCCCGCCTTGGATAACACCTTGAATCCCCACGTTGAAAACCAAGACAACCTTCCTGAAAGCGCCACCAGCAATTGGGGACGTAATACGTATTTCTTCCTTCCCTTGTTGTTCGGAATTTTTGGTTTGATTTACCATTTCAAAAAAGACCGAAACATGGCCGTTACCGTTTTGAACCTGTTTGTTTTGACCGGAATTGCCATCAACCTTTACCTCAATCCAGATCCGGTTCAACCTCGTGAGCGCGATTATGTATACGTGGGTTCGTTCTATGCCTTCGCCATTTGGGTAGGTTTGGGCGTGTTGATGTTGGTAGATTTCTTGATGAAGAAAATGGATGGAAAATTGGCCGCTACTTTGGCCACCGTCATCGGTATCCTTGCCGTTCCAACGCTCATGGCGAGCCAAAACTGGAACGATCACGATCGATCCGGCAAATTCACCGCCCGCGATTTCGCGATCGATTACTTGGAAAGTTGCGCTCCGAATGCGATTCTCTTCACCATGGGAGATAACGATACGTATCCGTTGTGGTACGCCCAAGAAGTGGAAGGAATTCGTACCGACGTTCGCATCATCAACTTGAGCTTGTTGGGTACCGATTGGTACATCAACCAAATGCGGGAGCCGGTGAACGGCCACCCCGGATTGAAGATGACCCTTCAGCCGCAGCAAATCGTTCAAGGAAATCGCGATTACGTTCCTGTTGTTCCAAGCATGGAAAAATTAGTGAACCAACGCTTCGAATTGAAAGACGTGATGGGCTTTATCGCTTCCGATAAAAACCAAGATTTCGGAATTCAGATTCCTTTCTTGCCGAGCCAAAAGCTGCGCATTTCGGTGGATACCGTTGCTGCCATTAAAAACGGCTGGGTAACCGAGCGTTTCCGCCCTTACATGACGCCCGCCATGGAGTGGGATGTGCCCAAACAGTACTTGTTCAAGAACGATTTGGCCATGTTCGACATCATTGCCAATAACATGGAACGTCCGATTTACTTTACCGTGAGCATGCCTACCGAACAGTATTGCGGTTTGCAGAAATACTTCCAAGTGGAAGGGTTAACCTACCGTTTGGTTCCGGTGAATTACCAAGCTCCTCAAGGGGAAATTGGTTTGGTTGAACCCGATTTGATGTACAACAACATGGTGAAGAAATTCGTTTTCGGAAACATGAACGGCAAACAACACGGGCCCATTTACATCGATCCAGAAACGTTGCGCATGACCATCAACCTTCGTCAGAACTACGTTCGTACGGCCGACGCCTTGATCAACATTGGCGACAAAGTCCGAGCGCTTCAGGCCTTGGATAAAATGGAAGAAGAGATGCCTCACCCCATCATTCCGATGGATGGTCGTTTGGTTCTTCGCCAAGTGGATGCGTTGTACCGCGCCGGTGGCATGGATAAAGCACAGAAGAAAATCGAAAGTTACTGGGAGTGGATTGGAAAGGATTTGACCTATTACGGCACCGCTTCCATGAAAGACCAAATGGAGATTTACAAAGATGAAATCAATCTTCAGAACTACATCATGAACAGCATGCTTCAAATGATGGAAATGAACGGTCAGAAGTCGAAAGCTGATGCCCTTCGTTCGAAGATGAACGGTTGGATGGGGAAACTCACCGCGGCCATCAATCAGCAACAACAATAATTCTACATTCCATTAACGAGAGAAGGCGAGCGGATGCTCGCCTTCTCTCGTTTAAAATGGCCGCATCTTCAAGGAAATGTGTAAACGATTTTGCCAGCCGCCATCCCGCAATGCAGCTCCCCAGTACAACCCTAACCACCCTTGCGGAATTTGCAGTTGGGTTCCCAACGCCCCGCTGAATAGGGTGGAAGCATCCGCTTTTCCCACTTGTAACTGAAGCGACGCAAAGGAAGTGGACTCGAAGTACCACCGTTGTTCCAATTGCAGCCAACCCCAACTTTTCACCGTGAGCTGCCCTTCATCCAAACCTTTCCAGGTATCCATTCCTCCAACCCGCAGTTCTTCCAACGGCAACCCGCGCAATCCCATGCTTCGGAATTGAATTCCTGTTTTCCAATAAGCATTCCAACTCCAAATTCGATGCATCTTTACGTTCCATTGTGAACGAGGCCCGGCTGTCCAAAATTGGGCTTGCATTTCGCCACCTTGGCTGCGGAAAGGATTCCAAAAATCCCAACTCCATTTCAGTCCGATGGGGAAATACCGGGTAAACGTGTCGGGAGTGGTCCAAGAGCGTTGGCCTACTGTAAAACGAATGAATTGTTGGGGAGAAAACAAGAATTCAACCCCTCCTTGGAGGTCGCTCATCAATTGAGAGGTATCGCGTCGGTAGGTATTCCCTTGAAAAGCGAGGCCGATCGGCGCATAGAACAATCCAGATTTTCTCCATTCCAGCTGCATTTGTGTGGCTTGCTGCAATCCCCTAAATCCAAAATCCAATTCCCCGCCTCGCTTCAGCCAATTGGCTCCGTGTGCCTGAAATTCTCCAGTAACCTGAACCACGTTTCGCCCATCGGGCAACAGGGTATTGGCCAGCGCCAACATCCCATCGAACACGTTCACTTTCCGTTGAGCGAGGAACAACCGAAGGCGGAGGGAATCGTTTTCGGTTGACCACAAAGGGGCGCTGTTTTGTTCGATGAAGGAGAGGGACTGAAGTTCTTTTTCGGCTTTTTTCCAAACCGAGGTTGAAACGGGTTTTCCGGGTTTCAACCGCATTTGCCGCTGCAACCACAATGGATTTACCCATTGCGATGCGGCTCCAACATCGATGGAGCCCATGACCGATAATGAACCGGAATCGATGTTCACCCATCGCAGCAAGGTGTCGTTCTTCCACTCCCAAATTTGATAGTTGGGAGTCGCATCCCAATATCCGCGATCGCGGTAGGTGGATAGGTTGGCACCGGTATCGATGGTGGGAATGGCAGGGCCGGGGAGGAGGAACCACTGGTAGGGTTGGGAAGAATCGAGGGAAGCGGTGTAGAAGGATTTCCCGCGCAAGCTGTCGAGGGCAAAATGGGCATAATCGATGGCGCGGGGAACGTCGTTCGCGAATTTACAGCCCCAAACGCGAGCGGAATCTTTGAAACAAATGCGGATGGGTTGGGCCTGAACGCCCACACTCCATAAAAAAAACGCTATTTTTACCCACCGTTTCACCTTTCAAAGGTACGTTTTTGGCAGGCATCTATCTACATATTCCCTTCTGCAGAAAAAAATGCAGTTATTGCGATTTCCATTTCAGCACTTCGCTTCGCACCAAATCCATGGTTTTGGATGGAATGATTCGAGAAATTCAGGCAGCGCCTTCTTTTCTTTCTAGCAAAAATATCGATACCATTTACTTCGGAGGAGGAACTCCATCCCTTTTGTCTGCCCAAGAAATTGAACGGATTTTGAATGAAATTCATCAACATTTCCCGGTGAATCGGTCAGCTGAAATAACGCTGGAATTGAATCCGGAAGATGGAGAATTGAAGCATTTGGAGGCATTATTGAAGTTGGGTATTAACCGATTGAGCATGGGGGTACAATCCATGAACCCCGATATTCTTGCATTTTCGAATCGGAATCACGAAGCCCAACAATCGTTAACGGCTTACCAACATGCTCGTGAGGTTGGGTTCAGCAGTATTTCGGTGGATTTGATGTTTGGTTTCCCGGGGCAAACGCTGGATCAATGGAAAAGCGACGTTGAATTTTGGATCTCTCAGAGGCCCGAGCACATCAGTTTGTATTCGCTTACAGTGGAAGACCGAACCGCCTTGAAAAAATGGGTCAAAGCGAAGGAGGTAACTCCGTTGGAGGATGAAAAGGTGGCGGAAATGTTCCACTGGACCTCGGAATTTTTGGAAGGGCATGGTTGGGAACATTACGAGGTTTCGAATTTCGCTCGAGAAGGTTTCAGGAGTCGGCACAACGGGAATTATTGGAAAGGGGTTCCGTACGTGGGGATTGGCCCGGCGGCCCACGGGTACGATGGTGAACGGAGGCGTTGGAACCCGCGCAACAACGTGAAATACGGAAAAACGTGGAAGGAAGGGGTGCCGGCTTGGGAGGAAGAGCAATTAACGGAGGTGGATCGTTTCAACGAGCAATTGATGGTTCGCTTGCGAACGAGAGAGGGGTTGAAAAAATCGGAAATCAATCCGCTTTTTGCGGCGGAATTGGCGAAAAAGTGGAATCGTTTGGACCCGAAATACCGGCTGAACGATTCGGAATATTTCCGCTTTTCGAAAGCCGGTTGGTTGGTGATGGATGCGTTGTTGGTGGACTTGTTTGAGGGGTGACCTTTCGTGTTACCCGTTCCTCGAGTGGTACGCTGGTCTCAATAAATCCCGACCTTCGTCGGGAACACTCGGGCACCGGCCGTTGGGGATAATCAAAAAGCGATGCTGTATGAGGTGGTCGAGTGGCGATTTTGAAAAAATTGTTTTATCGAGACCACCCTTCGAGAGCCACAGGGAAGTGAGTTTGCATACAATTCCGGTGTCGGAGATCCTCGAAGGCACCCATATTATCGGCATCAATTTAAAAACAAAAAATTAAATTGGGGACTAACGTCCACCCCTCCCCAGAAGTAAAGTTAAGGCCTAGAGCCGTTTCAAATGTTTCCAAATTTTTGGAGCTAGCAAAGCGTAAATTGTTGTCGATCTGATCCAAAAAAAACGTGGACTTACGTCCGCCCCTCCCCAAAAGTAAAGTTAAGCCCTAGAGCCGTTTCAATCGTTTCCAAATTTTTGGAGCTAGCAAAGCGTAAATTGTTGTCGATCTGATCCAAAAAAACGTGGACTTACGTCCGCCCCTCCCCAAAAGTAAAGTTAAGCCCTAGAGCCGTTTCAATCGTTTCCAATTTTTTTTTGCAAAAAGTAGAGTGCGATGTTGTAGGTTGCTACAACTCCCACGTTCCCATCCAGGTGGGCGAATCTAACCCCAAGGCCAATTCTTCCAAGAACTGAGGACGTGGAATTTCAACGGCGCCCAAGGTGGCCAAGTGCGGATTGTACAACTGGCAGTCGATCATCGTAAATCCCAATGGTTGTAAGCGCTGCGCCAACGTAATCAAGGCCAATTTGCTGGCGTTGCTTTCTTTAGAAAACATGGATTCTCCCATGAAAATACTGCCCAAACTCAGGCCGTACAGTCCGCCCACTAACGTGCCTTCCTTCCATACTTCCACCGAGTGGGCGTACCCCATTTTGTGCAATTCGTGGTAGGTCGTTACAATTTCATCGGTAATCCACGTGCCGAATTGCCCGTTCCTCGGAATGAACCTGCAGTGGTTAATCACGTCCAAAAAACACGTGTCCAAGGTGACCGAAAACAACCCATCTTTCATAACCCGTTGCATGCTTTTCGAAACTTTTACTTGTTCGGGATATATCACGCAACGAGGATCGGGCGACCACCACATCACGGGCTCTCCTTCGTTGAACCACGGAAAAATTCCCTGCTGATAGGCCTCCAACACCATTTCGGGCGATAAAATGTTGCCTACCGCTAACAACCCGTCCCGACGTGCGTTCAGCGGATTGGGGAACGCTTCCCCGGGTTTTAAAAAAGGAACCTTCAACCCCATCCCTTACTTGGAAATGGGTTGAAGCAAGACCTGACCCTTGGTGGCGGAAGATTTATCCCACGGCCACGATTGGTTTTTGCGGTTTACATCGGCCAAACGTTCGGTGGGGTCGATCTGAATCGATCGAATTTTCTTGTCGGCAGTTGGAATTTCGATGGTGTAAAACGGATGCGTCCAAGGCCACGGTGTGCAACCGATGAGCGGCCCATCGTACACGTCCTTGGTTTTACTTCCCTGCATGGCCGCAAGTGGAATGGTAAAAATCATCTTACTGCTATCTTCCAAAACCACTTCCACATCTACTGGCATGGGCAATCGGCCCACCCGTTCCAGCACCAACTCGGTTTTCCCGCTCTTCTGATTTTGGCTCACCTGCCGCAAAGCATAATCCACCGTATTCACGGTTCCAATCCATTGTTCCCAGTACCACTCCAAATCCATTCCGCTCTCTTTCTCGGCAATTTTCTTCAAATCTTGCGGGGTTGGGTGCTTGAATTTCCACTGATCAAAATACTTCAATAAAATCTGATCTAAAACGGGTTGCCCAACAATGGAACTCAATTGATGAAGGAAGATGCTCCCTTTGTTGTAGCTTCCGTTGCTGAAATGCGTATTCCAATGGTAGGCATCAGCTTGAGTGGTGAGGGGTTCTTCGCGTCCGCTCAACGCCATGCGGAAATAGGCCTGATAGGCGGCATTCAGCGGGTTGCCTTTCCCTCCTTGAATTTCACGAAGAATCATATCTTCGGCATAGCTGGTGAAACCTTCGTCCATCCAAGGATACTTGGCTTCGTTGGTTCCTAAAATGCCGTAATACCAATTGTGCATCTTCTCGTGAATGGCCGTTCCCACCAAGGAATTGATGGGGGTTTTCCCAACCATGAGGGTGGCCATGGGGTATTCCATCCCGCCGTCTCCGCCTTGAATGAAGGAGAATTGTTGGTAAGGATATTTGCCAAATTTTCGGTTGGCAATGGCGAATGATTTCACCATTACGGTCATGAGCGTATCCCATGTTTTGTGCAAGGGTGCTTCATCCATGTGGAAGAAATGAAGATCGATACCGTCGGCCGTTTTGGTTTTTTTGTGAATGAACTTCGGATCGGCCGCCCACACGAAATCGTGCACCTGAGGTGCTACAAACCGCCAAGTTACTTTGGAGGAAGTGTAAGGTTTAGCTAACGGAGCATACCCTTTTCCGATGGTTTCAGGTTGTTGAAGGTAGCCGGTGGCTCCAATGGTGTAGGAAGTATCTACGGTGAGGGAAACATCGAAATCGCCCCAAACACCGTAAAATTCACGGCCCACGTAGGGCGATAAATTCCAGCCGTCTTTGTCGTATTCGCACAATTTGGGGTACCACTGACTCATGGAATAATCCACGCCTTCGGCGTTGTTGCGTCCCGAGCGGCGGATTTGCACGGGCACTTGTGCTTCGAAATCGAGGGCGAGGGTGGTTTTCTTTCCGGGAAATAGCGGTTTGGCCAGGGTTACTTCCAAAACGGTTTCCCGCTCGGAGAGGGAGAGCACTTTTCCATCTTGGCTCATGTTTACCACCTTCTGAATGCCGATTTCGTTGGGTTTGAGACCCGCAATGCGCGCTCCTACCCGAGGATCGGGATCTTCAATGTTGCGGGAACGAACGTCCATCATGCTTCCCGGTTGAAACGCATTCCAATACAAATGGAAATACACTTTGCTCAACGTATCGGGCGAATTGTTGGTGAGAACCAATTTCTCTTTTCCTTTGATTTGATGATTTTGGTGATTCAGTTCGGCTTCAATGGTGTAGCTAACGTGTTGTTGCCAATACCCGGGTTGGCCGAACAAAGGGAAGCATCCCAAAACAAAAACAAAGGAGAAAAATTTTTTCATGCCCAAAAATAGTAAAATCGAAAAAACATTTGCATTGTTGTATCTACAACTAACCATATCTTTGTGGCATGAAAAAAGAATTCATTGCTTCTGATAGTCGCGGACGGGCCAATCACGGTTGGTTACGTTCGAATTTTAGTTTTAGTTTTTCGCATTACTACGATCCGGAGCGGGTTCATTTTGGGATGCTTCGGGTGCTGAACGACGATTGGATTGCGGGGGGTGAAGGATTTCCGATGCACCCTCACGACAACATGGAGATCGTTACGTTGGTTTTGAACGGGGCGGTTGCTCATGAAGATACCACGGGAGGAAGAGATGTCATTCGCAAAGGACAGATTCAAATGATGCATGCGGGAAAAGGCTTGCAGCACAGTGAGTTCAACGCCAGTGAAACCGAGGCGTTGGAATTGCTTCAGATGTGGGTTTTCCCCAAGTGGAAGGACGTTCAACCCGGTTACGAAACGTTAACCATTTCGGACTTGATGCGCCCCAACGAGTTGATGAGTGTGGTTTCGCACGATGGGCGCAACGGGAGTTTGGTGATTCAGCAAGATGCGGCTTTCCACGTTGGATTTTTTGAGGAAGAGACGGAGTTGAATTGGCAACCCAATCAGGCTGGAAACGGAGTTTATTTCTTTCAGATTGAAGGCAGTTCAACGATTGAGGGTGAGTTGTTGGGCCGACGGGATGCGATGCAGGTATGGGAATTTGATGGAGGACTTTCGTTGAAAGTGGGGGCTGGCAGCCATTTGTTGGCCATCGAGGTACCTACGAAATTGGCGTGATGCCCTCCCTGAAGTGTGTCTTCGACTGGCTCAGGTAAACCCGACCCCTCCCCGGAAGTAAAGTTAAGGATTAGAGCCGTTTCAATCGTTTACAAATTTTCGAGTTACCTGTTCATAGAAGGATGACCGATTAATCGAAAAAAAAATCAACCCGGGACTAACGCCCTTCGACTGGCTCAGGTAACACCGACCCCTCCCCGGAAGTAAAGTTAAGGATTAGAGCCGTTTCAATCGTTTCCAAATTTTCGAGTTACCTGTTCATAGAAGGATGTGCAATTAATCGAAAAAGAAAATCAACCCGGGACTAACGTCCTTCGACTGGCTCAGGTAACACCGACCCCTCCCCGGAAGTAAAGATAGGGTTTGAAAAATGGCTAGTCGTAAAGAAACGTTTCTATCCGTTTATAAACGTTTAAAAACGGATAAATCATTGACATTGTGGGGAATAAAATTTAGCTTTGTGCGTGGGGAGGCCCCGAAGCATTTCGGGATAAAATGAGTGGCGGCCCCCTATGGAATCGATGTTTTTTTGATTTATCAAGTGTTCACCGCTAACATCTATCCCAAATCGGGTAGCGATGATCGCCGACCGCTCCCTAATTTTCTAGCAGCGAGAAGGTGAAATTGAGTTAATTTATCGTGCCTTCGAGAACCCATACACCGGAAGCGAGAGCAATAATTTTTTTTATCCTTCGTTCGACCAATCGTCTCCGTTGAATTCACGATCGTATTGGGAGAAGTCGTGATCCGGCATTAAATCGGTTTTCACGTAGTTCACCGCATCGTTCAATCCTCCAACAAACTTGTGAAAGTCTTCTTTGTACAAGTAAATTTTGTGTTTGATGTAAACACCTTCTTCGTATCCCCTTTTGCTTTCGGTGATCGTGATGTAGTAATCGTTGGATCGGGTTGATTTTACATCGAAGAAATAGGTTCTTTTTCCAGCTCGCACTCGTTTCGAGTACACTTCATCGGGTTGCCCACCCTCATAACGGTTGAATTGTTCGTCTCTCACAATGGTGTTTGTTTGTGCTAAAATAGAGATTAACCCCCTTTGAACGCAAAAACCAATTACTCACAAACATTTCACAAATCGCCCTCAGCTTCGGCAATTTGTTGTTTCTCAAACAAATCCTTATAAAAGCCGGGTTGTTGAAGCAGCGTTTCGTGGGTGCCAACGGCGGCCAATTGTCCTTCGTTCAACACCAAAATGCGTTGGGCCGCCTGCACGCTGGAAATGCGGTGGCTAATGATCACCGTGGTAATGCCCTTGGTTTCCTGCTGCAAATTCTGCAAAATCTTGTGCTCGGTATCTGTGTCCAAAGCCGAAAGCGTGTCGTCGAAAATAAACAATTTCGGACGCCCAATGAATGCCCTTGCCAAGGCAATGCGCTGTTTTTGTCCGCCGCTCAACGTAACGCCCCGTTCGCCAACCATGGTTTGATAACCATCTTGAAATCCTTCAATCGTTTCGTGTATTTCGGCCAGTTTCGCGGCTTCTTCAACGCGTTTTTTCAGCATTTCAGGATCCGATTCATCTCCGGCGCCCAAAGCAATGTTGTTGAAAATGGTATCGGAAAATAAGAAGGGCTCCTGTGGAACCACGCCCATTTGTTTCCGCAACGCCGTTCCGCTCCATTCTTTCACGTTTTTCCCGTCGATAACGATGTTGCCTTCGGAAGCATCGAACAAACGGGCCAACAGTAAAATCAAGGTCGATTTTCCGCTTCCCGTTTTGCCTACAATTCCCAATTGCTGCCCAGCCTCCAACGAAAAATCGATGTTTTTCAAGGCGTTTTCGGCAGCATCGGGATAATGAAAAGTAACGTTTTGAAAGGAAATCGCGCCCTGCATGCTCCCAGAAAATCCCGCTTCTTTGTCGTAATCGGGCTTTTCGTTCAAAAACTGAAGAATGCGTTGCTGGGAGGCTTCCGCCTGCTGAATGAGCGATGCTACCCATCCAACCGACGCAACCGGCCAAGTGAGCATGTTCACGTAAATCACAAATTCGGCCACCGTTCCGGCGCCCATCGTTCCCTTCATCACTTCAATTCCTCCCAAATAAATGGTTAGGATGGTACTTAATCCAATCAAACAAAGAATGATGGGAAAGAAGAGGGCTTCAATCTTCACCAAGTACAATTTCGCACTATACATCTCTTGCATCTCCTTTTCAAAATCGGACGAGAAGGCGGCTTGTCGGTGGAATGAACGGATGGTTCGAATGCCTGAAAAAGTCTCTTGTGCCGCACCGGTAAGTTTGGCCAGCTGCTGCTGGATTTTGGTAGAACGCAGCAAAATGCGCTTGCTCACCAAAAAAATTGCGATGGAAAGAATGGGAAGCGGTGCAAGAACGTACAAAGTGAGCTTCGGAGAAACATCGATCATGGCGTACAACACGAATCCAAACATGAAAATGAGGTTTCCAATGTACATGATTCCCGGTCCGAGGTACATACGCACGTTGCCTACATCTTCCGCAATGCGCGACATCAGATCGCCCGTGAAGTTTTTGCGGAAAAAGGAAAGCGTTAGTTCGGTGTATTTTTGAAACAACTCGTTTTTCAAATCGAACTCGGCCCAGCGGGAAAAAACAATGAGCGTTTGCCGCATGTAATACATCAGCACCCCGCGAACGATGGTGTAAAGCAAAATGATTGCGCCTAGAAAAATGAGGTAGTTTGCCGGAGTACTTTCCAAATTCTTCACCCAGTTCCAACTACCAATAACCGGTAAATCTGATTTTTTTCCTTGCAGAAAATCGATGGCGATGCGCACCATTTTCGGAGCTAAAATGCCGAAATAATTGGATAAAGCAACGAATAAGAATCCCAGGCCGATGTGCCAAGGATATTTCCAAAAAAATCGGTTGAGGGAGGGTAGGGCTTTCACGCTACAAAAGTATCGAAAAAAGAGCATTGCTTCGTACCTTTGCGCCCTAAATCCGTAGCACATGCAAACTGTTGCCGCTCAAGAAAAACAAATTTTCGAATTGCTCACGGCCATGGGCCATGAACAAGTATTGTTCTGCAATGACGAGGTTTCTGGACTTCGTGCCATCATTGCCATCCACAACACCGTATTGGGTCCAGCTTTGGGTGGAACCCGAATGTGGGAATACGCCAGCGATTACGATGCGTTGGTGGATGCTTTGCGTTTATCGCAAGGGATGACCTACAAGGCAGCGGTTTCTGGTTTGAATTTGGGTGGTGGAAAAGCCGTTATTCTCGGTAATCCACGTCAGCACAAAAGCGAAGCGTTGTTCCGCCGCTACGGAAAATTCGTTGAAAGTGTGAACGGGAAATACATCACGGCGGAAGACGTTGGTACCACCAAGCAAGACATGGAATACATTTCCGCCGAAACCAAACACGTGACTGGGCTTCCCGAACACAAAGGTGGTTCCGGAGATCCATCGCCCGTTACCGCTTATGGCGTTTACTTGGGGATGAAAGCTACGGCCAAGAAAACCTTCGGCACGGAATCGCTCAACGGTAAAAAAGTGGTGGTTCAAGGCGTTGGAAACGTAGGTCGCAATTTGGTGGATCATTTGATTACCGAAGGCGCCCACGTAACCATTGCCGATATTTTTGAAGATCAGATTTCGGCGGTAACCAAAAAACATTCCAGCGTAAAAGTTGCTTCGGGCGATATTTTCGATTTGGAGATGGATATTTACGCTCCTTGCGCGCTGGGTGCAACGTTAAACGACGATTCGATTGCGCGCTTGAAAGCAGCCATGGTTGCCGGTGCAGCCAACAATCAGTTGAAAAACACCGAAATCCACGGCAAGATGTTGCAGGAAAAAGGCATTTGGTACGGACCCGATTTCGTGGTTAATGCCGGTGGCTTGATGAATGTTTACTCGGAATTGGAAGGGTACAACCGCGAAGCAGTGATGGCTCAAACCGAGAAAATTTTCGATACGACCTTGCGCATCCTCGATATCGCTTCCAACGAAAACACGCATCCTCACGAGGCTGCCGTTCGTTTGGCCGATCGCCGCATTGCAGCCATCAAACACATCAATTCGGTTCTTTAATCGAATTGCTTTTTTTAACCTTTTAGTTCTTTTTATTCGTGATCAGTCGGCACCATTTACGCGCAAAGATTTTACAGGCATTGTATGCCTATGAGCAATCTGAAGTGAAAAACCTTGAAATTGGGTGGAGTAACCTCAAAGATTTATTGGATGATTTTGGAAGAAACTACGCGCTCATGGTGATGGCCCTTCGCGATACCTCAGAAATGAGCATCGACTACTCCCACGAATTGGCGAATAAGTTGCTTTCCGAAAATCGTATTTTCGAAAACGATAACTTCTCCCGCAATTATTTCATCGAAACATTGGGGAAGAACGACGAATTTCAACGTTTTCTGAAAAAACAACGCTGGGCAAATACCACCCTCATCGAACCCGGTGTAGCTCGTCGCTGGTTCATGGCATTTCGGGAGCAAACCCCTGAATACACCGAATATTCGAACATCCATACCGAACCCGCTCGTGCCAAAGAAGCCGAGTTGCTGATGTACCTCCTCGTGAACATCATCGTTCAAGACGAGCAACTCGATCCCATCATGGAAGATTTGTCCATCAGTTGGCAAGCCGATAAAGACGAAGTGGTAACAACCCTCGCCAAACAATTCCAAAAAGGAGTGGAAGGCAGGAACGACTTTAAAAATTTCACCTTCATCAAAACAGATGATTTAACCTTCGCCAAACGCTTGTTCGAAGCAACGGCCATCAACCTTTCCCGTTATGTAAAAGACGTAAAATCGGTTACCCCGAACTGGGATCCCGAACGAATTGGAACGGTAGATTTGATGATCATCGCTCAATGTTTGGAAGAAATTCTTAATTTTGAAGATATTCCCGTTCGCGTTTCATTGAACGAGTACATTGAGCTTTCTAAGCATTACGGAACGCCCAAGAGTAAAGATTTCGTGAACGGCGTTTTGGATCGATTGGTGAAACGATACACCGAAGAAAATAAAATTGTAAAAACCGGAAGAGGATTGGTATGAAAAACATCTTTTTTGCCTCCATCATGACTTTAGGATTGATTTCTTGTGGGGAAACGCCCAACAAAATCGACTCCGATATGATCAACAACAGCCGTTCGGCAGACCAACCGGCTCAAGACCCGAGTCAGCTCGCTGCGATCGAGTTCGAAGAAACCAACATCAACTTGGGAAAAATTTACGAAGGCGAAAGCATTACGCAGGCCTTCAAATTCAAAAATACCGGAAAAGTAGATTTGGTGATCAACAGTGCCAGCGCTACTTGCGGGTGCACCAAACCCGATTATCCTCGGCAGCCGATCGCACCCGGAGCAGAGGGCGTTATGAAAGTAACGTTCAATAGCGAAGGAAAACCCGGCGCTAACCACAAAGAAATCACCATCTTCGCCAATACCAATCCAAACAAAACCATGATTTCGTTCGACGTAGATGTTTTAGAAAAATAATAAATCAACCCTTATGTTATTAACCCCATTATTGCAAGGCCAAGGCGGTGGATCCAGTTCCATCATCATGTTCGCATTGATCTTTGTTGTGTTCTATTTCTTCATGATTCGTCCGCAACAAAAGAAAGCCAAACAAGCCGATAAATTCCGCCACCAGGTGATGGAAGGAAATGAAGTTGTTACAATTTCTGGCATGCACGGAAAAGTTGTAAAAGTGATGGACAACCAAATCATGGTTCGTTTTGGCAACAACGAAGTGAAGTTGGAGCGTTCAGCCATTTCTCCAGAGCTTACCCAAGCCAATTACCCCGATAATCAATTGGAGCCAACGGCCTAATTTTTTTAAAAGCGACTTCGGTCGCTTTTTTTGTTTTTCCCGATTTCTTTGCTTTCTGGCGGGAATGAAATTTTTCACCTTAACTTTGTTTCATGTCGTTAATCGTTACTACCCTTTTAATGGTCGCTTTTTTTTCGGGGATTGAAATTGCTTTCGTCTCCGCCAACCGTTTGCGGATGGAACTTATCACCAAAAAGGGCGGAGTAAACGGGAAAATTTTGGGATATTTCATCAAGAATCCCGGAAAACTCATCAACACAACCCTCGTAGGAAATAACGTTGCCCTCGTGGTGTACGGTACAGCCATGTCGCACTTGCTCGATCCCGTTATTTCAGAGCAGTGGAACATCACCAATGAGTGGTTAATTCTAATTACCGATACCGCAATTGCAACCGTAGTGGTGCTCATTTTAGGAGAGTACTTGCCCAAATTGGTGTTTCAATTGTTTCCCAACGAATTGCTGATGGCATTTGCCCTCCCGCTTCAATTGGCCTTCTTCATTCTGTATTTCCCCGTTACCATCATGACCGGTTTTGCCCGATGGTTTCTGCGGGTGGTTTTTAAAACCAACTTCGAAGACCACGAGCCCGCATTTGGGAAAACCGATCTTGCCATGTTAGCGGTTCAAAACAATTCGAAAGAACTTCACGAAGACGATACCATCGACCAAAAAATCTTCAAAAATGCCCTCGAACTCACCGAAGAAAAAGTGAGGGATTGTATGGTTCCGCGTTCAGATTTGGTTGGAATTTCGAAGAATTCCTCCTTGGAAGATGTAAAAAAGCTGTTACTGGAATCGCAATTCAGCAAAATTTTGGTGTATGATGGCGATTGGAATCAGGTGTTGGGGTTTGTGCACATTTTGGATGTTATGACGTTGGCACACACCGATTGGATGACGCAATTGCATCCGGTTTACGTGGCTCCCGAAAGCATGTTGGCCCTTGATTTATTGGAGCAGATGAACAAAAGCCGCATTTCTGTGGCGTTGATTGTTGACGAGTTTGGAGAAACATCGGGGATGCTTACTCGGGAAGATGTGTTGGAAGAGGTTTTTGGAGAAATTTTGGACGAGCACGATACCGAAGAAATTTTATTCTCTCAAATCAATCCGGGTATTTACCGCATTTCCGCTCGATGCAAGGTAGAAGATATCCAAGAGAAATTGGGTTTGAATTTGCCTTTGGAAGAAGCCGATACGTTGGGAGGATTGGTTTTTCACACCTTGGGTCGCCTTCCTAAGCTAAGAGAGAAATTGACCTTTGATGGAGCTGAGGTGACCGTGATTTCGGTTGTGGGTCCGAAAATTAAAATGTTGGAATTGCGACCAACATCGTTAAGCCAGCCGCTGGGCAATGGCAACGAACTGCTCGAGGGTTAATTGTTCGGGTCGCAGGGTTTGCCATTCCTTGGGAATTTCTTCCACAAAAGTTAAGGATTTTAGGGTATTGGAAAGCATTTTCCGGCGTTGATTGAAGGCCGTCTTAACCACAATAAACAAACTCTTTTCGGAACAGTTGGGCCACAATTCTTTGGGTTTGCGTACGCAACGAATTACCCCACTTTTTACTTTGGGCGGCGGATTGAACGCGCCTTCATTCACCGTAAAGCAATATTCGATGTCGTAAAATGCCTGCATCAATACCGAAAGAATTCCGTACGTTTTGCTTCCTGGGCCCGCCGCCACGCGTTGAGCCATTTCCCGTTGAAACATGCCAGAAACCAAGGGAATATTTTCCCTGTATTCGATGGCTTTAAAAAGTATTTGCGAAGAGATGTTGTAAGGGTAATTCCCCACCACGGAAAAAGCGCCATCCATCCATTCATGGGGATTCATCCGCAAAAAATCTCCTTCGTGGATGTTGGGGGTAAGTTCGGGGAAGTGGGTTTTTAGGTAGGCCACCGAATCGCGGTCGATTTCGGCCACGTGAATTTTTCCTGGAAGTTGGCCCAAAAGAAATTGGGTTAAAACGCCCATTCCTGGCCCAATTTCGAGAACTGGAAGGTCTTCATTCTTTTCAAGATGCACCATAGCGATGCGTTCGGCCACCCGCAAATCGGTAAGGAAATGCTGCCCCAAATGTTTTTTTGCCCGAACTTTCTCCATGATCGTTTGTAAAAATTTCGACAAAGGTATTTTGATTTCGGGAATGTTCTATTTTTGAACAACGAAAAACAAAAATCATGAAAAAATTTCTACCTACACTTTTGGGCGCCGGACTTGTTCTTGGGTTCAGTTACAACGTTTTTACCAATAGCTCGGGTGCGCCTTCGGGAGTAACCAGCGGATTGGGAAGTCCAACCTGCGGGATGTGCCATTCGGGTCCTGCAGGCTCAGGTTCTGCCAGCATTTCCATCCAAGGTAATCCGGCCACTTACAACCCCGGCCAAACGTACACGGTAAATGTTTCCGTTACCGAGCAGGGGTGCACCAAATTCGGCTTTGCCTCCCGAATCATCGATATCAACCAGAATGCTGCGGGAAGCATCGCTTCAACGGGAAGCGAAACCCAAATCATTTCCGGCACCAATCCGCAAGAAATTACGCATACCCGCGCTGGAACCAGCACCACTACGCCCGGAAGCAAACGTTGGTCGTATTCGTGGACGGCTCCAACAGCGGCATCTGCCCCCGATTCGGTGTATTTTGCTGCTGCGGTGAACGCATCGAATGCCGATAACCGAAATTCAGGGGATCGCATTTACTCGGCGAATTTCATCTTCAAAAAATCATCTCCCAACGCTTCATCCTCAAAATCATTGCAGCACGGAAACGTATTTTTTAACCAAGAGGGATTGAACATTCAACTGTTCCCACAACGAATGGAAGAACAGGCGCTGGAGGTGATCGATATGAATGGAAAAGTGGTTTATCGAGCCCATTTTGGGGTTAGTTCACTCCCCATTCAAAAAGTGGTTGCTTTGAATGTTCCTGAAGGAATTTATTCCGTGATTTACCAACATGGAAACCAGGTGGAGAGCATATCCTTGAAAAAGTAAAATTACCAACGGGCTTCGGCCCGTTTTTTTTGGTTTGTTGGAATGCGTTTCTTATTTTTGATTTTACGAAAGACCAACCCACCATGAAGCGTATTTCAGTTTTATTCCTAACCCTGTGTTTTGCAGGACTTTCCGCTTTCGCTCAAAAGGACAACAAAGCCCTTAAAAAAGCGCAAACCTTGTACGATCAAGAGCAATTTTTTGCTGCTGGAAATGCTTTTTTAGAAGTTTCCAAAGACAAATCGTTAAAGGATCAAAAGGAGGAAATTCAAATCAAAGCGGCTCAAGCCTATCTGAAAGGATTTCAGTATAAAAAAGCCCTTTCGGTTTACGAAGGAATGGTAGCAGCCGGTCCCAAAAACGTTGAGGTTTTCTTCATGTATGCTGAAGCATTGCGTTCATTGGGTCAGTTCGATGCTGCAATTGCTCAGTACAACAAATACAACGAGGTTAATCCCGGCAACGCCCAAGGTCCTTCTCGCATCAAAGAAATTGGTGAGTTTAAGGAAGGGATGAACAAGCCAACCCGAGTAAAAGTGACCAATTTCGGACGTTTTAATACGCGTTTTCACGATTACGGAGCTAATTTCTACAAGAAGAATGGAATTGTTTTTGTTTCAAAGCGCGAAGAAGCGGCCGGTAAAAAGCCTGAAGCTGGAACCGGAGAAAAGTTTTCCGATTTGTTCGAAGCCTTTTTGGATAAAAACAACAAATGGAGTTCTCCAACTCCCTTGAAAGGGATGATCAACAGCCCGTTCAACGAAGGAGCAGCATCGTTTACCAAAAACGGTACGCAAGCTTACTTTTCTGTAGCCGATAAAACCGGTAAAATTTATTTGTACGTTTCCAAACGTGCTTCGGCCGATTGGGAAGCTCCCGAAAAAATTTCTTTCTTTGGAGATACTGTGATGTTGGCGAATCCTTACTTAAGCAACGACGGTAAAACCTTGTACTTCTCGGCAACTAACGCTCCGGGAGGTTACGGCGGAATTGATATCTACAGCGCAAAGCGCAAAGGAAACGGTTGGGAAGATCCCATTAACTTGGGCCCCATCATCAATACTTCGAACGATGAATCATTCCCCATTGTTCACGAATCGGGTGATTTGATGTTCGCATCCAAAGGACACACCGGCTATGGTGGCTACGATGTTTTCCGCTCCTCCATGAAGGACGGAAGCTGGTCGGCTCCGAAAAACGTTGGGCTGCCCATCAACTCCACTGCAGATGATATCTATTACATCGCTAACCCATCCTTCTCTCGCGGATTTTTATCATCCAATCGCGAAGGAACCAAAGGTGGATTCGACGTTTGGGAATGGGAAATTACGCCCTTGGAATTCAACCTTCTCGTAACAGTAAAGGACGATTCTACCGGAAAAATTCTTCCCAATGCAACCTTGAAATTGTATTTGTTGCCTGATTCTTCTTTCCGCGATGGAATGACCGATGAAAAAGGACAAATCAAATTCAAGCTGAAATCGAACACCGAATATGCTTTGTTGGTTAACAAGGATAAATACTTCGGAAATACCGGAAGCGTTTCATCTAAAAATGAAGAATTCTCCAAGAATTTTGAATTGACCATCGGCATTGCTCCAATTCCACCACAAACCATCGTTTTGGAAGACATTCTGTACGATTTGAACAGCGCCAATTTGCGCCCAGAGTCGGAAAAAAGCTTGAACATCTTGGTTGATTTGATGCGTAAATCGCCCAATTTAAGAATTGGAATTTACTCTCACACCGATTCACGCGCAACCGATCGCTACAACGATTCGCTCTCTCAAGCGCGTGCTCAGTCTGTCGTTAATTTCCTCATCACCAATGGAATTGATTCTGCACGAATGGTTCCTAAAGGATTGGGAGAACAGAAGCCTTACACCGCTTTGGTCAATGGAAAAATGGAATTGCTTACCGAGGCCTTCATCTTGAGTCAGCCGAAAGACAAGCAAGAGGCGTTGTTCCAATTGAACCGTCGTACAGAATTGGAAGTATTGGGTTCTGATTTTGAAGGCAACATCAAATACAAGCGCGTTTCCGGAGAAGAAGACTCCAAAGGAGCAGGAAGCTTGTTTGAAGGCCGTACCGGAGGAGAGGATAAGTAAAAAATAATCCATCAAAGGAAAGGGGTTGATTTTCGAATCAACCCCTTTCTTTTTATTCATTAAAGTTCATTCCAACCTTTTCCGTTGAAGATCCGATCTCGGGATTTTTCAATGCGAGAGAATCGGGTGGCCGCCTGTTTGGCCTGAGCGAAATACAAAAAGTAACTCCG
Organism: Bacteroidota bacterium; assembly: GCA_947459245.1. Classification (GTDB taxonomy): domain Bacteria; phylum Bacteroidota; class Bacteroidia; order UBA7662; family CANHCV01; genus CANHCV01. Next base: position 32,963 of record CANHCV010000008.1, read on the forward strand.
TTGGCGGCCGGGGGTGAGGGCATAAAAGGCGGCTGCGAATGAGGGATCTTGTTGGAGCACCTCTTTCAATTCGGCGGGAAGTTCGTAGTCTTCGTGTTTCTTCACCGGCACTTTTTTTCCAGCAACCTCCAATTCTACTGCTTCAAAAATGAAGGATTTGATAACATCTTCTTGTTCCCAAACCTGGGAAACGTGGGTGAATCGGTATTGCCTTCCCGACTGAGAGTTTTCGGTGGGTTGGGTTAATCGGTGGTCGGGATCGGTGAGAAGGGCGCCTTTGAAAAAATTGATGGAGGCGTATTCCTTGAAGGCGCCTAAAACGGCAATGTTTTTCTTATTGGACGAGTAACAAGGATGACTCCATTTGAATTCCTCAACCAAGCCACAATCCAAAAGAATTTGCCGTAAAGCTTCTAAAATATCTCCCCAACGGTGCACCTTGCAATCGGGTGTTGCGCCGTATTTGCATCGCATGCATCCTTGAATCAAATAGAGATTTACTGAAGGATTGAAGGTTTCCATCTTCCAAAAATAAGTTTTAAAAAGAAGAAGGAACTTAAATTTTATGTTTCCAACCCAAGTAAACCACGTAGGTTCGGGCTGGATTTCTTTGATTGACTTCCCAATCGATCTGATAACCCAATTCAACAGCGCTTTTCTTGTTCAATTCTTTTTCGATGCCGAGGAAATATCGAAAGTTCTCCATTTGCCGAGACGCGGAAGTAAGGTTGTACCAAGTATCAATTGAAGCGGATGCGCTGAACTTTTTAGGCAAGTCCCAGGCAAGTCCAAATTTATTGCGGATGAATTTATTGTTGCTGTTTAAAACGGTTTCTCGGTTGAAATCTGAAAATTGGTTTTGGTACCTCATTCGGAAAAAAGGTGAAATCTTTCCGAAATTCGGTTTGTATGCAAGATCGAAAAATGTTCGGCTTCGGAAGTTGCCCTCGTTCACCCAAGTCGCCCGGTAGTGTCCGGAAATTCTCAAGGCATTCACCGGGCGGTATTCCAAGGAAAACTCCTCAAAACCTCGATTAACATGCGATATGTTTTGATCCAACCGGATTTGAGATTCCAATTCGGAGGACCATTTTTTATTCCATTTATGGCTTAGGGAAGCAGAAAACCATGCCCCGGCATCGGAGTTTTGTGCATGCACGTTGCCCAGTAAAAAGCAACATCCAAGAATCAATCCAATCCATCTCATTTTTCGTAGTAATAGATTCGAATTTGTGCAGAATCGCGAAGGAAATCTATCTTCTGCACCAAAACCCGGTGAACGGGAATGCCGGTTCTCAATCGGATATCGGCCATCAGTTGTTCGTGATTTTCAGTTGGAATCAATTCAATTTGGTCGTAGAAAATAACTTTGGAGCTTTCCTTTTTCATCAACCAGCTGCTTTCCAACAACCAGGTAATCAACAGAATAATGGCCGAAATGGTGCTTAACTCTTCCCATCCTCCTTTGGTTACCGCATTCAAAACTCCCAAGGCAATCGACAAGAAAAGGTAACTCATGTCTTTGATGGAAATGTCTTCGGTGCGGTAACGAAGCATGCTAAACACAGCAAAAAGCCCGAATGCTGCACCCATCGATAGTTCTGCCTTGTTTAAAGAAAAGGATAGGAGGAAAATGATGAGGTTGAAAATGATGTAGGTGAAAAACAGATCCTTGGTTTTGTACACCTGAAAATAAATGAAGCGAATGAGAATGATCACCGAAGAAAGATCGATGACCAAACGAATGAAAAATTTCTTGGAAAGTTTATCAAAAATATCGGCGGAGGCGGAAAGGACTTCTTCGTTAGCGATTTGCAATAAATCCATGAGTTGTTTTTTTAAGGAGGTGAAGTTTGTTTTTAAAATGATTGGATTTGACTCCAGGATAAAGCGACATGATGCCGAAACAGTATTTACTAATTCCCCCGGAACGAATGTGGTGCTTCTGCATCAACCGAACAAAGGGCGACGGACACTGCCGGTCTTGTTTGACCTCGGCAATAACAATGTCGGGAAATGCTTTTTTCTGATTTTCGTTGGAGAAGGAAAGTTGTAAATCCAGGGTTACGCGCTCTTGTTGATATTTTCCAACCAACGTTAAGCGCTGGTATTCTACCCAAATGGAGGGTCGAAGGTCGGCCGTTTGAAATGGGGTTTTGGTTTGGACGAAGGCCGATGAAAAATCGTCGCCTAAGGTCGGTTGCTCCAACTTGATGCGATCCTTGATGGTTCTTCCCTTGTTGTTTTTCAACTTTACTTCGAGAAAACCCAGTTGAGACTCCACATAGGTGCGGTGCCTTACTTTGTACCGGTGGCCGTTTCCACGGTGATGTTGCACAAAACAATCCAATTTTTCGGTATCGAAATAAAGGGTTTTGTAGGTGTTCAATCGAACTCCGCCAACTTCCAACAAGTGGTAATGGGGAACCATCTCCTTCAACATTTCAGGAAGAAAATGCAAAGGGAAATAGTATTTCCGATCGACCCTCGACATGAGGTCGGACTTGCCCAACTGGTCCAAACCAATGGGAGAAAACGAATCGATCGGTAAATCAATCATCTTTTAATGATGATGGTATCTAGAATTAATTTCTCCCGTTGTTCCTTTATTTCAAACGGAATCAAAACGGGTTCAATTTTATTGGTATTCCCAGGCGTTACGTACCGATTGGAATACACGTACAACGAATATTTTCCGGGTTGCAAAAAAGGGAAAGTAAACCAGCCGTTGTACGAAGTTTTCACGTCCTCGCTGGGAATGGAATCATCGCCGTACATCAAATAAACGTCTTCGTCCATGGCTGGATATTCCGAATTGATGATGGAAAAGGTATTGTCCCAATCTTGGGTCCAAACTACTCCCGAAACGGATGCGAAACCACCGGTTCCCGATTCTTTGGCGCAGGAGGACAATCCAAAAGCGAGGAGGCCGAGGCAAAAAGAAGAAAAAAGCACTTTCATTGTTCTCAAAAATACCAAAATTGGGGTTAACAAAAAATTAATATTGGTATTTGGACGAAAAAAATGGAAAAGGTTGCCCTCATTCGCCGATAAAGAAAGGATGAGTCCAATCGTTCACGCGGTTTAGAGAATGGGAGAACAATTCCAATTTTGTAGGTGGAAATGATGGGAAGTTGACGTTGAATTTATAAAAAACTTCGTTTCCCCAGGGGGCCGCCACCTTTCGACGAGCTCAAGGACCACGTATTTTATCCCGAAATGCTTCGGGACCTCCCCATGCACAAAGCTAAATTTTCTCTTCCAAAATGTCAATGACTGAAACGTTTATAAACGTTTCCCGTTTGGGGATTTGCAATTGGATGAAATACGTGGAATAATTTTCAAAAAAACACCGTTTCCCCAAGGGTCGCCACCTTTTGACGAGCGTCGAGGTAGTTTCAGGTCATGTCCTGAAACTACGGAGCAATAATCTTCCATCGAAGCGAACAAAAATTCCTATTTATCAACTAATAAAGGCCGCGAAAATATTCAAAATGCATGCTGATGACTCCAGCAAACGGGGGCTACCCTTCGACCAAGCTCAGGGACCTCCGCCCCCTACCCAAGTGTAATTTACGGATTTTTCTCCCATTAGTCGTATTGAAACGTTTATAAACGTTTCAATACGACTAGCCATTTTCCAAACCCTATCTTTACTTCTGGGGAGGGGAGGGACGTAGTCCCCAAATTGATTTTTTGTTTTAAAATGAGGCAGATAATATGGGTGCCTTCGAGAACCACTGGCACCGGAATTGCCTCGCTTCCTGTGGTTCTCGAAGGGTGGTCCCTGAGCCCGTCGAAGGGTGGTCCCTGAGCCCGTCGAAGGGTGGTCCATGAGCCTGGTCGAAAGGCGGTTCCTGAGTTTTACCTTTGTGGCATGAGTCAATCTGTTATCGCTGCACTTGCCACCCCGCCCGGCCGATCGGCCATTGGGGTAATTCGCCTTTCCGGGGCGGGATGTTTGAAGGTGTTGAACCGATGTTTCAAAGGAACCAACTTGGAAGAAGTGCCCGGAAATACCGTGCATTACGGATGGATTACCGACGGTTCTACCTTGATTGATGAGGTCATGGTGGCGGTATTTAAGGCTCCTAAAAGTTACACTAAAGAAGATAGCGCCGAAATTTCGGGGCACGGTTCGCCGTTTCTCTTGAAACGAATTTTAGAACGCCTCATTCAAGAGGGAGCCACATTGGCTGGTCCCGGCGAATTCACCATGCGTGCCTTCGCCCATGGTCGATTCGATTTGGCACAAGCGGAGGCGGTGGCGGATCTCATTGCGGCCGACAGCGATGCTCAAAAAGATTTGGCGTTGAGTCAGTTGCGCGGAGGGGTGTCGCATGACATCGCCATTTTGAGGGATGAATTGATTCAGTTTGCGAGTTTGATTGAATTGGAATTGGATTTTTCGGAAGAAGATGTTGAGTTTGCCGATCGCTCGGCTCTGCTTCGTTTGATAGAAAAGATCAGAACTCGAATGCAAGAGCTGATGCAGGGATTTCAGTGGGGAAATGCCTTGAAAGAAGGCGTTCCGGTAGCCATTGTGGGGATGCCCAACGCTGGAAAGAGTACGTTATTGAATGCCCTTTTAAATGAAGAGCGCGCTTTGGTGAGCGACATTCCGGGTACCACGCGGGATGTGATTGAAGAAGTTCTGCACATTGACGGAATTGGATTTCGGTTTATTGATACGGCGGGTTATCGAGACACGGTGGATGTGGTTGAAGCCATGGGCATTGAGAGAACTTTGGAACGACTAAAGTCGGCAACCGTGGTGTTGTGGGTGATGGACGGAACCGAAGATGCTGGATTAAAGGAACGATTGGGGTCGGAGATGAAAGCTGCGGGGAAAACCGTCATTGCGTTGAGAAACAAGGCTGATCAATACGCCTTGAGCGCTGGTACGATGATGAATGATCAGTTGGTCATTTCGGCCAAGGAGCGTTGGGGATTGGATGTGTTGAAGGCCGAATTATTGCGGCAGTCGTTAGCTCAGAAAACCGATGGAGCTTTGGTAAGCAACGTTCGTCATTACGAGGCTTTGAAAAAAGCCGATGAGGCGTTGGATCGGGTTACGGCCGCCTTGGATTTGGGCGTTGGTGGGGAGCTTTTGGCGGCCGACATTCGGGAAGCCTTGTTCCAACTGGGGTTGATCACCGGTCAAATCACCACCGACGATTTGTTGGAATCGATTTTTACGCGGTTTTGTATCGGAAAGTAACGGGTTGCAAGCACCTAATTCCCACAGCATTTGACGGGGTTAATCTACTATTTCTATCGTGGGAATAGAGTATCATCGGTACAGCCCCATCGTCTTTTCTCTGCGGCAAGTGTACGCTTTATTTTAGCGATTTTGTTTTGGATTTTTTCTTTTTGCTTGGGAAACATGAATTATTCATTCAATTTCTTAAATCTATCAGTTATTAAATGAGTATACTCATCCTTAAATTCCTCAGTTAAAAAACTTTGATCAATCCATGAAAGCCAAGTGGGTAAAATGGATTCAAATCTTACATAAATAGCCTCGAGTGATTTATTATTGATTTTCAGAGATGTGGCCAATACTTGGAAATCGTTTCGATTCAATTTGCGCTTTTTACCATTGATGGTGAGTGCTGATTCTTCTTTGTCTTCCGGCATCACAATGGCTGTGTTCAGTAAATCATTGGCAGGTGAGAGTTCAAATTCTCCTAAAGAATTTTCAATAAGAGAGAAATTTTTCAAATGCATGTCTGCGTTGCCAGTGAGGTAACAGAATAATACGATTTCAAAAAGTCGCTGTGCTTCAAATCCCTGATTCTTGGAAAACGTATAGACCAATTTCCCAACCATTTCAATTGAGCCTCGATACTTGTGTTCCGTTAGGTTTTCACTCAATTGACAAAAATCTTCTACTGCAATTTTATCACCTTTGTTTCTGTCAAAACGTTTGGTTATATAAGCCAATTCTCCTGATTTTAATCGAATCAATCCATGCTTGGCTGTCTTTATTTTTACTAATTCAGCTAAATGCATGGTAACATCTTCATTCTCTGGAAGCTCTTTGAATTGGAAGGTTGGAGGCTTTAAAATAAAATCGCCATGAAAGCCCACAATGGTTAATCTTGAAGGTTCATTTTTGTGCTTCTCAACATTAAGAGACAGCTTGGGTTGTACGCCGGTAATCGCTTTGCTTTGAATGACGATTTGTTTGGCGAGCTCTTCTAACTGTTGCAAGTCAAAATCAATAACAGGAGCTTGGGGTGTACCAAATAATTTTTTTATACAAGAAGGATGATAATCGTGCAGATCATTCTCTAAAACTCGATAACAATATAAACACTTGCTCATGATTCCTTTTCATTTGAGATGATAGATACACAACCAATGCTATTCTTGCACAGGGTTAATAATAATCCAAAGCGATCACTCGGCTTAATTTTCCAATTATTGAGGGCTATACTTAAAAGCCATCCTTCTGGAATTAAACCATCAAAAAATGGAAATAAAACTTTGCTCGAAAATGCTTTTTGTTGCAAGGGTAAAGTTAGACTTACTGGTTTGGAATTTACGTTAGCCAAATACTCAGCATTATATTGAAATAGAAAGCCTTCATCCGATTAATGGATGATGCCTGCAAATTCATTTTTGTAATATACTTGTGCTTGTCTCATGATTCACTTTTTGGAATAACACCTAATTCACTTCCAAACAAGGCCAATACCTGGTTCACTTTGTCCAGTTGAACTGTTTGTTTCCCTTGCTCTAATTCACGCACAAAGCGAAGCCCCACACCAGCTCTTTCGGCCAATTCTGGCTGTGTAAGCTTGAGTTGCTTTCTTCTTTCTTTAATAAATGTAGCAATTGTTGTACTCATTTTATACCCTTAAGGGTACAAATGTAATAAAAAATATCATAACTGTACCTTATCGGGTATAAAAAATTCAAATGATCGTGATTTCGTACCCGATAGGGTATTATTTTCTTTTTCTTCCCTCACCTCAGCCCCCAATCCTCCCGATCCAACGTTCGGAATTGGATGGCTTCGGCCAAGTGAACCGCCCGAATCGATTCCGATTGATCCAAATCGGCAACCGTGCGCGCTACCTTCAAAATCCGATCGTAGGCCCGGGCAGAAAGTCCCAATTTCTCCATCGCATTCTTCAATAATCCCAAACTGCCCGCATCCAACCTGCAGTGGGTCTTGGTTTGGGAACTGCTCATCTGTGCATTCGCGAACACTCCCGAATGCCTCAACCGGGCCAATTGCACCTGCCTCGCCCGAACTACCCTCGCCCGAATCGCTGCACTGGGCTCGGACGTGGCTTGTGGAGGTGCCGTTAACTCGTCGAACGAAACCGGAGTTACCTCCACGTGCAAATCGATCCGGTCCAACAAAGGCCCGCTGATGCGATTCAAATACTTTCGAACCGTTTCCGGCGAGCATGAACAACGCTTGGTGGGGTGATTGAAGTATCCACACGGACAAGGATTCATGGACCCCACCAACATGAAGTTGGCCGGATATTCCAGCGACATCCGCGCACGAGTGATGCACACTTTCCGATCTTCCAACGGCTGCCGCAATACCTCCAAAACCGTTCTTGGATATTCGGGCAATTCGTCCAAAAACAAAACCCCGTGGTGGGCCAATGAAATTTCTCCGGGTTGAGGCACCGATCCCCCACCAATTAATCCGATGGCCGAAACCGTGTGATGAGGGCTGCGAAACGGGCGTTGGGTAATGAGTTGGGAAACCTTCCCAGAGAGTTTTCCAGAAACCGAATGGATTTTCGTACTCTCCAACGATTCTTCCATCGACATGGGCGGGAGAATCGAGGGCAATCGCTTGCTCAGCATGGATTTTCCCGCTCCAGGCGGGCCAATCAGAAGCGCATTGTGGCCACCGGCCGCTGCAATTTCCAAGGCCCGCTTGATCGATTCTTGTCCACGAACTTCCGAAAAATCGGAAAATTCAGGAAAAGTGGTTTCTTCGGTTTCAGTAGGGAACGGTATCGCATTCGGTTCTGCCTCGGCATCTTCCACCAAACGAACGATGGATTTAAGGTTGGCAGCATGCCGAATGAACAACCCCTCCACCAAGGCGGCCTCGGCTGCATTTTCAGAAGGAATAATCATTCCCGAGAACCCCATTTCTTTCGCTAGGACCGCCATGGGAAGAATGCCCTTCACGGGTTTTAGGCTACCGTCCAAAGCCAATTCCCCCATCACCAACCAACGTTCATCCAGCGCCCAATGAACTTGCCCCGAACTTCGTAAAATACCAAGCGCGAGGGGAAGGTCGTAGGAAGATCCTTCCTTCCTCACATCAGCTGGAGCCATGTTGATGGAAACTCTCTGCCGAGGCCACTGAAACCCGTTGTTTTTAAACGCAACCGCAATTCGCTCCCTCGATTCTTGAACCGATTTGTCCGGTAATCCCACCAAAGTATATCCGAAATCACCTCCATAAACATCAATCTCAATGGTAATGGGCAGGGCATGAACGCCATGAACCGCTGCAGCAAACATTCTATTCAGCATATCTTTTTTTTGATGCACAAAGGTTGGCTGATTTCTGTGAGTTATCCGTTTCATAAACGTTTATAAACGTTTAAAAACGGCTATTCTGGGAGATTGTGCTACTTTTGACCGAGCTTGAAGGGGTGCCCCGACATTCGTCGGGATAAAGTCAGGGAGGGCTCGAGGACCGGATCTTGCCCCTAAGTGGTTCCAAACCTTGACCCCTGACCGATTCACGCGACTCCACTAGTCGAAAGGTGGTTCAAGGGATTCCTTACAAGTTATCACAAGTTCGGTATCCCGACTTATTGGAAAAACCAAGTTGCATTGCCCAGCGGAACGTTCGAAAGTTAGGTTTGTCATTTTCAAAGGAAAATTTCACATGACGCAACAAAATCCTATTCACCTTATCTTTATGTCAAACCAAATAAACATGAAAAAAATTACTCGTTGTACGTTGGCATTGTTGATGGGATTTTTCTCCCTCCAATCCATGGCATCTCACCTTACCGGTGGCGACATTACTTGGTATTCTACCTCGGCAGGTACCGTTTTTAGAATGACCATTTTCCGTGATTGCAATGGAATCGCGATGAATAATTCCAGTTTTACCTTGTCTTCGAACATCCCTGCCAATGCTTCCATTCCGGTAAACTTTGTTCGTGCTTACGACATCACTCCCGACTGCGGTGGTGCAACAGCCATTGCTTGCGGAAGTCCGGCCAATACCGCAACCGGTCCTAGTGGCTCTCGTTCTGCTCTTGTTTACGAATCGGCTCCGATTCAAATTACCGCTGCTCCACCCGTTGGCGGCTACCTCATTCAATCTACAGGTTTACCTTGTTGCCGCCAAATGTTGAACAATTCGGGTTGCATGGATCTTACGCTTCGTTCAAAAATGTATTCCTACACGGATGCGAACGGACAAGTGGTTTCACCTTCTTCATTAAAAGATGCTTCTCCTTCCTTTTTTGGAAATTCGCAATACTTGTTGAATTTGAGCCAAATTGATACGGCCTCTCTTTCATTTGCTTCTACCGATGCTGATTTCGATTCTTTGTCGTATTCTTTTGATGTGCCATGGAGTGGCCCTAATTCACCTTGTGCTTACACCAATGGTTTTACAATCCAGAATCCAATGTCGGGAATCATCGCTTCCAACGGAAACGGCATTGATCCTGTTTCTGGAATGATTGCGCTTCGTGCAGTTACCGTTGGCGCTCACGTTTTATGCGTTCGTGTTGATGCCTACCGTGATGGACAAAAAATCGCCGAAATTTACCGCGATGTTCACGTTTCGGTTGTAAATACTGGGTTATTGGGCGGTTCAAATCGTTCGCCAAAAATCAATGTTTCGGCTGGAAACGTACCGGTTTACAACGGAACCGTTATTCCGATGTTCGAAGGAGATACCTTGATGTTGCAAGGAATTGCAAACGATTGGATTCCTGGAACCGTTGGAGATACCGTACTTTTCGCGGTAAATTCTCCAGTTTTAGCACAATCAACCGTTAATGGAACCAACACCCCCAATGCCGTTTGGATGACCGAACGCAACGACAGTGTTGGTTTGGGTGAAAAAAATCACCGTACTGCGTCCGTTCAACTTGCGTGGGTGGCTTCAGCAGCAGGAGCAACATCTCCTAAAATGATTCCTTTCATCTTTACCGCCAGAGATCGAGTTTGTCCGAATTACGCTCAATCCCGCACCATCATTTGGGTGCAGGTTTATCCACAGCCTACCGCTCAACCCGCTCGTTTGAAACCCATTCAGCGCGTTTCCAATGGTTACAAAATCAGCTGGGATGTTTTGGTTGATACTTCTTCCAAATTCCGTCCAGACCCAACCGTTGATGCTTCCATTCTTCGTCGTTGGAATGCTTTCCAAGGCATATTGATCTACCGAAAAGTGAACAACGGTCAAGATTCTTTGATTCATTCATTGGCGAAACCCACCAGCATCTCCACAGCATCTCAAGTGCGTTCTTGGGTAGCTCAGAATACCGAATTTATTGATACCGATGTTCGTGCAGAAGCCATCTACCAGTACACCACCAAAGCCCTTTACGGCAGCCGCCCAGACACTACAACATCTGGAAACAATGTGGTTTACAACAGCTTATCAGCTGGAAACATGGGTGGACAATTGATTTCACTTTATCCTAATCCTGCTCACGACGTGCTATTTGTTACGGGCTTGCAAGCAAATACTTCTCTTAGCATTTTGAACGTTGAAGGCAAAACCATGCTTCGTCAAAATTGGAACCAAGGGGAAGGCATTTCCATCAAAGGATTGTCCAAAGGAATTTATTTCTTGAATTGGAAAGATGGAAATCAAAACCGCAGCATGAAATTCATCGTAGAATAAATTCTACCGCCTAAAACGTGTAAATTCGCTTCATCAAATAACAACGATGAAGCGAATTTTTTTTGGTGGCATCTTGATCGGACTTTCGTTCCAGATCTCTGCCCAAACCTTGCGCGGGTACCAATTTTCTGAAGTTAAGAAAATTGCTGAAACTCCTGTAAAATCTCAAGATCAAACGGGAACGTGTTGGAGCTTTAGCACCAGCAGTTTCTTGGAGTCGGAGTTTCTTCGAAACGGAAAACCTTCCGTTGATTTAAGTGAAATGTTCATCGTTCGGAAGATTTACGAACAGAAAATGCGGAATTACATTTTGCGCCAAGGGAAGGCCAATTTTTCTCAAGGGGCCTTGGCGCACGATCAAATTGCCGCTGCTGCAGAGTTTGGCTTGATGCCCGAAAGTGCCTATTCTGGAAAAAAAGGAGCTACGCACAACCACGATGAATTGGAGAAAGTTCTTCAAGCCATGGCTCAGGTGTACGCCGCTTCCAATCCAGGAAGCATCAGCGGACATTGGTTGGAGGCCACCCAAAGGGTGCTCGACGCTTACTTGGGCGCTGTTCCTGAGTCGTTTGACTTTCAAGGGAAGCGTTACACGCCCAAACAATTTGCCGATTTCATGGGCTTCGATCCGAAGAAATACATCAGTTTAACGTCGTTCTCTCATCATCCCTTCTACCAATCTTTTGTTTTGGAAGTTCCCGATAATTTCTCCAATGGTAGTTTTTACAATTTGCCTTTGGATGAAATGATGGGTGCCGTAGAACATGCTGTTCAGAACGGTTATTCCGTTACCTGGGACGCCGACGTGAGCAACAAAGGATTCAATGCGGGCAAAGGGTTGGCGCTTCAACCTGAAAAATCATGGAGTGAATATTCTGGTGAAGATGCCAAGAAGATGTGGGAAGAACCCTCTACCTCGATGGTGGTAACCCAAGAGAAGCGTCAAGAAGAATTCATGAAATTAAACACCCAAGACGATCATTTGATGCACCTCACGGGCATGGTGAAGGACCAAAAAGGTGGAAAATATTTTGTGATCAAAAATTCGTGGGGCGAAATTTCTGAATTGAAGGGCCACGTTTACGTGAGCGAGTCGTACGCCCGAATGAACACCATTTCTGTACTTCTTCCCATTGATGCACTACCTAAATCGGTCAAAGAAAAAGAAGGATTGAAGTGAGCGGATTTTTCTTCATCGTTCTTACCCTCATTCTAGCTCCGGCCCAAGTGATATTGATGCTGGTGTATCAGCGTGACCGAACCCCAACGGCCGTGAGCAAAGTGATTCGTTACTTCTCGTTGGGGGTGGCGAGTCTTTTTGTAACGCTTGCCATTACCCTACTTCAACGGGAATACTTACCGTGGCTAAGGTTTGGCGGTATTGCCGGAGATGTGGTTAAAGCGTTTTTGCTGGTGGGCTTTGTGGAGGAATTAAGCAAGTACCTCTTTGTTCGTTGGGTGGCTTTTTACGATCGGGAAGTGAAAGAACCTTACGACCTCATTGTGTATTCGTTAGCGGTAAGCATGGGGTTTGCGACCCTGGAAAACATGTATTACGTGTTCAATACCTCCATGAAGGTAAATTTGGCACTCACTCGAATGTTAACCGCGGTTCCAGCTCACGCAACGTTTGCCATCCTAATGGGGTACTTTATGGGCGTGAGTCGATTTGCCTTAAAAGACCGCCGCTTGCTTGCCATTTCTGGCCTACTTGCTGCAACCATATTTCATGGAATTTACGACAGTTTTATTTTCATCGGATGGCAGCCGGGCATTTGGGGTGGAGCTTTCGGCTCGTTGTTGCTGGGCATCTACTTATCGGTGAAAGCCATGAATTTGCACTCCGCTCGTCGTCCTTTCGAGTACCATCAATTTTTGGCCCTTCTTCGCAACCAAGTTTTCCGACGGTTCCGAAAACATCCCCATCACCACAAGAAAGCATAAAAAAAGGGAGGCCGACGGCCTCCCTTTTTTTTCGTTATTCGAATTATTTGGTGATCATCCAAGAAAGGGTTTTGGCGATTCCCAAACCACTTTCGAGGGTTACATGGTAAACTCCTGCCGGAAGGCGGTCGCCTTTCAATTGGAAGTTGTGTTTTCCAACTGCAAGCAATCCCAAGTGATTGGCTTCGATCAATCGCCCGGCGGCATCGGTAATTTTCACCATAGCGTGTTGCGATTGATTGGTTTCAAAACTCAAGGTCGCGAAATCTTTAGACGGATTGGGGAACAAAGAAATGCCCATCAACCCATCAAGTTGTACGGCTCCTAATGAATTCAAATCGTAGAAACCAACATCATCAACGCCCGCTTCTACCAAGCTTTGTCCGTTGTTGCTTCCGGTTAAAGTACTGTCCGAAGCGCGAAAACGAAGGTAAACGGTAGCATTTGGAGTTACATAATCGCGAACGCGAATGGCATTTCTTCTCCAATTTCGGTCGGTAGCATAGGTTCTTTCAACAGAAACCCAAGTTTGATTATCGTTAGAAATATCAACAATCCAAGGATCGTTTCCAGGATTCGCTCCTTGTCCGTTGGTAAACCAACGTTTGTACGTGATCACCGGTTGAACGTAAGCAGACAAATCGAAAGCAGGCGATTTTAAAGTGGTCACACCAGCATCAATGTCGGCTGTTCCTGCAGGGGAAGAAGGATTTGGAGCATTTTGCGTAATGGCACAATCTCTTCCAGTTCCGGAAGTTGCATCTTGATCTGCTTGAACAATGGAATTGGGGTCATTCGGGGTTAGGAAAGATCCAACGGGTGTACCAAACTCCCAAATTCCGGTTGCGGCATTGTCTGAGGGGAGACCTTCCTGCCATCCAATTGATTGCACAACATCGAAATCTTCGGTTCGTTTATTGGTATATCCAACCAGGGTAAAATAAGGTAAATTGGATAAGCCGTTGGGTTGGATATTGGAAAGATTGCCAAAAATATCGCTGCCGGCAATGTAATACGAAATAACAGTTCCAGCCGATTGCTGGGGGATATTTCCGTTGTAAACGCCTTGGGTAGCAGAAGCGGTTAAGTTGGTGGTGTCCCAACGGTTTTGTTGGTTAACGCGGTAAATCACTTTCGCACCGGCCAAGTAAGTATTCCAAGGGAAACTGGTATTGCTTCCGGCGTACAAAAAGGTAGCGGTGAGGTTAATGGGTGCTGCGCTGGCAGCTTGGTCAACCGACATGTGGATCAAATCTACGGAAGTAAGCAAGGTTAATCCGTGGCGCGCGAATCCGCGAATGATGGATGCGTCGTTGGGTGTTCCGTTGCTGATGTTATTGTCGTTATCGTCGGCCAACAAAGCTGCGATCAATACATCGGTGTACACTTCGCCTTCGTTTCCGGTTGGACCGTTGGGGTGTGCGTCGAAGGTTTCCGCGTACAAACGCATCATCTGCTGCAAGCTTCCCATGTTCACGCTAACGTCCCACCATGCGCCAGCAATGATTTCACCGTCGGCGTGAACTTGACCAACTAAATCTTGAGGATAAACTTTTGGTGCTAAATCGTAACGACGGATATAAGATGCGGGTTGATTTAAAGAAGATGAACGTCCAACCACAGGATCTGCGGTAATTCCCATCGCCCATAAATCTGCATATCCTTCTCCCATCGAACCATTTTGGAAAGTAAATCCACCATTTTGGTAATACTTATCGTTAATTCCGTGACCGTATTCGTGGTAAATTACATCTGCAATCAAAGCGTAAGAAGGGCAACCACCGCCTTGTCGGTAAAAATTAATGGATGACCCATCGTAAAATGCATTGCACGTTCCTGAAGTTAGGTCGATGTTGGTTGGAAGGGCGTTGTCCATTCGATTGAAGGTTGGATAAAATCCTTTCATGTAATCATGAACTACGTTCACGTGGTAATAACTGAAAACAGCATCCATGGAAGCAGTATCGGGAGCGGTTCCACGACCGTCAAAAAACAGGGTATCAACCGTTGTATTTGGTTGAAGGGTATGGGAAAATGCAGGTGTTCTTCCCGAGGTTCCACCAATTTGTACGGAAGCATATTTCCCTTTCAAACGAATGGTGGATGAGGTTGGTGCGTTGATGTTTGGAATGTTGAACATTCCGGTTGAATCGCTAAAGTTCACCAAGGAACCGTTTTCGATCCACAAATGAGGTAGTGCTTTCGATTGAAGTGGATTCACAAAAGCATTGGTTGAAACCCGCCCCATCACGACCAATTGTTTAGTAACATGGCTAATTTGGTCTTGGCGGTACCATACTTTTCCGGTATGAGCATCCACCAAGGTGTACCATTTGGATGGAACCTTTAAATGATCTTCGGTTGAAATGGTGATTTCTTTCACCAAAGCGAAAGTTCCGCCGGGGATAGCGATGATTTTCAAATCGCCCAAGCTCTCTTTTACCACTTTTCCACTAACGTTTTCTTTGGCAGATGCCACTAGTTGAGCGTTGCTTTTTTGAGGAGCAGTAGAAATGGAAATTTGGGGATACACATCGGCTCCGAAACAAATCACTTCTCCCGTTCTACTCATTTGAATCATTAAACGGCTGTTCCAAACTTCAATGCCTTGGTGCATTTGGGTGTAATCAACGAAATCGTGTTTTTGGTTGATGGTAATTTTGGGAGCGCTAAGCTGAACATTTTTCATGCCCAAGGCTTCCAAGTTATTTTGGATAAACGACTCGGCGCGCTGAACGGGAGTATATCCCGCTACGCGGATTCCACGTCCGAATGCGCGGTGGGGCAAACGGTTGTCTTCATTGAAACTCGCCCACCAATTTCCGTGGTTCATCTGAAAATTCTTCCACTCGGCAGCTTCCGAAATCTCCCGTTGAATTTTAGGAGTGGGCTTGCTTCCACGAGCATAAAACGTTACCGAGGCATCGTGATGCAATTCATCGGCATTGGAATAGCCGAAAAGTGATGCCGCAAAAAGGGCAATGATCCACTTTTTTGTTTTCATGATTGGGTTGGTTTTTAAAGTCACAATTTAGGAACTTTCGTTCATTAAAATTGTTTTAAAAGACCATTTTTTTTGAAGGGGTTGCTTAAAATTTCAAACGCGGGTCGGAACTGCACGATAAATCCTCAAAAATTTGTGCTTTCCACAACTCAAAACCGGCGCAAGCAATCATCCCGGCATTATCGGTACAGAATTGAAAAGCAGGAATATATGCTTCACAATGTTGATGTTTCGCTAACTCCATAAAGGCCAAACGCAGGGGTCCGTTGGCGGATACGCCTCCCGCCAAAGCGATGCGTTTGGCTTGCGTTTCAACAATGGCTTTCTTCAATTTTCGCATCAAAATTTCAATAATCGTAAATTGAATGGAGGCCGCAAAATCGGCCGCATTTTCCGATAAAAATCCGGGTCCTTGTTTCTGCAAAAATACCATCACTTGTGTTTTTAATCCGCTGAAACTGAACTGCAATCCGGGCGTTTGAGGAATGGTAAAAGCGAAGGCCTTGGGGTTGCCGTTTTCTGCTAATTTTTGAAGGTGTGGCCCACCAGGATAGGGCAAACCAATCAACTTGGCCATCTTATCGAACGCCTCCCCCGCAGCATCGTCCAACGTTTCTCCCAGCACCTCCATTTCTACGGCCGATTTCACCCAAACCAATTGCGTATGTCCGCCCGAAACCGTTAAACAAAGGAAAGGAAAGTCGGGCTTGGGATCTTCAATCAAGTGGGCTAAAATATGGGCCTTCATGTGGTTAACCCCAACAAGAGGAATGTTCAACGCTTGGGCTAATCCTTTCGCAAATTGTCCGCCCACCAACAATGGGCCCATCAAACCGGGGCCTTTGGTAAAAGCAATGGCCGATAAATCGCTCCATTCGCATCTCGCTTGAGCCATCGCTTCCTTCACCACGGGAGCAATATTTTGCAAATGGTTTCGGCTGGCCGCCTCGGGAATAACGCCTCCCCATTTTTGATGAATTTCTTGGGAAACGACAACGTTACTAACGATTTTTCCGTCCTTCCACACAGCGGCAGAAGTGTCGTCACAAGAAGACTCTATCCCTAGAATTGTTGACATTTTTAACGAGTTATTGGGAAACCGTTTGCAAAGAAACACCTATTTTTGTTAATTGCCCAAGTTGTAATCAAACATGACTGAAAATCAACCCATTAAAAATTCAGGAAACCGTCCGTGGTACGGGCGTGTTCGCACGTACCTGGGTTTGTTGGCGTTGATCTTCTTGGGATTTTTTGGCACGTTGTGGATACCTTCGGTTCAAACCGCCTACGTGCGCTGGGGATTGGCCCAATTTTCCGATCAAGTTGGCGCACGCATCGATGTTCAAAAAGTGCACTTTGAATTGGATGGAAGCATCGCCCTTCAGGGAGTTTTGATTCTCGATCAAAAGAACGACACCCTCCTCTATGCCGAAAAGTTGAATACCAAAGTTGGCAGTTGGATGGGGCTTCGAGATCAACTCAGTCTTCCTTCAACCTATCTGGAAAATGCGCTCATTCGGGTGAAAGAAACCTCCGAGAAAGGAACCTTCAATTTCGATTTTTTGGTTGAAGCTTTATCTTCCAAAAAGAAAAAAACCACTACCAAAGATGTTCCGGTTCTTTTGGGAAAAGTAAAAGGGAGCCGCATTCAATTGGAATACCACCGATTTAAGGGAAGGAACGATGGGCCACTCCTGCAACAGAAAGATCTTATTCTGGCCCATACCGATTTTCAAGCCGAAAATTGGTCGATCGGTAAAAAAATTAAAGGCACGCTTTCACGCTTTTCTACGGAAATCAATCGGTCGGAAGTGGTCCGAAGCGGATTTCTAGATGTAGAAATGCAAGACGATCGGATTTGGGTGAAAAAAATTCACCTGAGATCGAGCACGGCCATTGCCAAAGGATCCATTCAGGTGAGTGGAAAAGGTGAAAAACAACGCATCGACGCCCGATTTGATTCGTTGTATATTCGAAACAATGGGCTTCAAAAATGGGCAAAAGTGGATGTTCCATTCCGCCGAAATGCCTTGTTAAAGGGAAGTTTTGTGGTGGAGAGCCATTCTGCAAAAGCCAAGAAATTGGTGGTGGTGTTGGATGGAAAGCCTGCCATTTCAGGAAATTTTTTGGTTAAAAATTGGGAAGATGTTAACCAACTTCAAGTGGAGGCATCTCGGGCAAAAATGGATTTAAATCCCGCCCAACTGCTCACCCAAATGAACCGAAACGATTGGGCGGAAAAAGCAAAACCTCTAGGAAACATCACCTTCGAAGGAAATGCCAGCTACCGCGAATCGACCGTAAAAACCGATGGATTCCTCCTATCCGACTTGGGAAAAGTAACTTCTAAATCCGACATCAGTTGGAAAAATGGTTGGAAAATTCAAGGTGATCTATCTACCGAAAATCTCAACCTTTCCCCTTTCCTCCCCGAAGAAGCCTCCCTATCACGAATCACCTTCCAAGGAAAAATGAACGTAGGCGGAAAAGACCTTTCCTCTCTATCTGGGCCTGTTCAAGGGACGTTGAGCGAAGTAGAATTTCAAGGAAAAAACTACCAACGAATTTCGTTGGATGGGAATTTTGGAGAAGGCTATTTCCGAGGAAAATTGCAATCATCCGATGCCGGATTGCAATTCTTTGTCCAAGGAAATGTTGCCCTCGATCCCGCAAAACAAATCAGCGACGTGGTCGTTCAAGCCACCAAAATCGACCTTCAAAAGTTAGGCATTTCGAAACAAGAAGAATGGATTTCGGGCGATTTTACGTTTCAAGGTAAAGGCAGCAATGCCGATGATTTCTTGGGCCAATTGGTGGGAAAATCATTGGTTTACCATCGTTCCAAAGAGGTTTTTACCCTTCCAGAATTGGAAATTTATAGTCGATTGGACGATGCCAAACGCTCGGTGGGAATCCAATCCACTTGGCTGAACGCCAGCGTAACCGGCCAATTTCCGTTGTTGGATTTATGGAAGTACGCGAATAATTTGGCCGAACCCCACGTTCCAGCCTACTTGGATCCCATTGCCGCATTGCCGCCGGCCAGTTTCGATTGGAAGTTTTGGGTAAAAGAGCCGGAAACGTTGGCCCAATTGGCCCAAGTTAGCGGGTGGCACGCAGCTCCGTTTCAGGGTTCCGGGTTGGTTCGTTCTTCCGTTGGTAGAAGTTTAACCCGCATCCAAATTCCATACGTGGATGCCGGCGGAACCCGAATGAGAGGGGGAATGGTGGTGGTTAATACCGACACCAACCGCATGTCGATTTCCCTCCAAACCGATACCATAACGGTTAACGATACCACCGTATTAACCACAGCCAATTTCAATGCATTCGTTCACAACGACACCCTCAAATTTACCTCCGATTTGATTCGAGATCCCTCCAAAAACCAAGGGAATTTGGAAGGAATGTTGGTGGTTTTTCCCGACTCGAACCTTCTTCATTTGGATCATTCTACCCTTACCGTAAACGGAGATTTATGGAAATTTTACCAAGATCAACCCATCGTTTTCGATCGTACAGGAGTGACTTTGCATGAATTGGGGGTGAAGTCGTTCAACCAGCTTGTTCAAATTTCAGGAAAAGTTTCAGATAGTCCGTTGGACACCGTAACCTTCATTACCCAACAGTTCAATTTGGCGCAACTCAATAACTTTTTGAAGGCGTTCAAAGTGCAGGTTGAAGGAAAATCCGATATCAAGGTTTCGGCTTCGAATTATTTGAAGGATCCGTTCCTCAGAGGTCAAATAAAGATTTCAAACCTAAAAGTAGATACGGTTCGGTATGGCGACATTCGCTTCGATGCCGATTGGATGAAATTGGAGAAAACGGTTCACATCGATGGGGAAATTTTCAATCGAGAAACCCAATCGAAATTGGATGTGAAGGGTTTTGTAGATTTCCACGAATCGAGAGAAGAATTGGATGTGACGGCTACTTTGAGTCGCACCGATGCCCGGTGGTTGGAGAAGGTGCTCTCGCCCGATTTGCACGACATCCACGGGTATGCCGACGGATTTATTCAGGTGTACGGAACGTTCGACAAACCCCTGCTGATTGGGGCGGTGAACATCGATTCGGGTAGTTTTGTGGTTGACGCCATGAACGTTCGGTACAACACCGGAAACAAACCCATTTCCATTTTGTTAACCGACGAGTCCATAGACTTCAACAAGGTAAAATTGTACGACGATTTCGGTGGATTTGCCCAAGTAAACGGAAAGGTACTGCACAATTACCTTCGAAACACCCGTTTGAACCTTACGCTTGAAATTCCAGAGAAAAAGAAAAACGGCGAGCCCAACAAGGTTTTGGTGTACAATTTTCCCACTTTTTCCACCGGCGATGCATTTTATGGAACCGCCTTTGCCACCGGCTTAGCCAGCATCAAAGGGCACATCAGTTTGATTGATTTTAACGTGGTGGCTAAATCTCAAGAGGGAACTTTATTGAAGATCCCCTTGGAAGAAACCGAGTACTCCAACACGGCCGATTTCATGCAGTTTTTGGTGAAAGACACCTTGGTGAACGCCTCCAAAAAACAGCGGAAGGTTGCGTTGGAAGGCGTTAACTTTTTCCTCGATTTGGAAGCGACCCCCGATGCCGAAGTGCACCTCATCTTCGATGAATTGGCCGGTGACGTGATTCGAGGCCGAGGCAAAGGGAACCTAAAAATGGCGTACGACAAAGACGACGATTTTACTCTTTTTGGAAACTATGAAATCTCCAAAGGAGACTACCACTTCACTTGGGAAAACATCATCGACAAAAAGTTTGACCTGGTTCCCGGTGGAACATTGGTTTGGAGCGGCGACCCCTTCCACGCCCAAATGAACCTCCAAGCCATGTACACCCAGCGAACCACGCTCACCAATTTGGTTAGTACCGATTACGACCAAAGTCGTTTGCAAGACACCACCCGAAATTTGAAAAACATCCGTTATCCGGTTCAAACCATTCTCAAAATGTCGGGAGATTTGATGAAGCCCGATATCGGTTTCGAGATTAAAATTCCCAACTTGAGTCCGGGCGACTTGGCTTCCATCAAATTGAAAGACATCAACAACAACCAGCAGGAGCTCAATAACCAGGTATTCGGCCTTTTGATGCTGGGACAATTCATCAACAATAGCAATTTGGCGTTGGATGTAACGGGTAGTTTCAACACTTTGGGAGAAATGGTCTCGAACCAACTTTCGAATTTGCTCAGTAAATACACCAAAAACTTGAACATCGGATTGAATTACTTCGGTCAAAATTCAGGTAGCTCTTCCAATGCTCGCCGTCAGGTTCAAGTGGCCATGAATACAACCTTGTTCAACGACCGGGTGATTTTGGACGGAAACCTCGATTTTGGCTCAGACTTTTTGAGAACCCAAACGAATGGGCAAGCCATTGGAGGCACCTTTTCCATTGAGTATTTGATTGATGAAGAAGGAAAGTTCCGCGTAAAGGCTTTCAACCGATTGGAAGACAATTTGTTGGTGGCCAACGC
The DNA here is from genome assembly GCA_947459245.1 of Bacteroidota bacterium. Lineage (GTDB taxonomy): Bacteria > Bacteroidota > Bacteroidia > UBA7662 > CANHCV01 > CANHCV01. Next base: position 54,275 of record CANHCV010000008.1, read on the forward strand.
TGGCAGCAACTACCGCCAAGGATTGGGCATCAGCTATTCCAAAGAATTCAATCATTTTTCTGATTTGCTGATTTCCACCAAGAACTATTTTAGAATTCAAAACATCAAAAAAAATAAATCGAAAACGGGTATTCCCAACCAACCTGAAATTAACGCCACCGCCAATCAATGATGAAAAAAATCGCCTTTCTCTTGTTCATGACTTGCTTGATTCATGAAGCAACCGCCCAAAAATCGTACTTTCAGCAACGCGTAGACACCCGAATTTGGGTGACCTTGCACGACGGGGATCATTCCCTTTCGGCTTTGGAGGAAATTACCTACACGAATAATTCTGCACAATCGTTGGATAAAATTTATTTCCACCTTTGGCCCAATGCCTACCGCAGCAACCGAACCGCGTTGGCTCGGCAAACGTTGCAAAACGGAAAGCGCGGCTTGTATTATGCCGAACCCAAAGACCAAGGATTCATCGATTCCCTAGCGTTTTCGGTGAATGGAAAATTGGTGAAATGGGAGATTTTAAATGAAGATACCCCGGACGTGGCTATCGTTTATTTGCCGCAATCGTTGAGTCCGGGACAAAAGATCGTCATTTCTACGCCTTTCCATGTGAAATTGCCTGCGTCGTTTTCTCGAATGGGACACATCGATCAGCGCTACCAAATTACCCAGTGGTACCCCAAACCAGCGGTGTTCGACCATCAGGGATGGAACCCCATTCCGTATTTGGACCAAGGGGAATTTTACAGCGAGTTCGGTAGTTTTGATGTGAGCATTACGGTTCCCAAAAACTACGTGGTGGGCGCTTCTGGAGATCTTCAAACCGAATCGGAAAAAGTTTGGCTGCGAAATTTAGCCGAAGAAAATGAACGAGAAATCGGCTCGAGGAAAGATACATCTGCCAAAAATGAAAAGGTAAATTTGAAGGTAGAAGTAGCGAAAGCAAAAGGCAAAATTGCCAAGAAAGATACTATGCCTCCATCTTCTTCCGAATGGAAAACCTTGAGGTACACCTTGGACAATGTGCACGATTTTGCTTGGTTTGCCGACAAAACTTTTCGGGTTTTAAGAAGTGAAGTGACCTTGCCGGAAAGCAAACGTTCCGTTGAAACATGGTTGATGTACACTCCCGAAAATGCCAAAGTGTGGGAAAAGGCAAAGCCCTACATCGACAGTTCCATCTACTACTACAGCTTGTGGGTGGGCGATTACCCCTACAAGGTTTGCACCGCAGTGGATGGCGCTTTGAGTGCAGGTGGAGGCATGGAATATCCAACCATCACCATCATTTCGGCTTCGAGTTCCCCCAAGGAATTGGACATTGTGATTGCGCACGAGGTGGGTCACAATTGGTTTTATGGGATTTTGGGAAGCAATGAGCGCCAACATACGTGGATGGACGAGGGCATGAACTCGTACATGGAAGAAAGGTACACCCAACAACGGTACGGAAAAGGAGGTTCGGGCATGTTGGGAGGTTTGGGCGATGCGTTGAAAAACGTGCTTCCATCGAACCGCGGCTTGGAGGAATTGGTGTATTTCTATGAGGCTGGCCGCGGATTGGATCAATCGCTTGGTCTTCGCGGCGACCAATTTACCAACACCAATTACGGAGTGCTTTGCTACAAGAAAACCGCCATGAATTTCAGGTATTTAGCGGCTTATTTAGGGCAGGAAGAATTCGATCGAATCATGCACCAATATTACCGCGAATGGCAATTCAAACATCCATATCCGAAAGATATTGAAATGGTTTTTGAGCGGGAATCGAAACGGAATTTGGATTGGTTCTTTGGCGATTTATTGAATTCTGCTAAAACCATGGATTATTCCATCCAGAAAAAAGGTCAAGAATTGGTTTTGAAAAACAAAGGAGAAATGGCTTCACCGGTTCCCGTTTTAATCCAAACCGAAAACGGAAATGAAACCGTTCAATGGTTGGAAGGATTTTCTGAAGGAGAAAAACGCCTTCCGTTGCCAAGCAACCATACCGGCACGATCGATCCCGATGCAGTGACGTTGGATTTGAATTGGGGGAACAATTCTACCGCTAAAAAAGTGGATTTGAAATTTGGTTTGGGATTCCCTAAAGCGGGCGAGAAAAATCTGTATTTTCTTCCGGCCATTGGAAACAACGCCAACGATGGCTGGCTGTTTGGTGCGGTTATTCACAATGGCAGAATTCCAGCCAGCAAACTCGACTTTTTGGTGATGCCGTTGTACGGAAATAAGTCGGGCAAATTGGCCGGACACGCTCACGCTTACTACCACATTCGTCCTTTGCAAAAGGGCGTAAAAGATTGGAGTATGGGAGGAATGCTTCGTCAGTATTCTTTTCAAAACAACCGCATTCCACTTTCGTTTACCCATTTTCAACCTCGCATTACCGCTACGTTTGGGGAACGAGGTGGAGCGTTTTCCACCGTTTCCAACACCCTTTCGGCGGTGGCGTTCATGAATATTTTAGATCAGTACGGTTTGGATAGCGCCAATCAATTGGTGTACGATGGAAAGGGAAGAACGCTTCCCATTTACCGATTGGA
>CANHCV010000009.1 GCA_947459245.1 Bacteroidota bacterium
AGGTCCAATTGACTCTTAAAAACAACCACAAAGGGTTTGGCGGTTAAGATGGAAAAACTTGCACAAATGGCAATGATTCCGCATAAAATTTTCTTCATAGTGGTATGGCAAATGTAATAGTTTTTTTGGAATCCCACTCTCCATGATTGTTGCATTAACTTTGTTCAATGAACCAAACTGAAATTGCTCCAAATTACAAACTTCCCAAAACCATGCTATTCACGTTTGCGATGGTTCAATTTGTGAATGTTTTGGATTTTATGATCATGAATCCACTTGGGCCAACCTTCGAGGAAAAATTTGGAATCAATACTTCTCAATTTGGATTCTTGGTTGGGATATATACGTTAACGGCTGGGATTTCAGGATTAATTGTTTCTTCCTTTATTGATAAAACCAGGCCCAAGAAAGCGATTACGATTATTTTCATTGGATTTCTCTTGGGCACTTTGGGGTGTGCATTTGCGGTAGATTTCACCACCATGCTTTTGGCTCGGGCATTTACCGGCGCTTTCGGAGGATTGATGTCGGGAATGGTCATGGCCTTTATCGGTGATACCATTCCAGTTCAAAAACGAGGAGCGGCCATCGGCATTGTGATGAGTGCGTTTGCGCTGGCATCGGTGATTGGTGTGCCGTTTGGTTTATTTCTAGCTGATCGTTACAGCTGGCAAACTCCATTTTTAGCCGTGGTTGGCATTGGTTTGTTGGTATTCATCGCTCTGCGCGCCTTCGTTCCCGATATTCCACGCCCCGATGGCGCGGGAAAAGAGAAACGCAATCCGTTCTCCGGACTGATTGCCGCGTTCTCGGTAACCAACCACCGGAATGCTTTGATTTTAACGTTTTTGTTGATGTTGGGACAGTTCTCCATCATCCCTTTCATTGCCAGTTACATGATTCATAACGTTGGATTTTCCAAAGATCAACTCAACCTCATTTATTTGGTTGGAGGATTAGCCAGTGTTGGAGTTGCACCGTTGGCAGGAAAGTTGTCCGACAAATATGGGCGTTATCCGGTATTTGCAATCATGAGCGTTGTTGCCATTGTGCCCATTTACTTCATCACCAACTGCCCACCCATTTCTGAGATCGGTTTACCGCTGATTTTAACCGTGAGTAGTTTATTCTTTATTTGTTCGGGTGGACGAATGATTCCAGCCAACGCCATGATTACGAGCGCCGTTCCCATGAAAATTCGTGGAGGATTTATGAGTGTAAACAGTTCGGTTCAGCACTTATCAAGTGCTTTTGCTGCGTTTATTTCCTCTCAAATTGTGTTCCAGCCCATCAAAAACGGACCCATTGAACGGTACGAATGGGTGGGATACATTGCCATCTTCTGCACTTTCATTGCCCTTTGGTTAGGTAAAAAGCTTAAAATTGAAGGTTAACACCTAGAATGAAACAAGAATTCCGTTCAAAGATTGGTTTAGGTTTGGCGCTGCCCATCGGAATCATTTGGGGCGGAGTTACGGTGCTTTTGATTTACCAGGAGATTTGGTGGATGGCCGCCTTTATGCTGCTGCTGCTTTCTTGGATTACTCATCTTTTTTTGACAACCAAGTACATCTTAGAAGGAGATACGCTTCACATCCAAAGTGGTTTTCTTTATAAGAAGAAGTTAAACATTTCCGAAGTTCAAAAAATCATCGAAAGCAACAATCCGCTCAGTTCACCTGCTGCGAGTCTGGATCGGTTGGAAATACGAAAGACGCCCTGGGACTATGTACTCATCTCACCGAAACAGAAGGAAGATTTCATTCAAGCCATGTTGGAAAAAAATCCCAACATTGAGGTGAAACGAAGAAAGAAAAAATAAAAAAGCCCCAATTTTCATCGGAGCTTGAAAAATCTTCACTACTAAAATTTAAGAATTCTTGAAGGCTTTGATGGCCTCGTTCAAGCGAGGTAGAACATCAAAAACATCGCCAACCACTCCATAATCAGCGGCTTTGAAGAAAGGCGCTTCTTTATCGGTATTGATGGCTACAATTACCTTGGAAGAACTCACACCGGCCAAGTGCTGAATGGCACCAGAAATTCCGCATGCGATGTATAAATTGGGTTTAATGGTTATTCCCGTTTGCCCAACGTGCTCGCTGTGGGGGCGCCAATGAACATCGGAAACCGGTTTTGAACACGCTGTTGCGGCATTCAAGGTATCGGCCAAATTTTCGATTAGGTGCCAGTTTTCGGGACCTTTCAATCCACGTCCGCCGGAAACCACCACTTCAGCTTCGGTTAAAGGCACCTTACCGGCGGCCTTCTTCACTTCTTTTACGGTTACACGATTTCCTGCAGGTGAAAAAGAGCATGATTCTACAGTTGCAGTTCCAGAACCTTCAGCAAAGGAATAGGAGTTGGGAGTAAGGGAAACCACTTTCACCGATTGATTCAAGGAAAAATCGGCAAAACCTTTGTTCGAGAAAACGGAACGTTTTACGGTATTTCCTTCGGGAAGTGCAATGATTCCAGGAGCAAAAGCTGCATTTAAACGAACAGCAACGCGAGGAGCAACAGCTTTTCCGGTATATGTATTGGAGACGATGACCCATTGAGCTCCCACTTTGGAAGCAGCATCTGAAATAACTTGAGCAAAAACGCCGGCATCCATGGCATTGAACGATGCATCGGAATAATGAAGCACTTTGGAAGCGCCAAATTTTCCCAACTCAGCAACCTGTGTTGCATCCATATTTCCCATTACTACGGCTGTTACGGAACCTCCTGCAATGGCAGAGGCGAAGGCAACACCTTCGAAAGCAGCTTTCTTGAAGCGTCCTTCAGAATTTTCAGCAAAAACTAATACACTCATGATTAAAGTACTTTCGCTTCGTTGTGAAGCAATGAAACCAACTCGTCCATGTTATTCGGATCGATGAACTTCACCCCTGCTTTCGGAGCAGGCGCTTGAAATTGTGCAACCTCGGTGCGCTTATCACTTCCGTTGGCAGCAATCACTTGCAATGGCTTGGTGCGAGCGGTCATGATTCCACGCATGTTTGGAATTCGTGGCTCGCACAAATCCTTCTGGGCCGACACTAAAAAAGGAGTCGCTACTTCAACTACTTCACGTCCACCATCGATGTCGCGCTCTACGGATCCAGTGTTTCCACTCACCGTAATCGCTGTAATAACGTTTACGTGAGGAAGATTCAACAATTCTGCAATCATTCCACCAACCTGTCCGCCGTTGTAATCGATGGATTCACGACCGGTAAAGATGAGATCGAAATTTTGTGAGGCAGCGTAATTCGCAATTTGTTGAGCTACGAAAAAAGCATCGGTAGGCTCTGCGTCGATGCGAACGGCATCATCAGCACCCATGGCCAAGGCTTTGCGGATATTGGGTTCAGTATCTGCTCCTCCAACTGTGATGACAGTTACCGTTCCACCTCCCGTTTGTTCGTTCAATTCCAATGCTTTGGTAATTCCTAATTCGTCATACGGATTGATGATGAATTGAACCCCAGCCGTATTCAACGATTTGTTGTCGGGGGTGAAGGTAATCTTCGTGGTTGTGTCAGGAACCTGACTAACGCAAACGAGAATCTTCATAAGCTTTTTTTGTTTTATTTTGCGCCTCAAAGGCGCACAAAGGTACTTATGAAAAACGATAGACTACAACAGTTGTTTGAAATCTTTAAAACAAATGAACAAGATTCTTTCATTGTTTACGCCATCGCCCACGAATACCAAAAAATGGAAGATTGGGAGATGGCGATGGAATGGTACAACAAGCTCTATTCCATGGCTCCCGATTACTTGGGCATGTACCTTCAATGGAGCCGAGTTGCCGTGCAGTTGGATCAAATTGAAAAGGCAACCGAACTACTGGAAGAAGGAATTCGATGGGCCATTCAAAAAAAGGATGGAAAAACCAAAGGCGAATTGGAAACGGAATTGAATTTAATGGACTAAAAAAAAGCGGGCTTTCGGCCCGCTTTTTAATTTTTATTGTTTCACCACTTTTAAGGTGGCTTGCTCGCCGTTGGAGGTGATCTTCAATAAATAAATTCCTTTTTGAAGGTCGTTCATGGAAATGACTTCCCGTTGATTGGACATTCCTGTTCCAAATTTCACAACTCGACCGTTCAAGTCGGTGATTTGGAATTGGTACATTCCTTGGGTTAATGTTACTTCTACGTTTAAACGATCGTGGGTTGGATTAGGATAGGCAACAACCGCTTCCGACCAGTTTAAAATTCCAGCGCCAAGGCGGTTGTAAATGCGGCAACCCGAAGTATCTGTACATCCTTTGTAGGTAACAATGCACGCATAAACGCCGCTCACCGGAGGGGTATAGCTTTGAGTTGTAGCACCTGCAATGGTTGAAAATCCTTGGTTGCAACGAACCCATTGGTAAGAAGCAGAATCTTGGCGAGCTTTAAGGGCCGGACCGTTGTTTACCACCGCAGTATCGGTTACCGTTAAAGAAAGCACAATGACTGAATCGCAGCCGTCGCGACCAGAAATACGAACGATATGATTTCCAGCAGTGGTAAAATTGCGATTTCCAACTGCGTAGGTGCCACCTGGACAAATGTTTGCTGAAACGGGAGTGAAATTGGTTACTCCTGTAACGAAATTGGAAGTCGTAGAAATCAAGTTGAAGTTATTCAAAACACCATCAATGTTGGCTTTTGAATCGTTTGCCATTAAAATAGAAGAGTTGGATCCATTGGCAACACCCTGATTGAATTGGTAATACAATTGCAAACCGGCAGCAGCAGTATCTACTGGAGCACGCATCATGCAATTGATTTCCTGGGTCGTAATGGCACGATTCCAAAGCGTAACTTCATCAATAAGTCCCATTGCATGGAAATAGGTTCCTTGCCAGGGCACCCCACCAACGAAGAAATCAGACGTGGAGGAGGTAGCAATTGTTCCGGTTGCTGTTATGGAATCGGTACAAACTCCATCTTTATAAAAGCGCAAACGACTTCCATCGTAAGTCATGGCCAAGTGGGTCCATGTTCCTGCGGCAACTACATTTCGAGCAGCGATGGTGTAATCGGTTCCATTGCTGTTGCGAAAACGAGCTTCGATGTTGGTGGTTCCTTGCAATTTCAATAGGTAGAAATCGGCATTGGAGTTATTACGGAAACCACAAAACCCTTCGTGGTGGGTAGTAAACTGAGGGTTTACCCAGCAAGAAACCGACATCTGTTGAGCGCCTGCAACGGTAGCTGTTGCTGATGGAGCAGTAATAAAATCATCGGTTCCATCAAAATCCATGGCATTTTGAGGTTGAGCCATCGCCATCAATCCAACAAACAGACCGAGGGCAACTCCAAAAAAGCGGTAAAGTTTTTTCATACAATTTAGGTTTGAAACAAAAATAAACATGAAATGAATCTTTGCACTTCTTTTTAGTGGATTTATGACAAAACAAAAAACAACCCATCGTGTTCAGATTTCAAATTCAAACTCCATGAAATCTTGTTTCAAAATAGTTAATTTACTCCTTTTTACCCTAATTACAATCCAATTGCAGGCCCAAACCCCTGTTTCCGGTGGAATTTACCAAAGCACCACGTGGACTCGCAGCAATAGTCCGTACATCATGACGGGCCCTGTGGTGGTTTTTCCGGGGGCAACGCTAACCATCGAGCCCGGGGTAAAAATCTTAGTCCGTGAAACTGGGAACGGCACCTCTACTGGAACAAACTACTTGGAAATTCGTGGAACGCTCCAAATGGTTGGTCAGCCCAATTTACCCATTCAATTGGAGGGTGAAAACCAAAAACAACGGCGCGACGGCTGGTACGGATTAAAAATCATGCGTTCTCAGGGCGCCGTTCTTCGTGCCGATTATTTCCACCTTGCCAACGCTTACTACGGCTTTTTTGTTGATAACGGCGTTTTGCCCGACTCTTCGGTTTTTCACCAATGCGTTTGGAAAACCAATGGATACGCTTACACGGCTTTCAACAAAAGCATTTTCGATTCTTGTGTTTTTCAGAATAACATGGTTGGCATTTCAGGAAACCTTCTTCCAACTGCCACTCCTTGGATTTCGGCAAACAACTCCAACTTCATTAGTAACAGTGTTGCCGTTAATCCGTACGGTTCCCATGCAGTGGTGCAAAACAGTTCTTTTTCGAACAACGATATGGCCATCAGTGGAATCGGATCGATTGAAGTGAATCAGGATTCGTTTTTCAACAATCAAATTGGAATTCGTGGGGTACAAGGAAAAGTAGAACAATCGGTCTTCTTCAATAACAATTATGGCATCATCGATGCAAGTGGATTACACATCAAAAACATTGCATTGCAAGGATCAAACTTGGCATTTGATTTGGGAGAGAATTGCATTTTAGAATGGAGTACGGTAACGAATAACGATACCGCCATTCAAATTTCAAGCAACCTTACTTTTGGCAGCACCTACCCCAGCATCAAACAAAATAAAATTTGCAACAATAGTCAATACCATGTGGTTAACGGATCGAATTTGAACCTCAATCTTGCTCGAAACTGCTTTTGCGAACCCGATTCGGCCGCCATCGATGCGAAATTGTACGATGGTTACGACGATATTACCAGGGGATTATTCAACTTTTCTGTATTCGATACCAGCTGTACCACGGTTTTGGATGTGGTTGAAAAGGTTTACATCGCAGGAACTCAATTGGCAACCCTAGACCTACCATGGGAAGCCAGTATTTTCCCAAATCCCGGAAACGATCAATTCATCGTTCGTTCCAACTTACCGGTAACCCGATTAATTGTTCGAAATTTACAAGGACAGACCGTGGGCGAATTTCAAAACCGAGATGCCGTTTTAACCGAATCATGGCCAAATGGAATGTATTTGATAGAAATTCAATCGGGGAAAAACCGAGATTTACTGCGTTGGGTTAAGAAATAAGGGGGAATAAAAAAGGGCCTCATCGCACCGCTACAACCTCCTGCCCTTGCTACATTCCTGTCCTGGGGGAGTTCAGAGGGAGCTGGTCGTGAAGCCCGCACAAAATTACTTCTTTTTACCCAATTTCCAACTTTTTTTTACGCTGGATCTACATCAATTGAAATAAAAATGGATTTGAAGATGGGCGCACCTTGTAGGGCTCTTTGAAGGTCGAGCAGGTGCGCTTTGATCGTTTGGGGCTTTATTTTTTCCACTTGGTATTTCACCTGAATTTGACGGTAATACCGATTATTGATTTTACTAACCGGAGGAGGAACAGGCCCCAACGTTCCTTTTGGCAAAGTAATCCTCAATTTTTTGGCCATCAATTGGGCTGCTTCTTCCACAATATCTTCTTTCTTCCCCGACAGGGTAATCACCATCATTTTTGAAAATGGAGGATAACCAAACTCCTTTCTTTCTTTGATTTGCCAATGAAAAAAAGATGGATAATCTTGCTTTTTAAGAAATGAAAACATCGGGTGTTGGGGTTGCCGAGTTTGAATGAGCACCTTCCCCTTTTTCAGGTGCCTCCCTGCCCTTCCCGATACTTGCATCAATTGCTGAAACGTTCTTTCAACAGCACGAAAATCGGTCCAACTTAACGATTGATCGGCATTGAGAACCCCAACCAAGGTTACATTTTCAAAATCCAATCCTTTGGAAATCATTTGTGTCCCAACCAAAATATCAATTTCACCCTCTTCCATCGCTTTAAAAATATCTTTGAAGGCCGATTTCTTTTTGGTTACATCTTGATCCAATCGTTCAACCTTGTAATCGGGAAAAAGCGCTTGAACATCTTCCTCCACTTTCTCAGTTCCAAATCCGAGCATGCTAATATCTTCGCTTCCGCATGATTTACAGGAACTCACCGATTTCTCTTGGTGCCCGCAATAGTGACATACGAGGTTCTGACTACCCTTGTGGTAATTGAGGGAAACGTCGCAATTCGGGCATTCTACCAATTTTCCACAGGTAGAACATTGTTGTACGGGGTGATACCCGCGACGATTTCGAAATAAAATAACTTGGTCGTTGTTCTCTACCTTCTCTTGTATTTCGGAAAGAAGGGCGAAACTGAAATAATCTTTGATGGCTCCTTGCTCCTTTGCTTTCGCCATATCGATCAATTCGATGGCAGGTGGAACCGCTTCCCCAAATCGTTCATCCAACTCAACCAATCCAATTTTCCCCGATTGGGCAGCGAAATACGACTCTACCGAAGGCGTAGCCGATCCCAACAAAACCTGTGCATGATGCATTTGCGCCAGAACCAAGGCACTGTCTCGGGCGTGGAAACGGGGCGAAGGTTCGGCCTGTTTATAGGCCGTATCATGTTCCTCATCAACAATGATCAATCCCAAGTTGGAGAAGGGAAGGAAAACTCCAGATCGAACACCCAATACCAATTGAAACTGATTTTGCACTACGGCATTGAACAATTCCACCCGTTCTTGCTCGTTCATTTTGGAATGGTAAACGCCAACTTCTCCGAAAACTTGGCGAATTCTTCCAAGCAATTGGGTAGTTAGGGCAATTTCGGGAACCAAAAAAAGGACTTGTTTTCCTTGTTTCAGTTGTTCTTCAATCATTTTGATGTAAATGGCCGTTTTTCCACTTCCGGTGATCCCGCGGAAAAGCACCGTTGCAAACTGGGAAAATCCTGTTTTTATTTCATCCAATGCTCGGGACTGAGCGGAAGAAAGGATGATTTCTTTCTTCTCGACGGCAGATTCCAACAAACGGCTAACCCTTTGTTTGGATTGCACCAAGATTCCCTTTTGAATGAGAGCCGAAAGGGGTTGAACCTGTACTTTGGGATGTTTTAAAAACTCTTTTCGACTTAATTCTGAAGCAGCATTTTTGGTCATTTGAAGGAAGACCAATAGCGCATCGAGTTGTTTGGGTGCTTTTTCAAGCACATCGAAGAGGATGCGCAATTGGGGTTCCTCCCGAAAATTGGGGTGAAGCGATAAAACGTTTTCGAATTTCGGCGCGACCTTCTCGTTGATTTCTTCGGTAGCTACCGCGCCGCCTTTTTGAATGAGGCTGCGAACGACTCCAAAGGCGGAACGCTTCCGAATAATTTTTGCAGCTTCATCCAAATCAATTTTCCCTCGAATCTGAATCGCTTCCAACAATAAAAACTCCTGGTCGCTCAATTCCCCCTCGCTTTCTGCATCGAAATCGGGGTTCGGCAGGAGAATGGTCTTGGAAGCCAACTTCAGGGCAGAGGGAAAAGCTTGGTTCATCACCAAACCCAAGGGCGACAGGTAATACTGGCTCATCCACTTCCAAAATTGAAGGTGCTTTTCCTCCAACAAGGGAAAAACATCCAATACCTCTTCCACCATTTTGCAGGGATAGGAAGTTGGATTTTCAGCGTGAATATTGGTAATGATTCCGGAATAAAATTTACCTTTTTGAAAAGGCACTACCACTCGTTTTCCAACCTGAATTTCTTCAACCAAAGAAGGTGGAACGGCATAGGTAAACGCATTTTCCAAAGGCAAGGGTAACAATACATCTACATAAGCTCCTATTTCCTGAAAAAGCGACATTCAACAAAAATAAGGTCAAAAATCTTGGGAAGAAGTTTTTCTTTTCCACTAATTTCGGAACATGAATCCGCAACAAACTTTCGAAATCATTTCACTTGAATTGAAAAGAAATGCCAACCTTGAAAAGAGTGTTAGCATGAAAAAATACATGAAAGAACAGGGTGAATTTCTGGGAATTTCGAGTCCGGTAAGAAAAGAGATCACCAAAGAATGGATGAAGGTGCGTTGGGAAACGGAATCGGAAAACTTTGATTTTTTCCACCTGTTGTGGAATGCCCCCCACCGAGAATTCCATTACCTAGGCATGGAATGGGCGCACAAACAAAAACTATGGAAGTCGGAAAAATTCCTCTCCATTTTAGAGCATTGCATTCATTCCCGCCCTTGGTGGGACACTTTGGATTTTATTGCGGCGAATTGGGCGGGAGGATACTTTAGTACCTTCCCAGAGAAGCGGGAGGAGGTTTTATCCACCTGGATTTCTCATTCGCACTTTTGGTTCAATCGGGTGGCTATTTTGCACCAACTCACCTACAAAAGCAAAACCGACGAAAGCTGGTTAGAACGAAGCATGCTGCCCCATATCCAACAAAAAGAATTTTTCATTCGAAAATCAATCGGGTGGGCCTTGCGTCAATATGCTCGAACCTCACCCGATTGGGTAAAAGCTTTTGTTGAAAAACATCCGCTCTCGAACCTCTCTAAACGAGAAGCACTGAAGCACTTGTAATTATTCGCCTCCCGTTTTGGGTGCTGGCTTATCCATCTTAGGTTTCGGTGTTTGCGATGGCTCAACCTTGGGTTTCGTTGGAGCAGAATTCGTTGGTGGAGTAGTTCTCACCGGCTCTTTCACCGCAGGTTTCGTTGGAGCAGATGAACTGGGTCGTGTTGCAGGCTCGGTGGTTGCGGGTTTAACAGGACGTTGTCCGGAAGTTGGTGTTTTCGGTGTTCTACCCTCTTCTACCTTCTTTTGTGGCTCTTGATTTTGGCTCCCCCGATTGGGCGATTGTCCACCGCTGCGGGGTGTACTTTCTGTTTGTCCTGGGGTTGATTCCGGCTGATAGTTGATCACCAATTGTTCTTGCTCACGACCATTCGGTGTGGTAACGGTAATGGTTATCGGATTGATTCCCACTGTTAACTGCAGCGGACAATTCATTCGGAAAGTAACGGGATCGTACGTAAAACTCACCACATTGTTGTTGTGAATCACTTCAATTTCTTCGTTGCTTGAAACATTTCGCACTTCGGCTTGGAGGGTAATGCGATCTTGATTCACGGTAGAATTTCTACGGGCCGGATTTAAAACATTCAACAAGGGTGCCCCAGAATTGCTGGTTAAATCGTGGTACAACTGGGCTGAATCTTCCGCATGTCCGTTAGCATTGTTCACTTCAACAAAAAGGTAGTTATCTCCGGTTCTTGGGCGAATACTTGTCTCTAACATTCTGCTTGAAGCATCGTACCCGAAAACATGATTCACCCCATTCAATTTAAATCGAATTTGACCGGAAGACGTAACATTTTCGAATCGAATTTGGACGCGATATGTTGACGAATAACTGGTATTGTTCATCCTTGCCGATGGATTTACCCAGATGATTCTGGGAATTCGGTTGGGGTCGGTTGGTTCGGTAGTTGGATTAGAGGGAGTGGATGATGTTGCTAAAGTAATACGAACCGTTTTCGAATCGCTTCCTGCTGCATTTCGTGCTAAGATGGCAACCGTATTGATTCCATCTTGAAGGGAAAGCGGAACTTGCACACTTCCATCCTCGGGTGAGAATTGGAATGAAACGGAATTTCCGTTTTGAGTAACGGTGAGCTCATTGGAGGATGCAACATTTCGAACTTGGGCAATGGCCGTATAATCGATGGAGGTTACTCGAATGGATGAAGTTGAAGGGGTACTCCATTGAACCGTAGGAGCTAAAGCAGCTGGTGGATTTGTTGTTCCTCCAGGGTTGCCTCCAGGGTTTCCTCCAGGGTTTCCGCCGGGATTACCGCCGGGGTTTCCGCCGGGATTACCGCCGGGGTTTCCGCCGGGGTTTCCGCCGGGATTACCGCCGGGATTGCCGCCGGGATTGCCGCCGGGATTGCCGCCGGGGTTTCCGCCAGGATTACCGCCAGGGTTTCCGCCAGGGTTTCCGCCAGGATTACCGCCAGGGTTTCCGCCAGGGTTTCCGCCAGGGTTTCCGCCAGGGTTTCCGCCGGGGTTTCCGCCGGGGTTACTTGAAACGGATGTTCGATTGATGGTTCTCACCAACATGTCGCTTCCTGCTGAATTTTTGGCTTTGATTTCTACGGTATTTGCTCCGATTTGAAGCGGTGTAGAAATGGTTATGGTTTGATTGGAATAGGAATAAGTAAAATAAACCGATTTTCCGTTGACCGCCACTTGAAGGTCAGACTTATTCTTTACGTTACTTACTTTCACCTGAATAATCTCGGTTGATTTAGTAGTGGTGAGTTGAGATGGACTTACCCATTGAAGGGTTGGAGGATTTTCAGAATTGTAATTAACAATGGCTGTTTCTGTAGCAGTTCCTTTTGGATTGGTTCCCGTAATTTGAATGGTATTGGAGCCTTGATTGCAGAAAAACGAACCGCTTAAAACCCCATTTGATTCATTGTAGAAAAAAGCAACGGTTTCGTTTCCATTGATGTAAACTTTTACGTCCTGAGAGCGGGTAACATTTTTTACTACCGCAGCATATTCGTAAGAACTGAAGGTATTTACCCAATTGAACGGACTACGAGAAGGTTTGGTAAATACAATTTGAGGAGCCGCAATGGGATTAGTTGGATTAGTTGGGTTAGTTGGATTGGTTGGGTTGGTAGGGTTGGTAGGTGTAACAGGATCAAAAGCACCACCTTCTCGCACCAACATGAGATTTTCAACATCACTTCCAAATTCGTTTCGTGCGCGAATGCTGAGGTAATGGTTTCCGGGTTCCAACAATAAATTAGCAATTACCGATCCGGAAATGGAATTGAAGCTGAAGTTGGTCAGCTTCTGTTGATCCAACGTAACCACAATTTGAGAGGGGTCCGAAACGTTCTTCACAATTGCTTCAAAAAGGACTTTTTCTTGGGTGGTATTGAAGAAATTTCGGGAAGTTGGTCGCATCAAATCAATGGTTGGAGCTTTCCCGAAATTGCTGGGCGTTGAATTTCTCTCAACGGTAACTTCTGCCGTTGACGATTGGGTACCCCCTGCATTTCGTGCAATGATATTCAATCGGTTTACACCAACGACCAACGGTAGCACGGCAGAAACTGTTCCTGAATTGGCATCAAAAGTAAAATCGTACACTTGATTTCCGCGAGCCATCAATTGGATCTGATTTTTCTCGGTAACCTGTTTTACAACGGCTTGAAAAGTGAAAATTTCATCGGATGTTTTGCCTGTTCCTCCCGAAGGATTCATCCAAAAAATTTGAGGCGCCAAAACCGGATTGCTTGGCGGATTATTTCGAACGGTATCGATGAACACCGGCTTTACATCATAAACTAGCGTACGAGATCCGGAAGCTTGTCCCTGATCATTTCGAGCCATCACCACAATTTCGTTGGTTCCTCGTTGAAGCGCAAGGGTAGCCGTTAGCGTTTGGGAAGTTTGATTCCATGAAAAACGATCATCATTTACTCCATTCACCAACAGCGTAATTTGGTTCCGATCTTTTACTTGAAACACCTTTGCTCGAACCGTAAGCACCGAAGAAGAAGACTCGTACGGATTCCCTGTAGGAAATTCCCAACGAACACTGGGTTCCATGGCTTCTTGCACCTGATTTCCTTTATCTCCCCGCCTATTGCGATTAACGAAACCGCCAATCGTAAACTCGGTCTTCAAGGCCGTATAATGAAATCGGTCGTATTTAGCACGAATATCGGTCGAAGCAAAACCGTCCAATCGATCTTCCTTCCACGGACAAGAAACTTTATGTTCGAGACCAATCATCCAACCCGGTGTGAGGTAAAAACCAAGTCCCGCACCAAAAGAAGGCGTAAATCTTAATCGATAAGAATTTAAATCATAACCCACTGCTGCCGATTCGTAATCCAAAGGAATAAGATTTCCATCTTTTTGAAGGGTTCGAATTTGATCGGAAATTTGATAAGGGTCCCTTTGATTGGCATTGATGGAAGAAAAATTGTAGCCGTCTCCACCGTCTCGGATGAGTTCTTGGAAAACCTGATATCCAGCAATTCCCAATCCTCCAAATCCGTACAAATAAACTCCAGTTTTTTCTCGCAAACGATTAAGGCCTAAAACCAATTCTAAATTTCCTTCTTTAAAAACTGTTCGATGGTTGTGGAATAAACTATCCGTAGCTTGATAGGTATTTGAAAAGTTGAAATCTTGCTTGAATACATTTTCATCGCTTGCAACAGTTCTAAAGGTTTGATTTCCCTCAGACCTCGCGTTCAACCAACGTCCTCGAAGATCAACGGTCCAAAAAGCATTGGGCTTGCTGTAAACGGGAATTCCCAAGGTTAATCCGCGAGAAAACATGGGATAAACTTGTTGAACATCCGATTGTTGCCAACCTCCGCCCATGTTTAATCCCAATTTTACTCCTCCGTAACGAATTTCGGAGGTTTGAGCAGAACTGGAAATGCTGATTAGTCCTAAGAACAGAAATAATGCAGAGTAAAGAACTTTTTTCATAAGAACCATTTTTCAAAGCCTTTTCAAAAATAGAGCTAAAACTTCCATGTCGGTTTAAATGCGTTTTTTTCTTTCAAAACCCCTTCAATTTGTCCATTTTATTAGACCCTTCATTTGCACTTTTTTTTCGAACTTTGCGGCATGAATTCACAAAATTTTCCAAATGGTGGCGTTGAAGTTCACCGTTCTGAAGGAATTGCAACCATAACTTTTTATCACCCCCAGTCCAATTCCCTTCCCGGTGCCGTTTTGCGCTCGCTTGCCGAAAACATTGAAAAGGAAGGAAATCACGCCGATTCGAGGGTCATCGTTCTTCAATCGGTTGGAGATAAAGCATTTTGTGCTGGAGCCTCTTTTGATGAATTGATTGCGATTGAAGATCTTGAAACGGGGAAACACTTTTTCTCGGGATTTGCTATGGTAATCAATGCCCTTCGCAAATGTCCGAAATTGGTGATTGGACGAGTTCAAGGAAAAGCTGTTGGCGGAGGAGTTGGCATTGCGTCCTCGGTCGATTATTGTTTTGCAGTTGAGGGTGCCTCCGTAAAATTATCGGAACTTGCCGTTGGCATTGGTCCGTTTGTGGTTGGTCCTGCGGTGGAACGTAAAATTGGCGTTTCTGGAATGTCGCAACTCGCCATCGATGCAACCGAGTGGAGAAGTGCCCGATGGGCCGAACAACACGGGTTGTACGCTCACGTTTTTTCAAACGCAGAAGAAATGGATGCGGGAATTCAAACCTTGGCACAAAAATTGGCAAGTTCCAGCCCAGAGGCCATGCGGGAATTGAAGAAAATTTTCTGGTCTGGAACCGAACACTGGGATCAATTGTTGATTGAAAGAGCGGGAATCAGCGGAACATTGGTTCTTTCCGATTTCACCCGCACTGCCATTCAAAAATTTAAAAGTAAATCATGATGAAAACGCTTGCATGGATGATCGTTATGTGGATGGGCTTCAGCCTTTCTGCATCGGCCCAAGAACAACCCGAACAATCCAAGGCCGAAATTCGTTTCGAAAAAGAAACCCACGATTTTGGAAAAATTCGGGAAGGTGAAATGGCCTCCTTCGAATTCAAATTCACCAATGTTGGAGAAGAACCCTTGGTTATTTCTCGCGTCAATGTTTCGTGCGGATGCACCACACCCGACTGGACTCGTGGGCCCATCGCTCCGGGAAAAACGGGATTCGTTAAAGCAACGTACAATTCTAGCGGACGTCCAGGCACTTTTGATCGTTCGGTGACCATCACCACCAACGCCAAAACACCGGTTAAGGTGCTCAACATCAAAGGCGATGTAAGCCCTCAGCAACCCAACGAGCCGATTTCGCCTTCATCACAAAAACCTTCCATTTTACAAAAAGACCAAAAATAATCCATGCCAGCCATTTCAAATCGCGGACACCAAATGCCCGCATCGCCCATTCGCAAATTGGTTCCCTTTGCAGAGGCCGCAGCCAAACGAGGCACCGAAATTTTTTACCTCAACATTGGGCAGCCCGATATTGCAACTCCACCGCAATTCATGGATGCCATTCGAAACATTAACATCGATGTTTTGGCTTACTCCCATTCGGCTGGAAACGAATCTTATCGAATTAAATTGGCGAATTATTACACCAACCAAGGCATTTCCATTACTTCGAACGATTTAATGATTACCGTTGGAGGATCAGAAGCCATCGTTTTCGCCATGATGTCTTGTTTCAACCCAGGAGACGAAGTGATCATTCCCGAACCTTTTTACGCAAATTACAACGGATTCGCAACCATGGCTGGGGTTGAAGTAAAACCCATTACGGCCAGCATTTCAAACGGATTTGCTCTCCCCTCTTCCGAAGCTTTTGAGGCACTAATTACTGATAAAACCAAAGGAATCATCATTTGCAATCCCAACAATCCGACGGGTTATTTGTACTCCAAGGAAGAACTCATGGCCTTGCGTGATTTGGCATTGAAGTACGATTTGTTTTTGTTTGCTGATGAAGTTTATCGCGATTTTTGTTACGAAGGAAGAGAACACATTTCCATTTTAACCTTGGACGGGTTGAATGAACACGCTGTGGTGATTGATTCCGTATCGAAAAAATATTCGGCTTGCGGCGCTCGAATCGGCACTTTGATTTCAAGAAACAAAGAAGTGATGAGCACCGCATTAAAATTTGCTCAAGCTCGATTGAGCCCGCCAACTTTCGAACAAATTGGGGCGGAAGCTGCGATTGACGTTCCTTCTGCCTATTTTGAAGAAGTATCAGCCGAATACGTTTCTCGCCGCGATTTGTTGGTAAAGCGACTGAACGACATGCCCGGTGTTACCTGCCCCAATCCAGGTGGTGCATTTTATGTGGTGGTTGAATTGCCCATCGACGATTCCGATAAGTTCTGCCAGTGGATGTTGGAGTCCTTCCAACACAATGGCACCACGGTGATGATGGCACCGGCAACCGGATTTTATGCTACGCCTGGCCTAGGAAAGAAAGAAGTTCGAATGGCCTATGTCTTGAATAAATACGACTTAGATTTGGCCATGGATGCCCTTCAGGCTGGCTTGATAGCGTATCAAAAAGAAATGAATTAAACGAAAAAAACCGCCAATTGGCGGTTTTTTTTATGGTTTTGCTTTCTTGGCTTTCATCACCAAATCGAAATTGGCTGGAACCTCAATGGCTCCAAGAAAAGGCACGGAAACCTTGGTTTTAGTAACTGCCTTGGTATTCCAAGATGCTTCGGTGAGAATTTGATTGGTTTTCATGATATCGAACTCGGCACCGCCTTCACCTGGAATAACGTGGATGAGTGAGTCGGTTTCGGTAAATGTTCCCGATTCTTTCATTCGCACTTCCAATGGACCGATGGCAAAGTTACCAACCCTTAAAGAATCGGTTTCAAAAGTAATGTCGTAAAAAACCTCCGCTGTTTCGCGAATGAAAGCAATGTATCCTCGTTGCTTGGCTTCTCCTGTAAACTTACCGCCCAAACCAAAAGGCACATTCAACGATCCATTGTAGGCAATGCTATCTACGAACCAAACTCCGTTGATGGTCTTTTTACTGTAAGTGGCCTTGGTGCACGCTCCTAAAGAAACAGCGGCTAATGCGCCAACAATCATCCAATTTTTTAAATTCATTCTTCAAAGAAAATAAAAAATGTAAAGATTTCCAACGAATTATTTTTCGGCAACGAGGCCGTAAACGTAGGGAATATCCACCTTCGAACGATGCTTAAACGCAGCTTCGTGTCCTTCTAACCATGAAAAACACGGATAGGGCGAATAATCCCACTCCCGAAATTGTTCCAACCGAAGTCCAGATTTTAGGATGGCTTGAAGAATATCTTGAAACGAATAATTGAAGGTAATGTTGGTTCCTCCAACATCAGCTTGGGGATCTGCGTAACTTCCGGTTGTGGTTTCTACGATGGGTTGCCGATTGAAATACGGATAGTGAAACAAGGTGCCATCATCGCCAACCGACATGCAAACGGGATGAAAATCGACCAGAATGAGCTTCCCATAAGGTTTCAAATGCTTGGCAACAATGTTCGCCCACCTGGGAAGATCGTCCAACCACAACAGGGTACCGTAACTCATGTAAACGATATCGTATTCTCCCAGAGAATGCTCTTCCAATTCGTAAAGGTTGGACTGAACGAACTTGGTGGTTTGACCCAATTCTTCGGCAAAACTTTTAGCTTGAATGATGGCTTTGGAAGAAAAATCCACTCCGGTTACCCGAGCTCCCATGCGAGAAAGAGAAATGGAGTCCTGACCAAAATGGCACATCAAATGCAAGATGCGCACATCTTTTAGGTTGGCGGGCAACAATTCAAGCTCGGGTGGATTCAAGGACGATTTGCCCGCCTTCCAGGAAGCTACATCGTAAAACTCAGAACCAACGTGCACAGCTACGCGTTGATCCCAATACTTTCGGTTTTCTTGGTAAATGTTCATATCAGTATTCTAAAACGAATCCGGGAAATTCACCATTTCCCTCACCATAATTTCCAATGCTAATAGCTGAAACCTTCCCAGATTTACGATCAAAATCAATGGAAAACCTAAATAGAATAACTTTCAATTTTTTACCATTTAATTCAGCGTCAATGATGGGAACCTCATTTTTTAAGGTAACATCTTGGAATTCTTCACCCGATAAATTTTTAGGAAGTCGATTAAAAAATGAATTCAATGGTATCAAAGATTTTTTTCCATTCTCTTGACAAACCAGATTTTGGTCAATGATTTCATATTTCTCCGATGATTCGGATGATAAACGGTATGCTTTTTTTGCTCCAAACAATGGAATTTCATCCATGTTTTCTTTGGAATAAGTGACATAAATGGTTTTAGATGGAAGGTCTTCATTTGGATCTCTATTTCTGGGATCAGAATAAGGCAGTTTCCAATCCTCTACTAAACGACTCATAAAATTGTAAACTTCATTTTCTTCATTCAAGGGAGCTAAGGAAGAATCGGCAGGAAAAAATCCATCCAATCCATCATTTCCAAAGTGTCTTGCTAGGTATTTTATCGTTTCTTTTACATCGTATTTGATGGAATCATTGGTAGAATTCCGGATTTTATCTTCCATGATTTCTCCCTTTTCATCGATCCAATTTTGGGAAGATAGCAAGGATTCCAAACGATTTCGTTGACTGCGTTTTGCCACGTTTTCGGCACTGAGTGGCCCAAGGAGCAAAACGGCAACCAAGACAAACAACGACAAGGGAATGCTCATGATATTGGATCGTTTGAAGAAGGTGAAGTATGCCGTAATTCCCGATAGCCAAACGGCCAATCCAAAAATAATCACCCTGTTTTCGGTCCAACCGTACTCCAAAAAGCGAGTAGAAATTGCTACAAACAACAAAATAATGAGGGGCCACAATGCCCAGTAGTACACTTTGGTGTACCACTTCACCCAAGGCGTTTTTTCATCGGTTTGCAGCGGACTCACCAACAAAAGCGCTAACATTCCAGCAACAGCGAAGGCTAGAATAAGGTAGGTGACAAATCCTTCCGGAAGTTCGGTAAGGAAAGAAATCTTAACCGAATAAATGTAAAGGATAGAAAGATAAATGACCACCAACGGCATCAATACGTATTGAACAAATTTTTTCAAACCGTTGGGAAACGACAAATCGTCCTCCAACGATAGAACATCTTTGGGCAATCCGCCCAAAAAGAAAATGGTGTTGAAGGGAAGTGCAATGAGCAACAAAAGATCCATCCATATTTTCTCGTGCATTTCAACTTCCAACAAAAACTGAATGCCCAACAATGCCAACGCCAAACCTCCGTACAATGCAGCCGAATACAAGGCGCTCAACAAAAATCGAAGGAACATGGTTTTGTTGAATTGCCAGAACGCTTGAACCGAATTCGATTTATAAAAAGGAAGGAAAGCTGCAAGAAGATGAAACAAAATTGCAAAACCGAAAAAATGCAAAGCAAAACTTTGAGGAAGCATATTGATGTAGGGAATCTCAAACAACAATAAGCCCATTACAACCACCCCTCCTGCCAAAATCAATTGTTTCTTTAAGGAAGAAATTGCCAAATTTTCCAACCAAACGTGCAAGGCTGTAAAAAGTGGAAGGCCCAAAGAAAGAAGCACATTAACATGAATCCACCAAGGATCTTCAATTTCATTTTCAATCAGCACAATGGCCATCACTGCCGACAATAGAGCGAAAACAAAAGTCATGGGGAATCTGGAAAGAGTGGTTTGGCTTTTGGTCATTAACTCTTTCAGGGAAAATAATTTTTTCATGGGTTAGATTTGATGTTTAAACCAGGTGATTTGCCGTTTTGCGTAATTTCGGCTGTGTTGCTTCACCATTTGAACGGCAAAATCGATGGAATATTCTCCATTGAAGGCCGGAAAAAATTCCGAGTATCCCACCGTTTGCAATGGTTCCAAATGTTGAAACGAAGTCAAGGTACGAACTTCCTCCAATAATCCCAACTCCATCATCTGATCCACGCGCGCATTGATCCGATCGTACAAAAGGGAACGATCCATCTCCATGTTTTCGTAGGTAATGGTGAACGGACGTTCCAATGCTGCATTTAAACGAAGTTCGCTAAACTTTTTTCCGGTGATGGCCATGACCTCCAGGGCGCGAACCAAGCGTCGTGGATTCTTCATGTCGGCCGTTCGCGCATAATCCGGATCCAACGCTTCCAATTTTTTGGATAATCCTTCCCAACCGTTTTGTTCGCCTTCCTCCATCAGTTCTTTTCGAATTTGGGAATCCTTCGGCAATTGGTCCAAACCTTCCAATAAGGCTTTCAAATACAAACCCGATCCTCCAACCACAACCACCTGATCGTGGATTTCGAAAAGGTTCTGAATAACAACCAAAGCCTCACGCTCAAATTGCCCGGCCGTAAGCGGTTCATGAATCGAGTGAGAAGCAATGAAATGATGGGGAACCGCCTTCAACTCTTCCTCCGTTGGACGAGCAACCCCAATGTTCATTTCTCGGTAAACTTGCCGACTATCGGCGCTAACGATTTCCGTTTGAAACTTTTGGGCAATTTCAATTGCTCGTGCCGTTTTCCCAATGGCAGTGGGACCAACTACGGCAATGAT
This sequence comes from Bacteroidota bacterium, assembly GCA_947459245.1. Classification (GTDB taxonomy): domain Bacteria; phylum Bacteroidota; class Bacteroidia; order UBA7662; family CANHCV01; genus CANHCV01. The sequence goes on from CANHCV010000009.1 coordinate 20,759, forward strand.
ATGTTTCGATTTAGTCAATTTACTGGCGGTTTCAATCCGTAATTTTTGGCAATTTCGAGCATATACTCAAATGCCGATGGATAATCGCTTTCAATTTTTCCATCGAGGATGGCTTCTCGCACTGCTGTTTTAATTTCCCCAACCGCTCGAGATGCCGGAATTTTAAAGGTTTCCATGATGATTTCGCCGGTAATGGGCGGCTGCCAATTTCGAATTCGGTCCCGTTCTTCCAAATCGGCAATTTTCGATTCCAACAAATTGAGGTTTTCTAGAATCCGCTTGACTTTGGCTTCGTTTTTCGAAGTAATATCGGCCCGGCAAAGGGTAAGTAACCCCCGCAAATCGTCGCCCGAATCGAACACCAATCGGCGAATGGCACTATCGGTAATATCTTCTTTATTCAACGCCATGGGACGCAAATGCAAGCGAACCAATTTCTGAACGTACTTCATCTTTTCGTTCAGCGGCAAACGCAGGCGTTTAAAAATCCCAGGAACCATCCTCGCTCCCATGTCTTCGTGTCCGTGAAACGTCCATCCAATTTTTGGTTCAAACTTTTGGGTTGGAGGTTTGGCAATATCGTGTAAAATCGCCGACCATCGCGTCCATAAATCATCGGTTAGGTTGGCGATTTGATCCAACACCTGCAGGGTGTGGTAAAAATTATCCTTGTGTCGAATTCCATTCACTTCCTTCACCCCGTGCAAAGCCACCATTTCAGGGAAAAACTCATGCAAAAGCTTGGTATCAAAAAGCAACTTAAAACCAATGGAAGGTTTTTTTGATAAAATGATTTTATTCACTTCTTCCACTATGCGCTCTTTGCTGATGATGGAAAGTCGTGAAGCTTGATCGGAAATGGCTTGAAGGGTAACCGGATCGATGTGAAATTGGAGCTGAGTTGCGAATCGAATCGCGCGAAGCATGCGCAACGGATCGTCGGAAAACGTTTTGAGTGGATCCAGTGGCGTTACAATCCGTTTGGCTTCCAAATCGGCAATGCCGCCGAACGGATCCTTCAGCAAACCGAATTGAGGGTAAATTTGGATGGATAAGGCATTGATGGTAAAATCGCGGCGTTCCATATCTTCCTGAAAGCTACCAAATTCAACGATCGGATTGCGGGAATCGGTTTGATAGGACTCCTTTCGTGCACCCACAAATTCCACTTCCAAATCGTCTTGAAATCGAAATGCGGCTGTTCCGTAATTGGCATAATACCCATAATGGGAACAGCCCGGAACGGTTTTAACCAATTTTTCAGCGAAGGAAACCCCATCACCAATCACAACGAAATCAACGTCTTTGGAGTCGCGATTCAGCAATAAATCCCGAACGTAACCTCCAACGACGTAACATTCGGTTTGGGAAGACTCTGCCACTTCCCTAACTTTCTCAAAAAAAGGATGTTTTAGCACCGAATTACATCTTTTCTGGTACACCAATTCCCAATAATCCTGTGGCGTATTTCAAACAATCAGCCGTTTTTTGATTCAACCATAATCGGAAAACTACGGTTTCGGGATCTGGACTGGGTTGTTTGAAAATTGGACAGTCGGTGTAGAATTTGTTGTAGGTTTTGGCCAAATCGTAAATGTAATTGCACAAATGTCCGGGATTGTTTTGATGGGCTGCATCCCAACGAATTTGTGGGAATTGGATCAACTTTTTCACCAAGTCTTTTTCAGAGGGATGCAGCTCCAAAGCGTTACCGGAATATTCCCAATTCAATCCTTCTTGGGTTGCTTTTCTTAAAATCGATTTGATTCTCGCATGAACGTATTGGATGAAAGTAGCCGTGTTTCCCTGGGTATCGATGGATTCTTCGGGATTGAAGACCATTTTCTTTTTGGGATCTACTTTCAAAAGGAAATACTTTAATCCACCTAAACCGATCATTTCGAACAAAGCATCGCTTTCTTGCTCTGAAAGGCCTTCAATTTTCCCAAGTTCCGAGGTACGTTCTTTCGCAACCTCAAACATCTCCTGCATCAAATCATCGGCGTCGACCACGGTTCCTTCCCGACTTTTCATTTTTCCGGTAGGCAATTCAATCATTCCATAACTGAGGTGGTAGCAATTTTTCGCCCATTCGAATCCCAATTTTTCGAGGATATTAAACAGCACCTTGAAGTGGTAATCCTGTTCATTTCCCACCGTATAAATCATGGCATCCATGTGAAAGTCTTCGAAACGTTCCAACGCAGTTCCGATATCTTGGGTGATGTAAACGCTGGTACCGTCTTTGCGAAGCACCAACTTTTCATCGAGTCCATCGGCCGTTAAATCAATCCAAACCGATCCATCATCTTTTCGGTAAAAGACTCCTTTTTCCAAACCGAAATCCACGTATTTTTTTCCAAGCAGGTAGGTTTGGCTTTCGTAGTAGTTTTTATCGAAGGAAACGCCCATCCTTTGGTTGGTCGCTTCGAAGCCCTTGAACACCCAATCGTTCATGGTTTTCCAAAGATGCATCACATCGGCATCGCCTTGTTCCCATTTCTGAAGCATTTCTCTGGCTTCCAATAAAATAGGCGCATTTGCTTCAGCTTCTTCTTGAGATATTCCCGATTCCATCAGACTTTTCACCTGACGCTTAAACTCTTGATCATAAGCCACATAGAACTTCCCAACTAAATGATCACCTTTCATGCCCGAAGACTCCGGTGTTTCACCGTTTCCAAACTTCTGCCAAGCTAACATGGACTTGCAGATGTGGATACCTCGATCGTTGATTACCTGCACTTTAGCAACATTGCTACCAACGGATTGATGCAGATTAGCGACTGAAAATCCGAGCAAATTATTTCGAACGTGCCCCAAGTGGAGCGGCTTGTTGGTATTGGGCGAACAGTATTCCACCACCATCTTTTTCCCATTATTTGGAAGATGAGAAAACGACGTTTGCTGAAGGGTTTGGACAAAATCCTGAGAAGCGATGGTTAGGTTTAGGAATCCTTTCACCACGTTGAAGCCCAAAACGGAAGTAGATCCTTGAAGCAATACCGAACCAAACTCTTGGGCAAGTGCTTCTGGAGATTTTTTAATCACCTTGACGAATGGGAAGGTGACCAAAGTAAGGTCGCCATCGAATTCAGGACGGGTTTCTTGCCACTGAATGTAGGGTTCAGCCGATTCGATGGAGTAAGCGGTTTGCAGATGCTGGTTAAGTAGAGCGTTTAAATGTTCCATGATTAAAATAAGCTTCCTTGGGTTAAATCATCGGGGTTAATGGGTTTGATATCGAATTCGATGGTGGTTCCAATTTCAATGGCATCGTCCCCACCTTCATCATCTCCGCCCTCGTCGAACGATTTGTTTTCATCGAGCACCGGAAGGGCGGCATTCGGATCAGGTTCGGGATCGGGGTTGGTTAAAATTACTTCAACAATTGGTTTATCTGAAATTTTATTTCCATTTGCTTTCCAACCTTTTACATCGATGAATTCGGATAAATCCCAAGACTTTCCTTGTTCTTTCGAACGTCCGTTTTTCACCCACAAATCCACCAGGGGATTTTCAACGGTAGTGGCGAAAACAAACTTTGAGCCAGCACTTTCGGAGATGAATGAAAAACGTTTATCGGTGGTGCTGGTCTCGACCAAGAAACGTTTGCAAGCCCACGTTTCCGACTCGCCAATGTAATGAATAACCGATAGTGGGCGCTTGGGATTCCAACGTTCGAGGCGATGGATTTTTGAAAAGTCGTAGTGGTTGGTCAATTCGAAACTGGTCAATTCGTAGCTTCCATCGTTGAATACCACCAAAATGCGATCATCGCTATCGAAGGCACCAAGAAAACGACCACGTCCGTCTTTGTTCAAACGACCCACGTTTTCTTCAAACCACACTTTAACGCCACCAATGGAGGAGCGCCCTTTTTCTTTGAACTGAATCTTTCGAAGGGGCTGTTTGGTTAGGATATTCCCCTGCGAGCCTCGGCCTTTGATGGCAATTTCTGCAAAGTCAAAATCAAACACCTTTTTTCGGGCTTTAGCCAAGTTAGAAAGCTGAACATTGATGATTTCCGATTCAGAATTAGCATTATCGGTTAAATACAGGATCTTGCTTCCTTTCGACCCCTTGGTGAGATCGTATTCTTTGTCGCGGGTAATCCCAACAACATTAAATCGCTTGGCGTAAGTCGTTCCTGTTGAGCCATCTACGTAGATCAAGTTATAGGCACGACGTTCGTCGTTTTTCCGCCAAACGGCTACGTGAAGAATGTCCTTTCCAACAAATTTCTTCTCTTCCACCCGCGAAACGATGAGTTTTCCATCTTTCCGAAAAACGATGATATCGTCGATGTCGGAGCAATCTCCAACAAACTCATCTTTTTTGATTCCGTAACCCACGAATCCGTCGGCACGATTCACGTAAAGTTTTTGGTTTGCCACCGCAACTTGGGTAATGTTGATGGTATCGAACTCCCGAATTTCGGTTTTACGCTCTTTTCCTTTACCGTATTTTTCCAGCAACTTTTCGTACCATGCGATGGTATAATCGACGATATTGGCCAAATGATGCTCCGTTTCCACCATTTGCTCCTCCAAATTGCGCATCATTTCATCGGCCTTGAACGCATCAAATTTGGAGATGCGTTTGATTTTGATTTCGGTTAATTTCACGATATCGTCAACCGTAATCTCGCGATAAAACTGCTTTTTGAATGGCTCCAATCCTCGATCGATGGTTTCAATGACCGATTCCCAAGTGGTACATTCTTCAATGTCGTGGTAGATTCGGTTTTCAATGAAGATTTTCTCCAAGGATGAAAACAGAAACTTTTCTTTTAGTTCTAAAAGCTTAATTTCCAACTCCCATTTGAGCAAATCCAAGGTATGCTGCGCACAGTACTTCAGAATATCCGTCACCGTTAAAAAATGCGGCTTCTCATCAACAATTACGCAGGCATTCGGAGAAATGCTCAATTCGCAATCGGTAAAAGCATACAGCGCATCGATGGTAAGATCGGTAGATACTCCGGGATGGAGATGAACAACTACCTCAACATCCTTGGCGGTATTATCAACCACCTGTTTGATTTTTACCTTTCCTTTTTCGGATGCTTTGAGGATGGAATCAATTAAAGAATCGGTTGTAGTACTGTAGGGTATATCCTTGATGATGAGGGTCTTCTTATCCAGTTCTTCAATTCGAGCACGAACTCGAACTTTTCCGCCGCGACCGCCTTGGTTGTAGTTCGAAACGTCGACGTAGCCGCCGGTTTGGAAATCGGGAAACAACTCGAACGATTGCTTTTTAAGCACCTTGATGGCGGCTTTGCAAAGCTCTTGGAAGTTATGCGGAAGTATTTTGGTTGAAAGTCCAACGGCAATCCCTTCCACCCCTTGAGCGAGCAAGAGAGGGAATTTCATGGGAAGAGCAACTGGCTCTTTTTTTCTACCGTCGTAACTCAATTGCCAACGGGTAGTTTGAGCATTGAAACCGACCTCCAAAGCGAATTTGGATAAACGTGCCTCGATGTAACGCGGTGCAGCAGCGGAATCGCCGGTCCGAACATCGCCCCAGTTTCCTTGGCAATCGATCATCAGGTCTTTTTGGCCCAAATTCACCAAGGCATCGCCGATGGCTGCATCACCGTGAGGGTGGTACTGCATGGTTTGCCCAATGATGTTGGCAACTTTGTGAAAACGGCCATCGTCCATTTCTTTCATGGAGTGCAGAATACGCCTTTGAACCGGCTTTAAACCGTCTTCAATAGCCGGAACTGCACGTTCCAAAATAACGTAAGAGGCGTAATCGAGAAACCAATTTTCGTATAACCCCGAAACTGCGGGGATATCGTGAATTTTCTCGGGTTGGTTGGATTGTTGTTCTTCGCTCATAGCAGGATTTCCCAAAGCAAAAATACTTCAAAAAATGGGAAAGCCTTTAAACAAAGAATTAACGAATGGAACCCAGCCAGGATAACATTTCGCGAGCAACGCTCGGATCGATGCGGTGGCTGGGGTCGGAATACGATTTCATGTTCGATTCGCGGTCTTTCCCAGTCTTTTTCAACACATGATTGATCCCTTTCAAAATCACGATTTTCGAATTTTTGGAACGATTGGCCAAGATTTTGGCATCTTCCACCCGAACCTGTAAATCCCGATCTCCTTGCAAAACCAGAACTGGAATTTGCAACTTAGCTATTTCCTCGGCTGGATCTACCGACATCCAGGAAATGAGGTAGGGCTGTACACTGGGACGAAACAACGACATCATGAAGGGATGAACATCGCTTACCTGAGTTCCACTTCTTAGTTTTGATAAAATGGGCAAGGCCATTTCTTGAATTTCTTTCGGTTGATTTCCGATTTGTTCTTGAAGGATTTCACCCGCAGAGCGCCCGGGACCCGAGATCGAAACAAAACCCTTGATTGCCACCTTCTGGCAAACCAAAATTCCAATGGTACTTCCTTCGGAATGTCCAGCAACGATGACTTCATAGCCCAAAGAAGACAACCATTCCGCCCATTTAATCGCATCTATTGCAAAAGTTTCAAAACGCAACGAACGTTCGGAGAAATTTTTCAGGGTTGATTTTCCGATCCCTCGCTTATCGATGCGAAGCACCCCTACTCCACCTTTTTGAAGGTCTTCACTGAGTTGCAAATAGGCATTGGATTTCATTTGAGGATTGTTGCCATCGCGATCGGTTGGCCCGCTTCCCGGTAATAGGAAAACAACTTGTTTGACTTTTTCAGCGGGCAAATCCAAAACCCCTCTCAAGGTATCACCGGCTACAACGATTTCAACTTCTTGGCTTTTCTGTGCGAAAGAAAAAAGGGTTACAAAAAGTAACCCTAATAATATGACGATCTTTTTCATCGTGTGAATCCGTATTTATCGATCTTGTTGTACAAATGGCTTCGTTGAATCCCAATTTCCTCGGCCGTTTTGGTGATGTTCCATTGGTTGGATTTCAGCTTTCGTTCAATGAATTCCTTTTCTACAAAATCTTTGTAATCGTGCAGATCGGAAAAGTTATTAATGATGGCTTCCAAGGTGCTCATGGAGCCAAACTCGAGCGGTCGGGTGAACTGATTAACCTCTTCATCGGAAATCACATCTCCGCAAAGAATAACCAATCGTTCTACCACGTTTTTCAATTCACGGATGTTTCCAGACCAGGGAAAGGTTTTCAAAGCTTCTAAAGCTTTTACAGTGAATCGCTTTTGGGGAATGTGGTACTCTTCGCAAGTTTCTTTCAGAAACTTATCAGCCAAAATAGGGATATCATCTTTGCGATCAGCCAAAGCTGGAACGTGAACGATGATCACCGATAGGCGATGGTACAAATCGAGTCGGAAGTTTTTGTCTTCGATTTCCCGAACGAGGTCTTTGTTGGTCGCTGCGATGACGCGAACATCGACCTTGATTTCTTTTTCTCCACCAACGCGGGAGATTTTTCCTTCTTGAAGCGCTCTCAACACTTTTGCTTGCGCTGCGATCGGCATGTCGCCAATTTCGTCCAAGAAAAGGGTTCCGCCATTGGCTTGTTCGAAATATCCTATGCGTTGTTTAATGGCGGAAGTGAAGCTTCCTTTTTCGTGACCGAAAAGTTCACTCTCGATCAATTCAGAAGGAATAGCGGCGCAATTCACTTCGATGAGTGGCCCTTTGGTGCGGTTAGATTTTTCATGAATCCACCGGGCCACCAACTCTTTTCCGGTTCCATTTTCTCCGGTAATCAATACCCGAGCCTCGGTAGGAGCAACCCGATCGATGGTAGATTTGATGTTTTGGATGGCCGAAGACTCACCGATGATTTCCTGTGTTCTGGAAATTTTCTGCTTGAGGACTTTGGTTTGTGCTGCCAAATGTCCGCGATCCAAAGCATTTCGAACCGTAATGAGCAATCGATTGAGATCCGGTGGCTTCACCAGGAAGTCGAAAGCACCCAATCGGGTGGCTTCTATGGCGGTTTCCATGGTTCCGTGTCCAGAGATCATGATGACCGGCAAATCGGGATACAAGGATTGCAATTGTGCTAAACATTCCAGGCCATCCATTCCGGGCATTTTGATATCGCACAAAACCAAATCGAAATGATTTTTTCTAGCGCAATCCAATCCAGCATGTCCATCCTCGGCTTCCGTTACTTGGAAACCTTCAAATTCTAACAAATCTTTCAATGCGGCCCGAATGGCACGCTCATCATCAATAATGAGGATGTTCGACATAACTTTCTCCTTTCTAAAAAATGTCGGCCGGCCCTGTAAGCCGGATTTTGTCTGAGGGTTTCCCCCGAGCTTGCCATTCATCTAGCCTTGCAGTTGCCCGCAAGGTCCATCGGCCTACCCACAGTGAAATTCCCGAGGGAATCGAAGCGGGCCGCTTCTGTTCACTGCCTATTTGGCCTTTCAACGCGTGAGGTTTATCCCTCCTTCAAGTCGCCTTGAAGCATCGTGGGCTCTTACCCCACGTTTTCACCCTTGCCTTGCTTGCGCAATCGGCGGTTTTTCTCTGCGACACTCTCTGTCACCGTTTCCGGTGCCTTCCCGTTAGGAAGCACGCTGCCCTTGGTTGTCCGGACTTTCCTCTTGCTATCTTACAAACAAGCGACAAGCCGAACCGACCGACCTCGCAAATCTAATCAATTCACCGTGAAATTGTCTAATAAAAAGTACGTAAAATTTTCCTGTGGATATCTATTGCTTCAACCACTTCTGCTTTACCCAAACGCCTTGAGATTTTCCCATGATCCAATACATTCCAGGTTGAAGGTGAGCAATGTTTAACTCGGCGGTTTCCTTCTGTTGCTGAAGAACCACCTTGCCATGTACATCTACCATTTGCATTTGAGAAATGGGGGACGAAAACCGGATGGTTTGCGAAGCCGGATTGGGAAAAATGGAGAGTGGTTGTTCTTGGATCGTTGTTGAAGCATTCACGTTGCACAGCAATTGCATGATTTGAATCCAAAATTGATTGTCGAAACTGGAGAGAGCGGGATTTACTCCACCGGCTGACTCCCCAAGACGAACAACCACTAAATTTTGTTGCGGCCAGACGTACAGCTTTTGATCGTTTTTCCCCAGGCCGCAAATGACTTCATTGGGTGCCGTTGATATCAACTTCCCTTGAATAACCAGCGGAACCAATGGAAGCTGATAACTGGGTTGTCCGTTGAGCCACCACAAATAACCGTAGCTTTGGTTCAAGGTCTGACTCGGAGTGGTCATTTCGCGAAAATAATTGGTATCGGAAAGCACTACCGTGTTGTTCCATTTCCCTCGATTGAGCATGAGCAAGCCAAATCGTGCGAAGGAGCGGGTTGTAGAATAAAAAACTCCATCGGATGCCCACAATCCACGCAGGCCTGTGGGTTGCATGACTTTTTGAAAGGTGTAGGTATTGATGGTTTGCCCCGTTGCTTGCTCAAGAACATCGTGAAGCAAGAGGTATGGTGCGTTATGATAGTACCACCTTGTGCCAGCGTCTGAGCGATATTTTAAACAGGTATCCACTTTACAATTCAGGTCGGCCACTCGCTCATCGAAACCGGTGGTCATGGTAAGTTGATGGCGGATGGTAATGAGGTCTTCTTTGCTTCGCGGCAAACTGGTCCATCCGGCGCCAAGGTATTTAGAGGTGGTATCGAAAATGGAGAGCCGGCCTTCTTGTTGGGCGATGCCAACCAACGTTGCTGCTAGAGTTTTTCCTGCACTGGCCCAATACCAAGCAGAATCAACCGTAAATGTACCAAAATACCTTTCGTAGGCTATTTTTCCATCTTTCAAGATGATGCAACCTTTGGTGTTGTTTCGGCGCAAAAACTCAGTCAGCGAATCTACCCGAGGAACACACCAACCTAAACTTGCTGGCGACAAGGTATCCCATTGAGTTCCGCTAACTGGAGGGAAATACAAATTCTGAGAAAACAGCGCTAAAAATTGGAAAACAAAAAAAGTGGTACAAATAAATCTCATAAAAGGAAATTTTTCTCTGAAGTAGACCTTGGTAATAAAATTGGTTTAACTTCGAGGACGGTAAAATCTTTATTTTCTTTGCAGTTCGAAATCCTATGCTCAAACAATCCCTAAAATTAAAACAACTTCAGCGACTTAGTCCGCAGCAAATTCAATTCATTCAATTGTTGCAGGTACCTACGGCTTCCTTGGAGCAGCGAATCAAAGAAGAATTGGAAGAAAATCCAGCCTTGGAAGAGGATTCAAGTGATTTTGAAAACGAGTCGGACTCGGAGGAGGATCAAAAGGAAGAAGATGAGTTGGATTACGATTTGAGTGAGTATTTGGAAGATGACGGAATTGCGGACTTCCGAACCAAGGATTTGAATTACGAAGACGAGGACGATGACAAGGAATCTCCGTATGCCAAACGAAACTCCTTCCACGAGAAATTGATGGCCCAAGCCGGAGAGTTGGATTTATCGGAACGCGATAGGGCCATTCTCATTCACATCATTGGCTCCATCGATTCGGATGGATATTTACGAAGGCCCCTGATGAATCTTTCTGACGATTTAGCTTTTACCCAAAATTTGATGGTTTCGGAGGAAGATCTTGAGCATCTTCTTTTAAAAATTCAAGGTTTTGATCCGGCTGGAGTGGGTGCACGAGATCTTCAAGAATGTTTATTGATTCAATTGAAACGGAAGAAGAAAAACGTGGCCATCAATGTAGCCGTTGAAATGGTCGAGCACCATTTTGATTTGTTTTCCAAAAAGCATTTTGAAAAAATCATGAAAGCATTGGAATTGGATGAAGACCTTTTCCGAAAAGCCCAGCATGAAATTATTAAATGCAATCCCAAACCGGGTGGAACGGCCGAGGATGACGATCAGTTAGGTACAATTATCCCCGATTTCATCATTCATGTTGATCAAGGAGAAATCAGTTTAAAATTGAATGCCAAAAATGCGCCTGAGCTTCGATTGAGTAAAGATTATCAGGAAATGCTGAAGGATTACACCAAACAAGCCGAGAGCGATAAAAAGGTAAAAGACACTTTGGTTTTCATTAAAAGCAAATTGGACTCGGCCAAATGGTTTGTGGATGCCATCAAACAACGACAAACCACGTTGTTAACCACCATGGACGCTATTGTTCGGCACCAAGACGCGTACTTTTTATCGGGAGACGAAACCAAATTGAAGCCCATGATTCTCAAGGACATTGCCGAGGAGATTGGGATGGATATTTCGACCATTTCTCGGGTAGCGAATTCAAAATTTGTACATACTCCTTACGGGACCTTCAGCTTGAAGCACTTCTTTTCGGAGGGCATTATGACCGATTCCGGGGAAGAAGTGTCGAGCAAAGAGGTCAAGAAAATTTTGTCGGATTGCATCGAACAGGAAGACAAGCGCAAGCCGGTTAGCGATGATAAACTGACCGACATTTTGGTGGAAAAGGGATATACGATCGCAAGAAGAACGGTTGCCAAATACCGGGAACAACTTGGAATTCCGGTAGCTCGTTTACGAAAAGAAATTTAATGAAACGTTTTTTTTATTTGTGTTCCCTCCTGCTCCATCCACTTTGGATTCCAACTTGGATTTTGTGTTTGTGGTTTGGAACATTTCTTTCCGCTCGATTTGGATTTTTCAGTTCAACGTTTGGATTGTTTTTGGGGTATGAATTGTTTTTTGTTGCGCTGATTCCCATTTTAATCTCTTTTTCTACCCGTCTTGGCCAAACTACCGATTGGGAGATGGAGAAGGCATCCAGTCGAGTTTGGCCATTTTTAATCGGCGGGATTTTTTGGTTGGGATATACGCTAAATCTTAGAAGTGAGTTAGGGGAAATGGCAGATTTGATTTGGTTCACCACCGGAAGCGGGGGAATTTTGCTCTTGACTTTATCGTTTTGTTACTTCAAAGGATTCAAAGTGAGTGCGCATGCATCGGGCTGGGCCCTGTTGATTCCCATCTTTATCTTCAATCATTCTCTTCCACAAGAAATCCGATTAGCCTTGTTGTTGATTACCGTAATGATTTGCGGAATCGTAACAGGAATACGTTGGATTTCTGGAGCGCATCAATTGGAAGAATTACTCATTGGATTGTTTTTAGGCATCCTAATTTCCACTTCTTTCCTCCAAACCGTTTCTAGGCTATGATCATGTTTCTTCGTAAAATAACCGATGCAGGGGTTACTTCTGAAACTCAACGAGAGGATGCCCTTGAAATTCGTGCAACCAACATGATGACCACCTATTTATCCCTGTTGGTTTATCCATTGGTTGCTTATTCGTATTTTGAATTCCCTGAAAAAACATATTGGATTCAGTTACTTTTTTTGGCTTCACTTTATGGATTAAGTCCTATTTTCAACCACTTCAAACAACATACTTTAGCAAGAACCTTTTCTGTTTATGCCGGTCTATTGGCCGTTTTGTGGGGGACTTGGTTATTTGGTTTTGATACAGGAGTTCAATTTTTGTTTTTCGTGAATGTGGTCAATGCCTTTATGTCATTCCATTTTGCACATCGTTGGAAAGTTGCCCTAATTATTTTATCCATTTTCCTTGTTTACCTTTTTTCATGGTACATCTATGAAACTTACGGGGCAGAGATCCCTTTCAATTACCATCAAAAACAAACTTGGAGCGTTTTCTTTTGGATTCTAGGTTTCGTTGCAATTCTTATCTACTCCTACTTTTCTATCCAAGTGGTTAGAACCAAAAGCAGAATTTTATTGCAACATCAATCCAAATTAGAGAATCAAAATTTGGCACTATCGAAGGCAAACAAAGAATTGGATTACTTTTTTTACGCCATTTCTCATGATTTAAGATCCCCACTCGCCTCGGTTTTGGGATTGATTGAATTGATGAAGATAGAAAATGATCCGAAGCAAATCAACAATTACCTCAACCTGCAAGAGTCCTCCATTCGAAAAATGAATGACTTTATCTTTGATATCATTCACATTGCAAAAAATGCGCGACAAAAGTTAGAGTCGGAACCGATTCATTTCCAACAATTGATTACTGATATTTTTATTCAGCATGAATTCAATGAAGATTCTCAAAAAATTGAAAAGATCATTCAAATTAACGAATCCGTCCCATTTCATTCCGATCCTACCCGCTTAAAGATTATCTTGAACAACCTACTATCGAATGCCATCCATTATTCGAACACGACGAAAGAACATCCACAAATCAAGATTGACATCCAAACCTCACATAACAATGCGAAAATCATTGTTTGGGATAATGGTTTAGGAATACCAGAGGAGTATCAAAAGAAGGTTTTCGAAATGTTTTTTAGAGGCACGGATGCAAAGCCTGGAACAGGGTTAGGCCTTTACATGGTTCACGAAATTGTTTCTAAATTGGGAGGGCAAATTTCTTTAAAATCAGAAGTTGGGAACTACACCGAATTCACCATTACCCTACCTCAGGTAAACTAATATCCTTTTTTTTTTGTAGCTTTGGAAAAATTTTAATCATGAAAACATTATTCGTTTCTATTTTTTCATTGGTATCCCTCTTTTCTTTCGGACAAGAAATGACCAAAGAAGAGCGCAAAAAGATTAAAAAAATGTCGGTAGACGAGGTAGCAGCTGTCATTAAAAATCTTGAAAGCAAATCGACCGATTTGAAAAAATGTTCTACTGAAAAAGATGAAATGCAATTGTTACTCAACAACATGAGCGCTGAAATGAATGCCAACAAGTTTGAATTGGATTCGTTGAAAAAGGTTTCAGTCATTCAAAAGGAACAACAAGAAAAACAAGCATTGGAGGAGGTTAATTCCAATCCAATCAAAGAAAAATCTGGTCTTTATTTCAAGGTTCAACTTGGTGCTTACAACCAATACAGAGCTAAAGGACTAGGAAAATCTGAAATTGAAACCGAAATGGTGGAAAACCAAGTGAAATATGTTTTGGGGTATTTTACGAAAATTAACAAAGCTGAAGAGTTTCGGGATGAACTCAAAAAACTTGGATTAGCAGATGCTTGGATCGTTTGTTACAAAGACGGAAAAAGAATAGCTCAAGAAGCTGCTGAAGCCGAAGGAGTCATCTTCAAAAAATAAATTTAAAGCCGCTTCCAGCGGCTTTTTTCTTGTCCAATTTGCAAGAATTCAACCTTTTTATTTCCACAATTTCTTTGCACGAAATAAGATAAGAGGGATTATTATTACCTTTAGACTCCCATGAAACGCATCGCTTTCCTTCTGTTTTCCGTATTTCATTTGGCCTCGTTGGCTCAAACGAACCTTCCGAAAAAGGCTGAAAAAATTTACCAAAAAGCCATCAAAGAAATCAATGCTAATCGGTATCCAGAAGCCATTGTTCTGCTTGAACAAGTTCATGCCTCCAACCCCGAACACGTTAATTCTCTTCTTTCATTAGCAGACCTTTATTTCCAAACGGGAAGTGATTCCATGGCCCTCATTTCTTACGAGAAAATCAAAGCCTTTCAAATTGCCACGTACTACAAGGTTTACCTGAATGCTGGGATATTAAAAATGCGAAAATCCGATTATCAAGGTGCTCAGCAAGACTTTCAAAAATTACTAACTTTCAAGAATTTGTCCTATCAAGCTCACCAAGATGGGAAAATGTATTTGGCCGATTGCTCTTTTTCAATGGAAGCCCTCAAAACCCCTTATCGGGTTGATTTGAAAAATTTAGGAGACCATGTCAACACCCCATTTTATGAAAATCGTGGGTGGTTGGATGCCTCAGGACAACAGTTGTTTTTCACCCGAAGAGGAGTCAACGACGAAGACATTTATGTCTCCAACAAAAAACAGGATGGCAGTTTTGATCTTGCAGAACCGGTTTCTTTGGAAATCAATACCGCTTCCAACGAAGGTGGCAGCTCGGTTTCAGGAAATGGAAAATTGTTGTTTTTTACCGCTTGCGACCGAGCCGACTCTCGTGGTTCGTGCGATATTTACGTCAGCGAAAAAATGGCGAATGGCCGTTTTGGCGCTCCAAAAAATTTAGATCCCATCATCAATTCCCCTTGGTGGGAGTCTCAGCCCAGCATCAGCTCCGATGGGAAAACCATGTTCTTTCTCTCCAATCGACCTGGAGGGTACGGCGGTTGGGACATTTGGAAGAGCGTTCATCTGCCAAGCGGTTGGAGTGTTCCCGAAAACCTTGGGCCAACCATTAACACTCGATACGATGAGGCTTCGCCTTTCGCTCATCCGGATGGCAGAACATTGTACTTCGCCAGTGCCGGTCACCCTGGCTTTGGTGCCAAAGACCTTTTTGTTTCCCACCTAACCGATTCCGGTTGGAACCGCCCCATGAATTTAGGATCTCCCATCAACAACGCCATGGATCAATCGGGAATATGGATCAGCACCGATGGAAAATCGGGCATTCTCACTTCTGATGATGCCCCCAATTTAGGTAAAACGGATTTGTTTTCGTTTGAGGTTCCTGAACCGTTCCGACCATGGCCCACCCAGTGGAATCGTTTTAAATTTATTGATGCGCAAACCCAAGCTCCTATTTCGGTTCATTTAACCATCAACGAACCCATCAGCAGAACCAATTATTTCAACGATTTCACCAAACCCAATGGTGGAGCAGATATCATTTGCGTGCCTTCCGAAAAAACGTTCAGCATCCATGCCGAAGCCCCAGGGTATTTGTTTTTTTCAGGACAATTTGCTCCCACCCAATCGGAAATGACCATTGCCATGGAGCCGCTTCAAGTTGGAAAAATGGTAGCTTTAACCAACATCTTTTTTGAAAGCAATTCCGACAGTATCCTACCTTCTTCCGATTCTGAAATTGTTGTTTTGGCACGTTTCCTTAAATCGAACCCACAGTTAAGGGTAGAAATTCAAGGACATACGGATGCGGTAGGGAAAAAAGATGCCAATCTAAAACTGTCTGATAAGCGAGCGAAAGCATTGTTTTTAAAACTTCGCCTTTTGGAAGTCCCCTTCAACCAAATTGAATTCAAAGGTTATGGAGATGCTCAACCTATTGCCGATAATGGTTCTGAGCTCGGACGATCAAAGAACAGACGGATTGCTATTAAGATCGTTCGCATCAATCCATAGATAAAACTTTCCCGTTTCTTTCGATCCAATTGATCAACTGTTCGTAAGGAGAGGAATCAATCAGAAATTGCCGATTCCCGAATAAGACGAATTGCTTTCTCGCACGAGAAATTGCAACCAATAGTTTTCGATCTACCCCATTCTGTTCGGTGGAAGTCAACGCTTCTAAATAATTCCGTCCATTCACACAGGTGGAAAACAAGATATAATCGGCTTCACTGCCCTGAAATCGTTCCACGGTATCAATAGGAATTAGTTTTTCGATTTCATCTTGCAAATTCAACAATGCCCGTTGCCTACGAATGGCTTCTTTTATTTCTTCAATTTGAGCTCTCCAAGGGGTAATGATTCCTAAAAAATCTCCCCAATCTTTTTCTTGGGTTTTCCTTTGTACCAATTGAAGTACGATTCTTGCCAAATCATCGGCTTCGGATCGATTTACTTTTCCTCGATCTAGATTTCGATTTTCAACAAACACCAATCTTTTCTGCTGGGATTTTTCTCCCCAACCATCTTGAATCATCCATTGATCTTGTTGATATTCATTTCCAGTCCTCAATACCGTTGGCAAATAATGGGATGAAAGGGCTTGAGCAATATCGTCATGCATCCTAAAATGGGTGTCCAACGTAATCATCCCCTTCCATCCATTACGGTCGTTGAGAAACCATAGGCGTTCAAAAAGAGAATCGGTCCAACGACTAAACAACCCCATTTCCTCCATTCTCTCCATGGCCGATTTGATGGCTGTATTTTGGATCGCTTTAAGCTTAGAAAGATCGTTCAATTCAAAATCTTGTGCCAGCACCGGTGGCAATTGCTGGTGATCTCCGATGAGAATAAATCGCTGAAACAGGGGAATGATGCCCGAAAGCTGGCTCTCGGTTACCTGACTGGCTTCATCGACAATTAAGTTTGGAATTGACCCTGTAATGGACAAAAAATCGGGGAAACGGGCGGAAAATGATGCAATGGTAGATAGATAAACGGTGGATTCTTTCAATGCATCCGTGTATTCTTTGATGGATTGGGACGGATCTGACTCATCGGTTCGAAGCGAAAAAAAGGAAATGCTTTGAGCTTTGAATTTTTGAGCAATTTCTTCAACCGCCCGATTTGTAAAGGCCAGAACCACTGTTTTCTCATCTTTCTCCTGAAAGCTCCGAACGATTTGAGTGAGTACTCTGGAGGTTTTTCCAGTTCCGGGAGGTCCTTGAATGAGCAGGTAATCGTTGGCAGATCGGGCCATTTCAACGGCACGCTCAGTGCGATCCACCGTAGAAAATTCAGATTGCGAAAAAGTGGGCTCTGAACAACCCAGCATCTTTTCAATGGTTTTGGAGTTTCTAGCGTTTGGAAAAAGATTGGAGAGCGATTTAACGGTTGCCCAAATGGTACTATCTAAAAACACTTCTTCCAAATTGAAGGCAGGTATGGATGCGATGTGTTCATTGGAATAACGAGGAGCAAAGGATTGAAGGGTAATTTTTTGCGCCTCAATTTCAAGTACAACACCTCTGAACCATTGTTCATTGAGCGGATTCGGTTGTTGATTGGCGTCGCATGCTGTGATTTGGACCAAACTTCCAATGCGAAACGGGTGAGGCCAACCACTGTGCTGGAAAACCATCTTTTGATCATCCACTTCCAACAAGGTAGCGGCATGAATCATGGAAAATTTATCCAATTTCTCAGCAACGGATTCCGACCAAATGGATGCGGCACCTTTGTTTTTTCGGTGAATTCCACTTTGGTAATCACCCAGTTTTAATGAAAGCCATTCGCGCATTTGAACGCTCAACATTCCCAAAAAATAAGCACGCAAATAATGGGCTTCGGGAAATGCGTTGATCGATTGATACCCTTCCAAAAAAGTAATCATCTTTTTTATTCCAAAAGCACTCTGCGTTGATTCAAAAACGGGCTCGAGGGCTTTGATTGCACCGTGAACCTCATTCAATTGGAAGGAGGCCAATCGCTTGCAAGTAGCTAAAATAAAGTTCCTGGCCTCATCCGCTTGAATGAGGTAGGGATAAACTTGATCTACGTTGAGGTTACGCAGCGATCGATCGGCTGAAGATGCATAGAGGATTGCGCCGCTAACCGAAGCCTTTTCCCCATAAGTTTGCCGAATAAGTCGATAATACAAAATTGTTTGAACCTCGTATTTCATGTCGATCCAGCCTCCCGGCGCCTTACCCGACTTCAATTCAATGATATCCATGGCGCCAGATTCCTTTTCAAGCAATAAATCCAAACGTCCGGTAAAACCGTCGGCAATGGAAACAAAGGTTGGCTCAATTCGAATGTCTTTGCTCCCTTCTCGAATTTGCTTTACAAAAGTGATCAGATTGGGAGCAACCAAATTTTGAATCTTTTGAACCAGTTCCTTCAATTGATTCTGATCGAAAATAGCCGCTTGCAATTTATTCTTCAGGAGCGATTTTCGGATGGTTTGTTGGATCCAATCCGAATCATATTTTCCTGCAACCACCATTTGATCCAACAAATCGTTTGATAAAATTCCCTGCAATAGATGAATTGAAAACACTTCTGCTTTAAACTTGTTCCCAAAAAACGATTTCCAACGTTGACCATTGGGGCCGAAAACTTCTGAAATATCTGAAACCGAAAACAAAGCATCGGGATCGAGGATCATCCTACTTTCTGGGGTAACCTTCAAACGGTTTTCCTCTGGCAAAAAATGGAACAAACATACTTTTTGTCCTACCTCAAGCAAAGGGAGGTAAACCGAAAAATCAAAAAAAGAATTTCTCCCTAACTCAATCACCCAACATTTTTGATGATTGACCGAATAACCAACAACTTCCGTTTGAATTTGCACAAGCGTTAATTCAATGGTTTCAAATTGCTGGAAAACAACTGCGGTAGTTTCTAAAGGTGATGGCTTTGTTCCATCGTTTAATAACCAATTCCCATATTCAAGAATTTGGTCTTCCAAGCTTGCAGGCAGTGTTTCTAATTCAAACAACGCCTTCCAAAGGGCAATAGCATCTGCTTCTAAATTTGAATTCGATTCTTTTTCTTTGATTAAAAACAACCAACGGCTTAAACCGCTGCGATAATTCCGCGCATTATTCTGGGTCATTCTTTCCAAGAAATATTCCCACTCGGTTCTCCAAGTAAACGCTCTTTCTCCCGTTTCCTTGAATTGAATAAGCCTTTGATAAGACCGATTGGCCTTCTTTAAAACACCATCCTCCATTGAATTCTCCAATCGTATTTCGTAGAACCCGTCACCAAATCCACACCACTTCCCCACTCGTTTCGATCCTTTGAATGGAAAACTCCGAATTTAGACGACAATTCCATGTTTTTTGCCAAGTCCCATTTGACCAGCGCATACATCCTACTTCCATTTCCGTACAAAGCAGGAACTGAAAAGTAATAGAGTAAATCGCTCTCATAAGCATAAATTGCAGTATTAAACGAAGGGGTTTGAAACCATGCCCATCGCAAATTCAAGGTTATCGGACTGCTTAACTTTTTGTATTGAAAATCTTGAAACAATGCAAATCCATTTTCAAGGGTTGTTTCTTTTTGAAAACCACTCCATTCCAAACGGGTTTGCCAAGTGATCATTTCGCCGGTTGAAAACTTCGCATTTCCGCGAAGTCCATACCTTGAATAATCAACCAATGGAGAAATGGGAGCCATTGATAGGGAACTGTTTTCTTGTTTGATTCGGTACCTGCCCCGCAAATAAAAACTTGATTTCCGACTGGGTGTATATTCGATGTTCACCAAACTTTCCCAGCCGGAACTTGGTGCATCTACCCCAAAACGTAACCAGGGAAAAACAAACCGATCGATGTAGGAGGAAACGGTCCATTTTTTCCTCGGAATCGCTTGAAATCCGAAGTAAAATCCTTCTTCATTGGTCGCAAGGGTATTTTCTGCAATGGCGCTTCCGAACAACGTATGAAACCGAGGTGAGAAGTTTCGGTACATGGCCGCCAACGTAAAACGAGCATCCAAAGGAATTAACACCCCTTCTGTTACCGCCCATCCCGAATCGCCATGGGAAACTTCGCCCCAAACCAATAAATTTTTGATGGAAAATTGGTGATCAAATCCAACATTTAAAATCCGATTACCCTGGAAATCAAAGCGATCGTACAAGGCTGAATTTCTCACAAACGGACGAGAAAATGTACTGTGCAAAACCGTAAATCCGACCGTTCCTGAGGAAAATTTCCATTTGAGGTTACCTCCCAATTGGGTGGTTCTTACTGATTTCCGATCGGCCAATTCTGAAAGTGTTCGATGGTAACCCGATAAATTCAAACCGCTTACAACGACGTCTTCGCCAAACAAAACCGAATCGTTATTGGCCGATAAATTTGCATCGGAATTTTTGATGGAGGTGAATAAACTCAACTCGAGGGGTGCTCTTGGATGGGCCAAAACCAGCGCACCGCCACGAAAATACTGGGCCTCGTTGGCGCTGGTATAGGGCACAATCCCCCTCCCCTGACGCAAAACATTCAACACAAAGGGCGATTTACCAAATGCCAAACCCGACCATGCCGTAAGTCCCTGTCCGAACTGAACGTTGTAATCGCCAACTATGGCCTTTTTCACCCACTTTTTTCCCATCCATTGAATATGTCCGGAAGTGAAATCAAAACCCAATTGGGCCGAATCGAAACGATAGGCTTCGCCGGGATCGTTCTCTGCCACAAAACCCAAGGTTAACCGATTGCCGTACGTGTATTTGTAACGAATAAAATTCCCTAAAGGCCCGCCCAAATACCGTTTTGAAGACGTATCTGAATACCCAAACGCTAAAGGAAAATTAGCTCTCGATCGCAGCATTAAATCGTGCTTATCATCGGAGTTTTGAACCATGGGCGTTCCAAAAACAGCTAGAAACGGGGCTAATAATTGGGCTGTTTTTAAATCCCAACCATCGATGGATTGCAATTCATACACCGATAAAAATGCTCCATATCGATTGCGATGGGCTAAAAATTGTTCAATTTGAATCTCCGATAAAAGCGGAATCTGCTTCAGTTCTTCTCGACCAACCGATTGCAAATCCATCGGATGCCTCTGCCAATAATCCAACTTGGAAAACAAATCGGTAAAATCGAAATCTGAACCAGCGTTTTCAATGATTGCTTGGATCAAATCTTCGGTTGCATTCTGGGTTTTTGTTTGTGCATGGATTTCCGATGCCACCAGAACAAGTAGAATAAATAAAACGAATTTCCTCATCTTTTTTCTACGGTTAGCCCCATCTGACTTCCCAACGGATTTTGATTCATTGCGCCCCAGCCAATTCTAAATCTACCGGGCTGGTACGCTATTCCCAATGAAATTGTTTGTGGTTTCGTTTGAAACCCGAGTTGCAACGACCATTTCTTTTGAACTTGATAGGCCAGCCCTAAACGTGCTTGAATGGAATAAATGGGATCAAGTGAAATTTCGATAACCGATTTGCAGAAAGGGCCAAACGAATGGGAAATGGCGGCATCGATGGAAGGCTGAATGGGCTGTGCGGTATCAACCCATCCTTCCAAGGAACGCACAGAAACAGCCCAATCGGTGTTTTTTCCCGTTTTTCCCGAAGCATATAAACTTCCTGAGACGTAATTTTCAAGAACAAACCCAGGAACAACAATTTGATAGGTCGTTAGGCCCAAACCAGCCCAAAAGTTTGCATCTAACTTTCGGGAATACGCTGCATGAACCCCACGTTGAGAATAATTAGAAACGCCAGAATTCCAGATGAATAAACCGCCTTGTTGACTTTCTTTTTGAACAAAAAGGCCCGCATTGAAATCGTTCAACTCTTGAATTCCATATTTATTTAAGAATGAAAAACCGTATTGAATTCCGGAATCTGCCCGGCAAGCCGCATTAGAAAAAGCTCGGGAATAGAGCGAGCCAAACTGTTTTTGATTCCCCATTCCCCACTGAATGGATTGCTGTGCTTTTAATGAGAAGCCGATCATCAAGACGAAAAAAAGTGAAACAATACGATTCATGATTCTAAGATAAGGGAGTGGGTGGTTGTTTCCCAAACGACTGCAAATGTAGAAGGTGAAAATCCGATTATCCGTATATGAAACGGATAAAATATTGTTAATCTTCATTCCAAAATTTGTTCTCGAACTGTTAAAAAAAACACAAATAGTGCGATCACATGTCCATTCTCATGGTTTTTTATTCGAAAAGCGAGATAAAGTCGGTTTAGTTTTGATCGCGTTTGGATTAAAAAAACAGCCTAACTTCGCACCATGGAATTCGGTGAGCTCAACGATTTAGGCCTTTTCTACCACTTTACCGAGGCGGAGGAAATGGAATCAGGTTTCCTTACAGAAAAGGAGTTGGAGCTCATTTCGAATCGGCACAGGAACAAACAATTGGATTTCATTCGAGGACGTACCTGTGCCAAGATGGCGTTGAAAAAAATGGGATTTCCGATTGCGAACGTGGAGTTATTGAGTGAACCCGACGGACAGGTTTCCTGGCCAGAGGGCGTTGTAGGATCCATTTCCCATTCCAAAGGACTAGCGGGTGCGATTGTAGGATGGAAGAAAGATTTTCAAAGTTTAGGGTTGGATATTGAGCTTCGAAACAGGGTTCAACCAGAAATCTGGGATCGGCTTTTCACCGAATTGGAACAGGAGGTTTTGCTCCAATTTCCAATGGAACTTCAATCGGAAAAGGCAACGGAAATTTTCAGTTTAAAGGAAGCATTTTATAAGTTTCAGTGGCCCTTAACCAAAACGTTTTTGGGCATGCGGGATGTGGAATGGAAGGGGCATGGGTTTGCTGCAGGAATTTCAAGTAAATTACCGACTTACCGGTGTTTCACCTCGCTGTACAATCAGCACCACATTTCAGTCATCGTTGGCTAAATTGTGGATTTCTTTGGCCTTGCCCAACCCATGCAACTTCGTATCTTTACCCGTTCAAAAATAACCAACCATGCAGTTTCTCGACTTCGAAAAACCCATTCAAGACCTTTACGAAGAACTCGATCGCATCCGCGAAGTTTCTAAAAAAAGCAAAGTAGATCTCAGTGCTTCCATCGCTGATATCGAAAAGAAAATTGAAGAATCGAAAAAAAGTTTGTACAAAAACCTATCTGGATGGCAAAGAGTTCAGCTTTCTCGCCACCCAGAACGCCCTTATACCTTGGAATACATCGAAAGAATTTCCGAAGGTTTCGTTGAATTATTCGGGGATCGAAATGTAAAAGACGACAAAGCCATGGTGGGCGGGTTCGGTCAAATCCAAGGACAAACCGTGATGTTTATTGGACATCAAAAAGGAAATACCACCAAGCAACGGCAGTACCGAAACTTTGGTATGGCCAACCCCGAGGGATACCGAAAGGCTCTTCGGCTGATGAAAATGGCTGAAAAATTCAACAAGCCCATCGTTTGTTTGATCGATACCCCTGGAGCTTTTCCTGGCATTGAAGGGGAGGAACGCGGACAAGCTGAAGCGATTGCACGCAATATCCAAGACATGTTTCTTCTTACCGTTCCCGTGGTTTGCGTGATCATTGGCGAAGGAGCCTCAGGAGGAGCCATCGGAATTGGGGTTGGAGATCGTGTTTTCATGATGGAAAACACTTGGTATTCGGTCATCTCACCTGAATCTTGCTCTTCCATTTTATGGAGAAGCTGGGAACACAAAGAACGAGCAGCTGAAGCCCTAAAACTTACAGCCAAAGACATGCTCGGAAACGGATTGATTGATGGAATCATTAAGGAACCCCTCGGTGGCGCCCACGTAAATCCTGAAGAAGCGGCTAAAAACCTGCAAAAGAAAATAGTAGAATCACTGAAAGAACTGATCCCCATGGATGCAGAAGAAAGAATTCAAGAACGCATGGCCAAATTCGTAAAAATGGGGGTTTTCAATGAAGCGTAATATCTTAACCTTCGCCTTTATCCTTTTAACCACCGCCATTTTGGCCCAAACAACTGGGACCATTCGCGGATTTTTGTACGATAAAAAAACGGGAGAACCCATTTTATTCGGTACGGTGGCCCTCAAAGGAACCAAGTTTGGCACCAATTCAGATGCCACCGGACTGTTTGTCCTCTCCAAAGTTCCTCCCGGAACCTACACTTTGGTGGGATCCAACCTCGGTTTCGACACCTTGGTTCAAACCATCAATTTGAAAGCGGGAGAAATCAAAACCCTCCGACTTGAAATTGCTCCAAAAGGCGTTGAAATGGGAGGAGTTTCCATCAATGCCGACGCTGAGAAAAAATCGGAACGTGTCAACATTTCCGTTGAAACCATCACATCACGTCAAATTTCAAAAATTGCATCGGTGGGTGGCGAGCCCGATATCGCTCAATATTTGCAGATTCTACCAGGAGTAGTTTTCACGGGCGACCAAGGAGGACAACTGTATATTCGAGGCGGGGCACCCATTCAAAACAAAGTTTTGTTGGATGGAATGGTGATTTACAATCCATTTCACTCCATTGGCTTGTTTTCTGTTTTCGAAACCGATATCATTCGAACCGCCGATGTTCTTTCTGCCGGTTTCAATGCCCAATACGGCGGTCGCGTTTCGGCTGTGATGGACGTGAATACCCGAGATGGGAATCAGAAGTTTCACAAACAAAAAATTTCCGTTTCTCCATTCGCATCCAAATTGATCATGGAAGGGCCATTGGGCAAATCTACCGATTCGAAGTTGGCGCCAACCTATTTGGTGAGCGGAAAAACCTCTTATTTGGATAAAACATCGCCTATTTTGTATTCCTATGCCGACACCAACGGACTTGGCTTACCCTTTTCTTTCAATGATATTTACGGCAAAATTTCCTTCAATTCCAGAGGTGGTTCCAAGCTGAATTTATTTGGATTTAATTTCGATGATCGCGTTCAATATCCCAATGCGACCAACATCGGATGGAAAAACAGAGGAGCTGGAGCAAATTTCATTTTGGTTCCCGAAGGATCTCCCACCATTATCCGTGGAAATGCTGCATTTTCCGACTACCTCATTAGCCAAAACGAAGCCGATGGATTGCCAAGAAGTTCGAAAATTTCTTCCTTCAATTCCGGATTAAATTTCAGTTATTTCTTGGGAAAAGATGAGTTGAACTACGGTTTCGACATTCTTAATATGCAAACTGATTTCCGCTTCACCAATCAGGCGAATCGAACCATTTACGACACTAAATATTCAACCGAACTGAGTGGATTTGCGAAATACCGCATTGTAAAACCTAAATTGGTGATTGAACCCGGAGTGCGTTTGCAGTACTACGCTTCCATTCGTGAAACTTCGGTAGAACCCCGAATCGGGATGAAATGGAATATTTCCAAAAAGGTTCGTTTCAAAGCGGCGAGCGGGTTGTATTCTCAAAACCTATTCTCGGCAAGCAGCGATAAAGACGTGGTGAATTTATTCTATGGATTTCTTTCAAGTCCATCTTTTGAAGATATCCCCAAGAATTTCAACGGTTCTCCAGTAACTTCTAAATTGCAAAAAGCTGCACACTTGGTAGCTGGAATTGAATGGGATCCACATCCCAATTTGGAAATTAATTCTGAGGCATTCATCAAGCGTTTTGGTCAAATCATCAACATCAATCGAAATAAAATTTTTGAAAGCGGTGGCAATACCCCTGATTTGTTTACCAAAGATTTTATTGTTGAAAATGGAGATGCCTATGGATGGGATTTTCGTGCTAAATACGAGAAAAAACAACTTTATCTATGGTTTGTTTACTCCCTCACGTACGTGAATCGTTACGATGGAATTCGTAAATATGCTCCGGTTTTCGATCGCCGCCACAACATCAACCTGGTTGCTACGTACATGTTTGGAAAGGGGAAATTATGGGAGGCCAGTGCCCGTTTCAATTACGGTTCTGGATTTCCATTTACCCAAACCCAGTCCTTTTACGAAAAAACTCCTTTGGATGACAAAGGAATTGGAACCAACTTTTTGGGATCAAATGGCAGTTTGGGAATTCTTTACGCCGAGTTCAATGCTGGCCGACTACCCGATTATCACCGCATGGATTTAAGTGTTAAAAAATCTATGCCTGTTTTCAAAGATGCTGATTTCGACGTTACTTTCTCGGTTTCAAACGCGTACAACAGAGCCAATATTTTCTACTTCGATCGGGTGAATTACCGTCGAGTAAATCAGTTGCCCGTTCTGCCCAGTTTGGCCATGAGCTTAACTTTCTGATATGAAAAAACTTTTGGTGCTTTTCTTTTTGGGATTTTCAACTTCGGTTGTTATGGCCCAAAGGAATCTTGGAATGCAGCCCGAATGGGTTCTTCAGCGTGATGTTCATTACCAATTGGAACATCGAGCTTGGTTGCCCTGCCTTTCCTCCCTCCATGAATTGGAGAGCGTATCACCGCAACTCTTCGAACAACGAGATTGGAAAACCCTCCGAATGATTTGCGACGCAAAGAATCATCCAGAAAAAATCAATCAATTGGAGCAATTCCTTCGTGAAGGAGGCAGTTCCTACCAAGATTTAGGTTGGTGGATCGTGGGAACATCTTCTTTTCAGAAGAAAGATTACTCAAAAGCATTGAATCAACTTCAATCGATCCAAAACAAGGAACAATTTCAAACCGATGAGCTGATTCAGATCAATTACATGACGGGAGTTTGCCAATTTCAAAAAGGGAACTACAAGAATGCAAAAAACCTGTTAAACGACATCAAGGAACTTCCTTCTCCGTACAAAGGGCAGGTCAATTATTTGTTAGCTTACATTCTTATTTCAGAAAAAGATTACCAAAAGGCCATCGAACAATACAAAAAAATTGATGCCGACCCCAGTTACTCCAAAGAAGCCATTGTAAAAGTGGCGGAGTTGTTGTACGAGTTAAAACAATATTCCGAAGTCATTTCGTACGCTCAAAATAAAGTTGGAAACATTTCTGGAAGTGAAGAAATTTCCCTTTATCGCTTGCTTGGCTTAGCTTATTTCCAAACCAAAGACTATTTCAAATGCCAATCTTTTTTGAAGAAAACCAGTCAATCTGAAAAGTTAAGTCCAACAGAAAATTACTACCTCGGATTGTCGTCGTTCTTCATCAAAGATTACAAGGAAGCATTGGATCCATTGGGAAAAGTAGGCGTTCAAAAAGACTCGATGGGTCAGAATGCCACGTATTACCTCGCGCATTCGCTCTTGGAAAATGGGAACAAAGACCAGGCGCGATTGGCGTTTCAGGCTGCTTCCAAAATGAATTTCGATCCCATTTTGAAGGAAGAGAGTTCTTTCCAATACGCTCAATTGTCTTATGAATTAGGTCAATTGGTTGGCGCGCTCCCTGCCCTTCAAAACTTTATCAAGGATTACCCCAAAAGCAAATTCAACACCAAAGCGAGGGAACTTCTTTCCACCATGTTGCTGGAAGCCAACGACTTTAAATCGGCCTTAGAAATTTTAGAGAAGATTCCTGAATTCGATTTTGTAACGAAGAAAACCTACCAACGAGCTTCGTACTACCGCGGGGTGGAGCTTTACAATGCTGGAGATTACAAAGAAGCCATCAACTGTTTTTACAAATCACAACAGCATTTGGTGGATAAGAAAATTGAAATTTTATCCCATTTCTGGCGTGCTGAAGCCCTTTTCAAACAAGGAGATTACGCGGGATGTAACTTCTCCCATCAAAAATTCCTCAATCAATTCGAGGAATCTTTCAAATTACCCATCGAATCATCGCCCATGGTTGCTCACTACACCCTGGGTTACAGCTATTACAAAACGTTGAAAAATGTACAAGCCGCTACCGAATTTTCGAAAGCTGCCAACGAATTCGAATTGAATCGTTTGTCGGCCTTGAAAGTCTTGGGGCAAGGATTTGCCGCCGATTTGTATGGCCGTTTAGGCGATCTTCATTTCCTTTCAGGCAATTACGCCAGTGCAAAAAACGCCTACGGAGAAATCAGCAAAAACCAATGGCCAGGGGCCGAGTACGCCGAATTGCAAATGGCCATTTTAACCGGCTTGGAAGGAAAAACGGCCGATAAATTGGAGCAGTTAAAAACACTTCTCTTTAAATATCCCAACTCCGCTTACAAAGACCAAGTGTTGTTGGAAATTGCTAGCATGTACTTCACCCAAGTTAAGTTTGATGAAGCTTTGGTCGTTCTTCAGCAATTGATTTCTGAACGAAAAGAAAGTGCTTATTTGAAGAAGGCATTCCTTACCAAAGGATTAATTGAATACAACTTGGAGAAATACGAAGATGCCATTGTTACGCTGAAGCAGGTGGTAGAAAACTACCCACGCACCAACGAATCTGAGGATGCGATGGAGACCTTGGAAAACATTTACAGCACCTTGAATCGGGTAGACGATTATTTGAAATACGCCAGCATTCACTCGAACATTCAACCTTCGGAAGCGAAGCAAGATTCATTGACCTTCCTTGCTGCTGAAAATCAGTTTAGAAAGAAAAACGTTTGCAAGGATGCCGTTGACGATTATTCCAATTACCTCAAAAAATTCCCTCAAGGATTATTTGTAGACAAAGCGCATTTCTTACGAGCCGAATGTTACAACCGCATGAATTTCCGTACCCAAGCTTTGGAAGATTACGAGTACATCATTGCCCAAAAACGGAATTCCTATTCGGAAGCATCCTACATCAATGCGGCTCGATTGGCTTTTCAGCTGAAAAATTACTCGAAAGCCCTTCAATTCTTCCAAGAATTACAGAAGTTTGCGTTATCGGAGGGGAATTTGTTGGATGCGAAGGCCGGGGAAACCCAGTGCTTGTTTGCCCTTGGAAATTACGGCGATTGCAAGAAAGCCGCCGAGAGGTTACTTAATAGTCGTTCGGTTCCTACCGAAATGCAGGCCTTGGCCCATTTGTATTTGGGTAAGGCAGAAATTGAAAACAATAATTTGGGGGCAGCTTTCACCGCTTTGGACAAAGTATTGAACCAAGTAAAAGATGAAAAAGCAGCCGAAGCAAGATACCTGCAAGCCATGATTTATTTCAAACAAGGGAAACAAGACAAATGCCAAAACGCGATTTTCGATTTAACCGAAAAATTGCCTTTTTACGGCACCTGGATTTCGAAAGGATTCATGCTGTTGGCCGATAGCTACGTGGCGCAGAAAAACATCTTCCAAGCCATTGCTACTTTGGAAGGATTGATCGAAAACGAAGATCAACCCGAGCTTTTGGAAGAAGCAAAAAAGAAATTGGAAGTGTATAAAAAAATGGAGGGAGGACAATAATCATGAAAAAAGGACTGCTCTTTTCCATCTCGATTTTGGGGACTTTAGCGGTTTGGGCACAACCCAGAACCGGTTTAAAGGTAGATTCTGTGATGGTGGTTAACACCTATAAACCGAATTTATTGGATCCAACAAAAATGATTTTCAAACCCAGTTTACCTGAAATTGAAAAGGAAAAACCGGTGTTTAAATACACCCGAATTGAACGATACCTTTCGCCAAAATTCAAACCCGAATTCAAAGCTCCGTCTTCGTTTCGCGGTGTGACCGAATTAAATACACCTAAAAACACCATGCTTGCAGGATTTGGATCCACCATCAATCCCGTATTTGGGTACGACGGTGGATTTTCAGCCAAAAACAATTTGCTGCTGGTTCACGTTGCACATCAAAGTGCATTTGGCAAATTGAACTTGGCCGATTCTACCTTGAATCCGCACTACTCCGATTCTCGCATTCGGGCAGAGGATCAATTCCAATCCACTGCATTCGGCGGTAAAGTGGGCGTAGATTTTGACCATCGCTGGAACCGCCGCTACGGTTGGGCTACCGACAGTCTTATCCGCGATTCGCTAACCAATTCCTACCGCCAAATCGGCTTTGATGGAGAGGTTGCCGGAAAAGGAGAAATCCTGCCTTGGAAAGCCGGAGTGAGGTACCAAAACATGACTGATCAAATTGGCGCTTCGGAAGGAATGCTTCAGCTCTACGGCTCAGCGTCACCCGTTATTTTATCGGCGTTTTCGACCAAAATTGACGTAAGTTTTCAAACGGTAGGACTGAATCCGAATTCGTTGGTGATTCCACAATTCAATCGGAATGTGGTGGAGATTACGCCATCCATCCAGAAAAAAACAGAAAAAGCGCAGTTGGAAGCTGCCCTTGGAATTGTTACCGAAAGCTATTCGGCTCTAACCGATTCAACCAAATTGCATTTATTCCCGCGCTTTTCCGTTGGTTACCAATTGGATGAAAAAACTCAAGCAAAGTTGATTTTCCACAGCGGTTTGCAATGGAATACCTACGCTCAAATGAGCAAAATCAACCCGTTCATGTCCACCCCATCTCTGCTGCTCAATACCACGGAACGTTGGAACCTGGGAGTTGCCGGCAATCACACCTTGGAGTCTGGTTGGATGGTATCGCTGAAGGGAAGTGCTGGAGCCTATCAAAACATGCCTTTTTTCGTTTCTTATCCCCAACAAATGGAGTCGACCTTCTTTGTTGCTTTTGATTCTTTAACCAAGATTCAGAAATTGGAAGGAACACTTCAGAAAAAATTTGACGGACAGTGGGAAATGGCGATGGGATGCATGGTTCAAAACGTCAAAACCACAACCTTGGCCGATGCGTTTTACACCCCAAGGGCAAAGTTGGATTTAAACGTAAAGTATGCACTTCAACCCAAAACAAAAGTGGGTTTGGAAGCTCATGTTTGGGGAATTCGCACGTTTGCTGGAGGACAAAAATCGGTTTCTACTCTTCCATGGGTTCCAGATTTAACGCTCACCATGGATCATGAATGGAAGAAAGGATTGAGCTTTTTCGGACGTTTGCAAAACATGGCATTCACCAATTACGCCCTTTATTTTGGAGTTCCAGCCTACGGCCCCAATGTTTTGATGGGGATTCGTTGGAACCATTGATCACTTTTTTCTATCTTTGAAGCCATGATGCCCTTCACCCAACGTTTGCAATTTCTATTGGAAAAGTACGATGCTTTGATTTTGCACGGTTTCGGCGCATTTTATGCACGTTATCAAACGGCTCAATGGCATCCGGTAACGCATCGAATTATCCCTCCCCAAAAAGAAATTTCTTTCAACCGATCCATTTCTCAAACCGATGGAGTGTTGGAAAATGAATTCAAAGTTTCTTTCGACTTAACTACGGAAGAGTCGCACGAATTGGTTCATGGAATGGTTCAATTTTTATTGGAGGAATTGGAACAACAAAAGCGTTTAGTTTTTGAAGGAGTGGGAGAAATTGTTGTTCGACCCGACGGAAGTTGGCGTTTCCTTCCATTTGAAGAAAATCATATTTTACCCGAATCGTTCGGTCTCTCACCCGTTCAAGTACGTCCTGTTTTGCGCAATACCTCGCCTACCCCATCATTTGAAAACGTGGTGGAAGAGGAGCAGGCAACGGAGACCTCACTAAAATTTTTTCCTTGGAGAGCCGTTGCCGCTTCCATCGTTTTGGTTGTTTTTACCGGCACCTTGTTTTGGATGAACCCATTTTCGGATGATTCAAAGGATGCCCACCACACGGCTCAGTTGGTACAAACCCAACCTTCTAGCAGTTTCGATTCTTTGAAAGAAGAACCACAAGAAGAAACCGCGGAAACCCCTTCCCTACCCGCTGAAGCGGCAGAAGAGATTACGATTGAAACCCCTCAAACGGGTTTTTACATCATCGTTGGCTCTACCACTTCGGAAAGCGAAGCGGTAGAAAAAGCGAAGAGCCAACATTGGCTGCCCTTAAACTTCCCAGAAATTGGTCGTATTCGTTTGGCGACCGAGCGTTTTGATACCCGCAACGAAGCTTTGAGGGAGTTGGAAAAAGTTCGATTGGAAGTTAATTCCGAGGCTTGGATTTTGAAGCACTGATATGTTGCAGCTTCAAGAAATTTCTCATTCATTCGGTTCATTGAAAGTGCTGGAAAACGTTTCCTTGAACATTCCATCTCAACAGGTGACCACGTTGGTTGGTCCGTCGGGAGCTGGAAAATCGACCCTATTGCACATTGCTGGAACGTTGTTGATTCCGCAAAGCGGAAAAGTTATTTGGGATGGCGTGCCGGTGGTAGGAATGAAAGAAAAGGAATTGGCGAAATGGCGGAATGAATCCATTGGATTTGTGTTCCAGTTTCACCATTTGTTGGGAGAGCTTACCGCTTTAGAAAACGTGATTTTACCCGGTTTAATTGGCAATCGACCAACGGAAGAGCTGAAAAAGCGCGGGCTGGAGTTATTGGAAAAAGTTGGGTTATCGAATCGTATTTCGCATTTACCAGGGCAATTATCGGGTGGTGAACAGCAGCGGGTTGCCGTCGCCCGCGCCTTGATCAACCGTCCGAAAATGATTTTGGCCGATGAGCCATCGGGCAATTTAGATACCCGAAATGCGGAGTCCCTGCATCAGTTGTTTTTCGATTTAGCCGAGCACGAGCAGCAGGGATTTTTAATTGTTACGCACAACGAGGAATTGGCCAAGCGCAGCCACCGCAATATTGAGTTGCGGGACGGTAGGGTTTTTGGCGGGTGATTGGCGCTCCTCGAGTGTTCCCGACGAAGGTCGGGAAAATATCGAGAGGGCGCCGATGTTGCCTTCGATATTAATCTCACTACGTTCGATTCACTCGAGGAACGGAATCGCCCGCTCCCTGAGGTCCTCTAAGGGAGAAGGGATCGCACCAGAAACGGGACAGGCAGACCCACTGGTCCACCTAAACTACAGTACAAACGGATGATCCTTCTTCAAGGATTCGAAAAGGGCGCGAAGGGCGCGTTTCTGACTTGGTAACGACAATCCCACATCCGTGGGTTTGCTCATGGCTACCGCCCCATTTTCTAACATTCGGTAAAAAACCACCTTGCGGCCCTGCCATTTGTAATCGATGATTTCGTTCAATGGAATGCTCAGGTGAACCTCCTCAGCAGCTTCTCGATCGGTGGCAACCCAAAGGTGGCCGCGACTGATTTCAAAACAATAATAGGCCGGACGAAAGGATAAATACATGACAATTACCGCCACAAATCCCCCAATGGCCGAATACATCTGCGCATCGGAATCCCAAAGGTGAAATAAACTTGGGCAGAAGCCTAAAAATGCGAATACAAATAACGAGATGCGGAAAACCAACATCAATTTAAAATTTTCAATGGGTGCCATCATGCAATTAATCTTTTCAAAATATCGGCTGCAATTTGCGGCTCAGGTTCCAATTCTCCAAAGGCCGCTAACAATTTTTCACGGGTTGCCGTTCCCGATTTTGATTCTAAAATTCGATTCAACGATTCCGATAACTCATTCACGCCCCAATAAGGTCCAACCTTCTCCTCCACTTCCGTTTTTCCGAGGACCAAATTCACCAAACTGATGTATTTCAGCTTCACTAAAACTTTGGCCAGCATCCAACTGAATCGATCCAACCGGTACACCAAAACCTGCGGACAGTTGGCCAATCCGGCCTCTAAAGAAACCGTTCCGCTGCACAAAACAGCTGCTTTGCTTTCTTTCAACAAGGTTTTAGATTTATGAGAAATGGATATTTCGGGATGATTAAAATGCGCCAACAACCATTTCTCTTCCATTCCAGGTGCACAGGAAAGAATGAACTTTTCAGATGGAAATCGATCCATCAACGCCTGAAAAACTGGGGCTAACGATTGAATTTCTTGCTTGCGACTACCGGGGAATAGGGCAATCTGATTGAGGCGATTCACCTCCTCGGTGGTTCTCCATTCCGCTGCAGTTGGATTTCCAAAATAGCTCACCTCCACTCCCCTTTCTCGGTAAAAAGACTGCTCAAACGGAAGAATGCAATACAGTTGATCCACCGAAGATTCAATGATCTTGATTCGACTTTCTTTCCAAGCCCAAACGGTGGGAGAAATGTAGTAGAACACCTTCATTCCTCGTTTTTTCGCCCATTGAGCGATGCGCAAATTGAATCCTGGATAATCAACCAAAATGAGCGCATCGAAAGAGTTCGACTGCAGGTGCTGCTTTACTTCCCGAAAGTTGTTGCGAACGGTTTTCCAATGTTGTATCACTTTGAAAATCCCCATGATGGACAATCGGTCCAATGGAATGAGCGAAGGTTTCTTGATTACGGTTTCAAGCGCCGCTCCTCCACAAAAATCGAATTGGGCGTTGGGCGCTTGCTTTTGAATGGCACGAACCAAAGCAGCAGCATGTTGATCGCCGCTCACCTCCCCCGCCATTACAAAAAACTTCATCCCGCAAAAAAGATCAAAATCGCTCCAATGATCCCATAAACCAATGTTCCAACGATAACGCCTCGGGTACTTTCGTACAAACTTCGGTTCAAGAAGTAGTAAAACAACACCAAATTGATGACGCAGCAAAGGGCAATAACCTTCATTAAAATCTTCTCTTTTACCATGGCATCCCACGCTTCAGGAAGTTGAGATCCACCGCTCATGGCTAAGAAAATAAGGGTAAATAAGATGGAGGGAAATAAAACACCCAGTGCCACTCCAAATTTTAATTGATCGCGATTCATAAGTTCCAATTTTTGATGGCCTCTTTCCATCCGTAGTGCGTAAGGTCGAAATTTACCGGAACCACCGAAGCGAAGTTATGCTTCAGTGCCCACTCATCGGTATCGTCGCCCCCGTCGTTATTTACAAACTCACCCGTAAGCCAATAATAAGTTTTTCCATGGGGATCGACCCGTTTGTCGAATTTCTCAACCCATTTTGCTTGCGCCTGACGACAAATTTTTATGCCTTGAAATTCAGATTGGGCGCAATGGGGAATGTTTACGTTCAGTACAAATGGAGGTTGCGGACGGTGATGCAAAACTTGTTGAATGACTTTTTTTGCAACTTCCACCGCTAAAGAGAAATCCGCTTCCCAAGAAAAATTGGTCAACGAAAAACCAATAGAAGGAATCCCTTCCAAACCACCCTCAACCGCCGCCGACATGGTTCCACTGTACAAAATATTCACCGAGCTATTGCTTCCGTGGTTAATCCCCGAAATCAATAAATCGGGTTTTCGGTGCATCACTTGATCAACGGCCAATTTCACACAATCTACCGGGGTTCCCGTTGTGTGATATGCCGCCTTCACTCCTGGAAACAATCCTTTTACTTCCAGCATCCTCAACGGCTTGGAAATGGTAATGGCGTGTCCCATTCCCGACTGACCAGAATCGGGAGCGACCACTACAACTTCACCAAAATACTGAGCGGCTTCGATCAGGGCTTTGATTCCGGGAGCGGTAATTCCATCGTCGTTGGTCACTAAAATCAAGGGAGTATTCATGGCACAAAGGTCGTTTTATTTTCTTTAATTTTTGGTATTTTAATGGTTTTGGGGTTCACTTCCTCGTTCATTTCTTTTCCGTTTTTCCAATGTTGCACCCACTGATGTGCAAAAAAAGGCGACAGGATCACTCCTTTGCTTCCAAACGCGTTCAAGATGGCCAATTGATTGTATTCAGGATGAAAACCGGCGAACGGGCGACGGGAATGATTCGCAGGTCGAACGCCGGAAAGATGTTCCAGTACCTCCACTTTTCTGCCGATGGTTTTCTCCAACTTCTCGATCAATATTGAAGCGTCTTCTTCCGAAGGATTCCA
>CANHCV010000010.1 GCA_947459245.1 Bacteroidota bacterium
AGCGGCTGAATGTCTTTGGAGGTTAAATTAGTAACCGCAACAGGAGTGTTTTTTCTCACGTTGGTACCCGCTGTGATGAGGACTTCCTCGGTTTCAAGGGGTTGATACGCTAATCCTACTGAAATGTTTCCACTCTCTCTGATTTCAAGCAGATAGGTTTGAAACCCAATTCTTGAAAACTTCAGTTTTGCAGGAAGCGATGACAGATTGATCTGAAAATATCCATTTTCGTTGGTTTTTACGGTATTTGAAAGGTTACCGTTTTCTTGAACAAGAACATTTTCGATACTCCGGCTTTCTTCTTCCAATGTTCCAACATTGCCGGTAATTTTGAATTGGCTGAAAGCCAAGGCTGGGAAAAGCATGGTGATCCCGAACCACAAATTTTTCATTTTTTTTTGTTTAAGTTAGAAACTGTAGCGGTACGATGGGGTATCCTACCACCGATTAGTTCCCTCAGTCCCTCCGCCGGCATTACCCGGATCAGGTACCGAAGCCTCACTTAAAAGAGACTTCTTGGGTTTGTTCTCAGCAACATTTTCCATTTTGGCGCCTTGATGGAAAATGAAGCACCCCAGAGTGGTGCAAATGTATAACCAAATGCTTTTTCTAAACTCCCATTTTAAAAAAAAGTTTACCCTTCAAACAAAATACTTCCCAAGCGAACCATGGTCGACCCTTCTTCAACGGCCAAATGGTAATCGCCCGACATTCCCATGGAAACGGTATCAAAATGCTCTGAAAACTGAGGTTTCAACGCATCAAAAAACAACTTGATTTGTTGAAACTCCTCCCGAATTTGGTTGGTATCGTTTACCATGGAGGCCATTCCCATGATTCCGCGAATTCGAACATGGGGATATTGGGCAAAGTCGATATCGCGGATCTGTTGCAAAAAAGTGGAAGCTGGAAAACCAAATTTCGACTCCTCTTGGGCTACGTGAACCTGCAACAAGCCATCGATCACCCGATTATTCCGCTCGGCTTGCTTGTTGATCTCTTGCAACAAATCTTCCGAGTCGATGGAATGAATGACCGAAATGAATGGAGCGATGTACTTTACTTTGTTGCGTTGAAGGTGCCCTATCAAATGCCAATGAACCCCAGGAAAGTGTTCCACCTTTTCCATCAGCTCCTGCACCCGGTTCTCTCCAAAATTACGAATTCCTAAATCGTACAACGGCTGAATTTCCTTCACCGTATGAAGTTTGGTTACGGCGATGAGGGTTACCTGTTTCTCCTCCAAACTTTCAAGGATGCTCCTTACCTTTGTTGAATTCATGGACATTTTTTGATGCAAAAATACACGAAAATTGCGCTGATCCTTTTTTTGTTCGGTTGTGAATCGACTCCCTATTCCGATTTGAAACCCGAACTCAGCCAAGAAAAATTCACGGCTACCTTGCTGGATCTCCACTTGGCTGAATCGGTAAAAAATGCCGATGTGGTGTACCAATTTCATCAATTCAATCCACAGGAAAAAAAAGAGATCTTTTTATCGGTTTTTAAAAAACACCAAACCGATTCGGCTTCCTTTTTCAAAACCATGGAATACTACCAAAAAGCCAATCCGAAAGCGTTTGAACAAATTCTTCAAGCAGTTGTTCAACAATTGGATTCGATGATCAACCTGAAAAAATCACAGATTCCAACCCCCAAAACTCCCCTTACCGACTCGACCAAACTCCGTGAAACTATATCCCGAATACTTAATCGATAAACTCGATTTCTCCGCATTAAAATCGCACATTTCCCATTACGGTCGTGGAGTGGCTTCCCGAGAATTTGCAATTCATCTTCCCCTATTGGAATCTGAGGATGACGCACTTCACCAAATGCATTGCATTGAAGAACTCCGGATCCTTCTCGCTTCGGGCGGCGATGTTTTTTTTGAAGAAACACCCGATCTCAATCCCATTTTAAAAGAAGCGGCCATTGAAGGGTTTCTGCTTGGAGAGTACGACATTTTTCTGATCGCAAAATCGGCCAGAAATCTGGTTAAATTCAAGAAATTCTTAGATAAACAAGAAGAAGGATTTGGACATTTGAATCGGTTTTTATCCTCCTTTCATTTCGATTTGATTTGGTTGAAGGAGATTGACCGATGCATCTCGAAAGAGGGAAAAATCAAACCCGACGCATCTACCGAATTGAAGAAGGCGCATCATCGTTTTTTGGTTAAGGAAGATGAAACCCGAAGCCGACTCAATCAACTGTTTAAAACTGCCAAAGAAAACAATTACACTTCGGAGCCGTCCATAACGATCCGAAATGGAAGAATGGTCATGCCCTTGTTGGTGGAACACAAGCGTAAATTTCCAGGGGTTATTCACGATGAATCGGCAACTGGAAAAACCATTTATCTCGAACCCAATGAAGTTTTTGAGTTGAACAACGAACTTAAAAACATCGAGTACGAAATGGAAAGGGAAAAGCGAATCATTTTAGCCAAATTGAGCCAAGAGATTCGATCAAAAATTCAACTGTTTCAACAATCATTCAAGCTTTTCACGCTTTTGGATTTTTTTCGCTCGGTTACTGCCGCCTTGGGCGATTTAGAAACCATCATTCCTGAATTTTCCAAGGAGGGTTTTGAATTGATAGAAGCAACGAATCCCGTTCTTTTTATTCAAAACCAAAAGCGTAACCGCCCAACCATTCCTTTGTCCTTAAAAACCAACCGCGAAAAATCGTTGATTTTGGTTTCGGGTCCGAACGCTGGCGGTAAATCGGTTGCCTTAAAAACGGTCGGATTGATTCAACTCATGGCTCAATCGGGACTGCCCATTCCGGCGAAAGTTGGAACTCATTTAAAGTGGTTCGAACAGTTTTTTGTTGATTTGGGCGACAATCAGTCGGTTTCGAATGAACTTTCAACGTATTCGGCCCACCTCGCAACCATGCGAAAATTCATGGCTGAAGGCAACGATAAAACCCTCATTCTCATCGACGAATTTGGAATGGGAACCGATCCTACTTTTGGCGGAGCCATTGCCGAAGCCATTTTAGAGGAATTGATAGCACAGCATTGTTGGGGAATGATCAACACCCACTTTTCGAACTTAAAAACCTTTGCGGCCGAACATCCAGGCATTGAAAATGCTTCCATGAGTTTCAATCTTAAAACTTTGGAACCACGCTTTCAATTTGAGCAGGGAATACCAGGAAGCTCCTACGCACTCGAAATTGCTCAAAAAATGGGTATCCCCGCTTCTGTCATCCAAAAAGCAGAACAAAAAGCCGGAAGAAAACAAAAAGACGTTGACTCTTTGATGATCGACCTACAAAGAAGGGAGCAAGAATTGAAGCGATTGATTGAAGGCAATGCGGTAAAGGATGATTTGTTGGAAGAATTGATTCAAATCAACAAAAATGCAGAAGTTGTTCAAAAGCAAACCGAAAAAGAAATCATTCGGAAGGCCAAAGAAGAAGCGGCAAAAATTCTTCAAGATGCTCAACGGGTCGTAGAGAAAACGGTTCAAGACATTTTGTCGACGGGTGCTGAAAAGGAAAAAATAAAAGTTATTCGTCAATCCTTCGAAGTTCAAAAAAGCAAAATCAAAGACGATCTTCAAAAACTTCCACCTCCTCCCCCATCCAAAGTTTCTCCCGATTCCTTAATGGTTGGAGGATGGGTAAAATACCAACCCACGGGTGGAAAAGGAAGAATCATAGAACTGAAAAACAAACGTGCCTTTGTTGAATTCGACGACATTCGAATGATGGTGGATCCTCAACTATTGATCCCCATTAAAAATCATAAAAGTGCATCCACCCAAAAGGTGACCATTTCCATCACCAACCCCATGGAGAACTTAAGTTCACATTTGGATTTAAGAGGATTTCGAGGGCCTGAGGCGATAGCTGCGATGGATGCTTGGTTGGATCGATGTGTTTTAACCGGGGCCGGAAATTTGAGCATTTTGCACGGCCGAGGCGATGGAATACTAAGAAAATTGATTCGAGAACAATTGAGGCGTCATCCGAATGTAGAAAGTTACGAAAGCGAGCACGCCGACCGTGGTGGCGATGGAATTACCTTGGTGCGGTTGAAATAATTCTTGCACGAATCCTTCATTTTAAATTACCTTTGTCTCAGTTTTCGGTTCCATGGAAGCATGGATGAAAAGGGAATCAGGTGAAAATCCTGAACAGTCCCGCTGCCGTAAACCTCAATAGGATTTATTCAAACCACTGTTCTTCTGGAATGGGAAGGGAATAAATACTGAGGAAAGTCGGAAGACCTGCCGAAAGCGATGTGAGGCCTGCATCTTCGTGGATTGAGATGCCCAAACGAAAAAACATGACGATAAAACTCCTGCTCGTGGCGATTTTCGCTTCGGGATTCTTCTCGGTTTTCGCTCAAAAAATCGACACCCTTGCCCCTGCCGAAATCATTACTCGGCGGAAACCTAAAAGTTGTCCAACCGCAGCTCCCTCCTTTTCTTTGGATCGATCCAATTCCATGAGCATGGATGCCCTTTCAACCGCTGCCCTATTGGAACAAAACTCCATGGCCACCCTTCGAGGATATGGACCCATGGCCCTCCAAACAGCATCTTTCCGCGGATTACCTGGAGTTGGAACCCAAATTCTTTTGGGCAATCAGCCCATCAATAGCCCCATCAATGGAGTATTCGACTTGAACCTAATTCCAGCTTTCTTCTTAGGTACCATACACCTTCAACCGGGCGGCTCTGGCGGTAGCTTTGGGGGCGGAGCCGTAGGAGGAAACATTCAACTCCTGCCCGATCGATCAAAACGAAATTCTATCCTCTTGCAAGGTGGAAGTTTTGGATCATTCGCCATTGGCGCAAAAGGTTCATTAGGTAACCTTTTAAACATTGCCTTCTTCAAGGAAGAAAATAAACTGAATTATCCCCTACCAAAATCCCTTCATGGCTTTACGCCCAACAACCGATTGGAAAACTCTCAAATGAAGCGAACGGCATTTCAATTGAGTTGGGGAAAACAAGGTTGGTTGCATGCATCCAATGCCATTCGACATTTGCCCATTTCAGTGGTAAGTGGAACTGGCACTGCGGTGCAAACCGATAAAATGATTCGATTCCAAGATGGGAAAATCTGGAGAAATAACAACCATCAATGGGAATTGGATGCATTTGGGAGTTATGAATGGAACCAATACGAAGATTCGAAAATTTCTCTCAACGATACCAACCACTGCGGTTGGCTGGGGAGCCAACAACGTTGGAAAATTCATAAGGGAAGTCATTTATTCATTTTTGAAAACGGTTGGCAAGGGTATTGGGCTCGCTCCCCCTATTTCAATCAAGATTTTCGAGGTCACCGATGGAATGCTTCTGGCAAATGGAATTTTGAAGGGGGCGACTCCACCCTTCAAGGTCACCTTTTAATACGAAAAGAACAATTCAATCAAACTTTTTCCCCTTGGATCTTGGATGGATTTATCCAAAAATCAATTTCCAAGGTGGTTTCAAAGGTGCATGTTGGTCAGGTTTTCCGATTTCCAACCCTCAATGATTGGTTTTGGAGACCCGGTGGGGATCCCACCTTGCAACCAGAAAAAGGTTGGAATACCGAGTGGGGATTGATCTACAAGAATATGGAAGCCACCGGTTTTGCCACATTTCTCTCCGATCAAATTTTATGGGTTCCAACATCATCAGGATTTTGGAAAGCAGAAAATGCCGGACAAACCCGTACATGGGGAGTTGAGTGGAAGGTTAAACACCTGAAAATGGGACCATTTCATGGAGAGTTCAATGGAACGTACCAACAACCTCGACAATTGAAATCCACTTGGATTCCATTGTTGTACCAACCCGATTGGAAAATTCAAACAAAATGGGCTACGAATTGGAAAGGGTTGAAAAGTGAAATCAGCATGGTAGCCCAAGGAAAACGAAATGTTACGACCGACGGCTCGGTTCAATTGCCCAACCAAGGGCAGGTAAATCTTTGGGTTGATTTCAGTGAGAAATTGCCCAAGGGATTGAGCGGTAAGTTGGGTATTCAGAATGTCTTGGGGAATAATTGGTGGTATTTACCGTATTTACCCGGACCTAAATTTCAAACACAAATTCAAATTCAATATCAGTTTTTATGAAAAAAATGCTGCTCGGCCTTTTGGTAGGCCTTTCCTTAATGGGTTGTCGCGATCGCGGACACCAAGGTCATGATAAAGATTATTCTCAAGGGGTGATCATTGTAAATGAAGGTCTATTTTCGGGTGGAACTGGAAACATCCAATTTTACAACTCAAGTACCAAAGAACTTTGGGATCAGGTTTTCGATTCGGTTAACAATCGCCCCATTGGAAGCATCGCTCAAAGTGTAACTTTCAGTACCGACCAAGTATTTATTGTAGTGAACAATAGCAATAAAATTGAAATTGTGAACCGGAACACTTTTAAATCGGAAGGCACTCAATTTGGTTTGAATTTACCCGACGAAATTATTTATTTAGACGGGAAATTGTACGTTACCGAGTGGGTGAATTTTAATGGAGATCCCGGAAATGTAGTGGTCATTGACCCTCACGCCGGAACCATATTGAAGCGAATTGCTGTAGGAGTAACTCCAAGTAAAATGGCATTGGTAAATGGTACTCACCTGGCCGTGGTTAACAGCGGAGATAGCACCGTTTCTTACGTGAATATTTCGAGTCAATCGGTTGAAAAGACTTTAGAAGTTAATCAAAACCCCAACAGCGTGGTAGCTTTAGGCGGTAGCAAATTCGCAGTATTATGCGGTGGGAATCCGAGTTGGAAGGGAAAAGAAACGGCTGGATCCATTCACTTTTTTGAATTTGGTAGCGAAACCAGCCGATCGGTCTTCTCTCAGATGACCTACCACCCTGCCCTTTTATGCAAGAATAGCAATAATCAATTGGTTTATGCCTTGGACGGGAAGTTGATGATGATGGCACCGGGTAGTACCCAAGTGTCGGAAACACCCTGGTTTTCCCACAACGGAATCGGCAGCATTTATGGATTGGGTTATTACGAAAACGAGCAACAATGGTGGATATCCGATGCGAAAGACTTCGCTTCTCGCGGAATCGTTTATCGGGTGAACAACAATGCCGGTTTGATCGATAGCATGACGGCAGGTATTGTGCCGAGAAACTTCGGGTTTCTGAAGTAATTAAATCTTCTGGAATGTTTTGACGGCAACAATGTTGTTGTCGTCAAAATATTTCACGATGTACAACCCTTTTGGAAAATCTTCCACAGGTACAATCAATGTTTCAATGGAAGTATCAATTCTCTTTTTGTAAACTTGCCGACCTAAAAGATTGAAAATCTCAACGGAGCCGCTGGATCTGCCTTCTTTAGAAATTTGAAGATTGATGCTATTATCTGAAACAGGATTCGGAAAGCATTTGATAACAACCCGGGTTTGTGCAACGGAAAATTGGAAGGAAGCCAACAAAAGTGACATCCAAAAAAACTTCCAAAATCGATTACAATTTTCCTTCATCAACGAAACTATAGTACCTGTGATTTGCGAAGATAATATGATCGATCAAAGTTATATCAAAAAGTTCTGCACCTTTTTTCAATTTTGCAGTCAATTCTGCGTCTGCTGAGCTTGGAAGGATATTTCCGCTGGGATGATTATGCATCAAAAAAAATCCCAATGCTTTACGCATAATTGCTTTCCGAATGATTAATCGAACATCAACAATGGTACTGGTTATTCCTCCAATGGAAATTCGTTCAAAGTGAATCAATTCATTCCGATTGTTAACAAAGGCAACCATGAATTCTTCGTGATCCAAATCGAGAAATTGCCATTTGAAGTATTGATACACTTTATCACTGTGGTTGAGAATAACCACATCTGGCGGCGGTTCCTGCAAGCGCCTCCGAGCGAGTTCTAAGCCCGCCGCAAGGGCAAGAGAACCGTTCAAATTAATTCCCTCCACGGCCTGAAAATCCAGATAATCCAACTTTGCTAATTGACTCAAGTTTCCATCGGCCATGGCCATGAGCGATTTTGCACTTTCGTACGATTGGCCTTTTGGGGTAGATGGAGAAAGGATCAATTCCAACAACTCCTCATCCGACAGGTACTGACTTCCGTACGTTTGAAATTTTTGTTTTGCATGCAAGCCCAGCCTCTTTGCGGGGGGCATTTCATTCTTTTTCATGCCACAAAAATAAAAATGGCCTGCCGAAGGCAAGCCATTTTAAACGTTTATAAACGTTTCCCGTTTTATCCCAAACGGTTAATGTGTTTTGCTAACCTGGATTTCAAGTTAGAAGCTTTGTTTTTGTGGATAATGTTACGCTTCGCCAAACGGTCGATGTGCGAAACTACAGTTGGCAACAATTCTACCGCTGCTCCTTTTTCTTTCATCAAACGCAAGCGCTTGATCAAGGTGCGGGTTGTTTTGTGCTGATAGCGGTTACGCAGACGACGTACCGCATTTTGACGAATTCTCTTAAGTGCTGATTTATGATTAGCCATAGTTGCTTTTCAATTGGAACGCAAAGATAACTGCAAAACAATCATCTTTCAAAGCGTTTCCCAATTCTTTTTTCAAATTTCTTCAATTTGTTCCTTGAACGCCTAAAAATACCGCTATTTTCGCATCATGCAAATTGATTTTAGAAGCGATACCGTTACGCAGCCAACTTCCAACATGAAAGAATTC
Organism: Bacteroidota bacterium; assembly: GCA_947459245.1. GTDB lineage: Bacteria > Bacteroidota > Bacteroidia > UBA7662 > CANHCV01 > CANHCV01. The sequence goes on from CANHCV010000010.1 coordinate 8,648, forward strand.
ATGTTCCAAGCGCCGTTGGGCGATGACGTTTTCGGGGAAGATCCCTCGATCGTTGAACTGGAGAAAGCAACGGCTCAACGTTTCAACCACGAAGCTGGGCTTTTTTGTCCTTCCGGAACCATGACCAATCAGATTGCCTTGGCGGTTCACACGCGGCCACGAGAAGAAGTCATCTGCCATAAAAATTCCCACATTTATTTGTACGAAGGCGGTGGCCCTGCCTTTCTCTCATCGGTTTCCCTCCGGTTGTTGGAAGGCGATTACGGCCGAATTACAGTAGATTCCATTGAAGAAAACATCAATCCAGAAAACGTACATTTCCCCAGAACTCGTTTGGTTTCTTTGGAAAATACCATGAACAAAGGAGGTGGAAGTTGTTACGATTTGGAAGAAATCAGACAAATCAGGAAATTGTGTCAAAAACATGGCCTTTCCCTGCATTTGGATGGCGCCAGGGTTTTCAATGCCTGCATCGCAAAAGGATATTCACCTCAAGAACTTGGACAAGAATTCGACAGCATTTCCATTTGTTTCTCGAAAGGATTGGGCGCTCCGGTTGGTTCGGTTTTGGTTGGGAGCGAAGCCTTCATCCACGAAGCACGGCGCGTTCGAAAAGTTTTAGGTGGTGGAATGAGGCAAGCGGGGATTTTGGCTTCGGCGGCCTACTATGCCTTGAATCACCACGTAGATCGATTAGCAGAAGACCATCGAAGAAGCAAAGAAATGGGGGAAGTACTCAAGCAATGCAATTGGATTCAGTTCCTTTACCCCATTGAAACAAACATCATCATTTTTGAGGTCATCTCTCCGTATTCAGGCGCTCAGATCATCGAACAGCTTTCAGCATTGGGCATTCGTTGCGCCGGGTTCGGGAAATCCCATGTTCGATTGGTTTACCATTTGGATATTTCCGAAGAACAGCACCAAAAAGCCATGAATTTGTTTCAAACATTTGTTCCTCGATGAAGTGGAAATTCCACTTTTCAAGATCAACGAGTCCATTTGAAAATCTGGCCCTTGAAAATCTTTGGCTTGAAGAAGCCTTGGAAGATCCTGTTTTTTTGGGCTATTTCAATGCTCCCTGTGCCGTGATCGGGAAAAACCAAAACTTATTTCAGGAATTAAATCTGCCCTATTTCTACGAAAATCATTTGCCCATCGTTCGCAGAACTTCGGGCGGTGGAACGGTTTATCATGATTTGGGCTGTTTAAACCTTTCATTCATTACTCCTCACCGCACCGATTGGGTTGGCAAATGGGATTTTTTCTTCGAACCCATGATTTCGTTTCTTCAATCCAAAGGATTTAACGCATTCACCAACCCCAGGAATTCCTTGATGGTGAACGAGAAGAAAGTTGGTGGTTCGGCCCAGAAGGTGAGCAGAGGAAGAATGATCAGCCATTGCTCCTTGCTTTTTCACACCAATTTATTCGCGTTGGAAAATGCTTTGGCCGTTTCCGATCACATTGAAAGCAACGCATCACTTTCGGTTCGAGCAAATGTGATGAATTTAGAATCTACAAAACTCTTCCCGGAGCATTCCGAAGAAATTTTCCATCAAATCAAATCCATTTATGAAGAGCATTGGGGGAATTTCGAAGAAGTTCCGCAGCTTCCCGAATCGGAAAAATGGAGGTGCAAGATCAAAGAATTGGAGGGGGCCGAATGGAGGTTCGGGAGAAATCCTGCATTCACGTTGGTGTTGGAAAACCGACTTAAAATTCATTCCAAAGGGAACGGGATCATCCATGCTTTGATTTACGAGGACCAACAGTGGGATGTTCATTTATCACCATTTCAAGAGAACAACTTTGCTGGCATTCCAAACGAATTTCATCATGTACTCAAAGAAGTGCTGCAGAAGTGGAGAATTCATTTGGATTTGGAAAAATCTTGATGAAAATTTGCAATCCCAATGAAAACCATTACTGTAAAAATTCCTTTGTCATTCGACTCCGATTTGATGAGTGTCAATGAAATCGATTTCGAACAAATCCAATCAAAACTTCCCGAAGGACAAACCATCCACAAGGATCCCTTGTTGTTCAAACAAGATGGAGACCAGATCATGGTCACTTTTTTGGTTGTTGAAAAAGCTGGAAAAGCCGGATTCTTAGCTTCAAAAAGATGATAATTCAAGAAGTAAAACAATTGTTACGCAAAGAATGGACCGTGGAATGGCGTCAGAAATATGCCATTCAAGGTGTTTTCTGGTACAGTTTAACCGTTGTTTTCTTGTGTTATCTTGCCTTTGGAAGTTTAAAACCATTTGTTTGGCTTTCTTTATTTTGGATCCTTAGTTTATTTACTGCTGTGAATGCCATTACCAAAAGTTTTGTTGGAGAAAGCAAAGGGGGAATGGCTTATTTCTACACGTTGTTCAGTAGCAAAAGTGTTTTGGCGGCCAAAATCATTTACCATTGGATGCTTTCTTTATTTCTGTCGTTGGTTCTTTTAGGGTTTTACAGTTTGCTTTTGGGATCTCCGGTTCAGAAATATGACTTATTTTTTACCGGGATATTTTTAGGGAATACTGGGCTAGCGGTGGCGCTTACTTTTTTAAGTGCAATTAGCCATAAAGCACGTTCTGGAGCATCTGTAATGGCTGTTTTGAGTTTTCCGGTTTTAATTCCCACCATCCTTTTGGGGATAAAAATTTCAAAAATGGGAATGGATGGCTTACCATGGAGCACAGCTACGCATGAAATGGGTCAACTTTCGGGCATTATTTTATTAACGGGGGCACTTTCTTTTTTGCTGTTTCCTTACCTTTGGCGCGATTAACTTGGATATGGGTTCAAAAACGTTTGTTCAGAAAGTAGTTGGGGCTAAAAAAATGCACCTGGTTTATCGGATCATTGCCGTGGTCTTTTTGGTTTACGCTTTTACATGGGGCTTGATTGGCCCAGTTCCCGCGAAACCAAATTTGGAAGAAACCATTCGCAATTTGTATTACCATGTACCCATGTGGTTCGGTTTGGTTTTATTGGCATTTTGCTCCTTTCTTTTTTCGGTTTTTTACTTGTTAAAAGGAGAATCAGAAGCCGATCAATTGGCCGAATCATTTGCTCTTACATCAACCGTTTTTGGTGTTTTGGGATTTGCAACCGGAATGTTGTGGGCGCAATACACCTGGGGAAATTGGTGGGCAGGTGATGTGAAACAAATCTGCGCTTTAGCCTCCATTCTGGTTTATGGTGCCTATTTTGTATTGAGAAATGCCATTGCCGAACAACAACAACGAGCTCGAGTGGCTGCCGTTTATAACATTTTGGCTTTTTTCTCCCTCATCCCACTCCTATTCATCATCCCTCGAAACGCCGAGTTTTCCTTGCACCCAGGTGGTCAGGGTTCAGGTGCGGTTGGAAATCCAGCTTTTAACAAATACGACCTCGACAACCGCATGAGGCTGGTTTTTTGGCCAGCTATTTTCGGCTGGTTCTCATTAGGACTGTGGATGACCCATCAATATTTCCGAATCAAGGTTTTGGAAATTAAAAAAATGCTTTCATGACAAACAAAATGACCAAAAAACTCTTTCTATCCTTGATATTCTCCATTTTCGCATGGATGACTTCAAGTGCTCAAGAACCTCAAATGGCCGATCAATTTAGAAAAGAAGGGAAAATATATGTTGTTATCGGAGTGATTCTCATTATTTTTGCCGGCCTAGTAGCCTTTTTGGTGTACTTAGACAGAAAATTAACCAAACTCGAAAAGAAATAATTCATCTATTATGGCACACAGCTTTTACCAAGATGTGATGAGAAACTTTGAAAAAGCAACCAAGTTTCTCCCCTATTCTGAAGGCCTTATGGCTACCATCAAAGAATGCAATAGCGTTTACAAAATGTCATTCCCCGTTAAAGACGACGAAGGAAAGATTCAGTTAATCGAAGCTTACCGAGTAGAACACTCTCACCATAAACTACCTACTAAAGGTGGTATCCGTTACGCAGATAACGTAGATCAAGATGAGGTAATGGCTCTTGCAGCTTTGATGACGTTCAAATGTGCTGTTGTTGATGTTCCTTTCGGAGGTGCAAAAGGAGCCGTTAAAATCAATTCCCGCACCACTTCAGTTCCAATGCTCGAGCGAGTAACTCGCCGTTACGCCATGGAATTGATCAAAAAGAATTTCATCGGTCCTGGGATCGACGTACCTGCTCCCGATTATGGAACAGGACCTCGCGAAATGAGTTGGATTGTTGACACGTATTCTTCCATTAAAGATGGAGAATTGGATGCTCTTGGCTGTGTTACAGGAAAACCTGTTGGACAAGGAGGAATCCAAGGACGCACCGAAGCAACCGGATTGGGTGTTTTCTACGGAATGCGTGAAGTATGTAATTTCGAAGAAGACATGACCGCTCTTGGCCTTACCAAAGGAATTGAAGGAAAAACAACCGTTATTCAAGGCTTGGGCAATGTTGGATACCATACTGCGAAATTTTTCGCTGAAGGTGGAGCAAAAATTGTAGCCATTGCCGAATATGAAGGTGCTATTTACAACGAAAATGGATTGGATTACGAAGCCGTTTTCCAACATAGAAAAGCAACCGGAAGTTTATTGAACTTCCCCGGTGCTACCAACTTAGAAAATTCAAATGCCGCTTTGGAATTGGAATGCGATATTCTTATCCCCGCTGCATTGGAAAACCAAATTACCGCTGAAAACGCTTCCCGAATCAAAGCAAAAATGATCGGTGAGGCAGCAAATGGTCCTGTTTCTGCAGATGCTGAACCCATTTTGGCCCAAAAAGGAATCATTGTTGTTCCCGACATGTATTTGAACGCCGGCGGTGTTACCGTATCGTATTTCGAGTGGTTGAAAAACCTCAGTCACGTACGTTTCGGACGATTAACCAAACGCTTCGAAGAAAACAGTGCGAACGATATCCTTAAAATGGTTGAAGAAATGACCGGTAAAAAAGCTACTGACGTTCAAAGAAAAACCATCATTCAAGGGGCAGGAGAAAAAGATTTGGTTTATTCCGGTTTGGAAGAAACCATGATCAATGCCTACCACGAAATTCGCCATACCTACAAATCTACCCAAGGATGTCCTGATTTAAGAACAGCTGCTTTCATGGTAGCCGTGAAAAAAATTGCGACTTCCTATGAATTGCTGGGCATTTTCCCTTGATGATCAAGAAATAAACACACAAAGCCTCAAGAAATTGGGGCTTTTTTTATTTCTAAAAGGGTTGGACTTATGTGGATAAGTTCCTATCTTTGCGACCGCTTCTAATGAGGCAAGAAAGGAATTTTTAATGAATGTCAGTAGAAAATCAAAATGACAAGGAATTGGAACAGGTTGTTTCCAATGCCACTGAAGCCACAGCTTCAACTGCTCCCACCCATTCTGAGGTAAAGGAACCCCTCAAAATGGAATCTCCCAAGTTCCAAGCTCCTACACAAGGTGATTTCGATTGGGATTCCGACTATCGTGGTCAGAATCACTATTCCATCAACGATCGCGAGAAGTTCGAAAAAATGTACGAAGGTTCGGTATCTTCACTTAACACAGGTGAAATTGTACCAGGAACCATCGTATCAGTTGGCGAACGCGACGTGGTTGTTAACGTAGGATTCAAGTCAGACGGTCTTATTCCTTTGAATGAGTTCCGCGACATGGAAGAAATCAAAATCGGCGAAGTTGTCGATGTTTTGATTATCTCTCCAGAAAACAAAGACGGTCATTTGGTACTTTCTCGCCGCAATGCCCGCTTGTTGAAATCTTGGGAGCGCATCAAACACGCCCATGCGAACGACGAGATCATCACTGGTCGTGTTCGTACTCGTACCAAAGGCGGTTTGGTGGTGGAAGTGGAAGGCATCGAAACCTTCTTACCCGGTTCACAAATCGATATCAAACCCATTCGCGATTACGACCAATACGTGGGCAAAACCATGGAGTTCAAGGTTGTAAAAGTGAACGAAGTATTGCGCAATGCCGTAGTTTCTCACAAAGTATTGATCGAGAACGACTTGGAAGCTCAGAAAATGGAGATCATTTCTCGATTGGAAAAAGGCCAAGTTCTCGAAGGTGTTGTGAAAAACATGACCGATTTCGGTGTATTCATCGATCTTGGTGGCGTAGACGGTTTGTTGCACATCACCGATATGTCTTGGGGACGTATCAACCACCCATCCGATATGGTTTCTTTGGATGAGACCATCCAGGTGGTTGTTCTCGACTTCGACGACGATAAAAAACGCATTTCACTTGGTATGAAGCAATTGCAACCACATCCATGGAATTCTCTTCCAGAAGATGTTGTTTCAGGTAGCATCGTAAAAGGTAAAATCGTTACCGTAGCTGATTACGGTTCCTTCTTGGAAATCATGCCAGGAATCGAAGGTTTGATCCACGTTTCAGAAATGAGCTGGAGCCAACACCTCCGCAATCCTCAAGATTTCCACCAAGTTAACGACGAAGTAGAAGCAGTAGTTCTTTCCATCGATCGCGAAGAGCGTAAGATGTCTTTGGGCATCAAACAACTTTCCGCAGATCCTTGGATCAACATTGCTGATCGTTTCCCAGTAAATTCTAAACACAAAGGAATCGTTCGCAACCTAACCAATTTCGGCTTATTCGTTGAGCTTGGAGAAGGTGTTGACGGATTGGTTCACGTTTCTGATTTGTCTTGGACCAAGAAAATCAACCACCCATCTGAATTCACCAAAAAAGGTGCTGAATTGGAAGTTGTTGTTCTTGAAATCGATACCGAAAATCGTCGCTTGAGCCTAGGTCACAAACAATTGGAAGAAAATCCTTGGGATACCTATGAGTCCATCTTCTACGAAGGAAGCACTCACGATGGTAAAGTATTAAGCGTTGAAGATAAAGGAGCCATTGTTGCTTTGTCTCATGGCCTTGAAGCTTTCTGTCCTAAGAAACACTTGCGTCAGGAAGATGGCAACACCCTTGAAAATGGTGCAACCGTTACCTTCAAAGTGATTGAATTCAACAAAGATTCTCGTAAAATCATGGTTTCTCACTCCCGTACTTGGGAAGAAACCAAGGCAGATTCTCACTCTGATGCCTCTGAAGCTAAAAATGAATTGAAGAAAAAGAAAAAGGTAACAACGGTTGCCGATTCAGGACCTTCAACCATGGGCGAATTGGATGCGCTTTCCGCTTTGAAAGCACAATTCGATGAAGAAGCAAAAGCAGCTCCAAAAAAAGCTACGAAGAAGAAGGCTGATGCCGAAGATTCTGAAGAAGCTTAATTCTAAAAACCTCTCGAAAATCGAGAGGTTTTTTTTTATGTTTGCATTTGATTCATGAATCCAAAAATCATTCTAAACCCTACCCAAATCAGCCTGATTATTCAGCGATTGATTGCTCAAATTCTGGAACGACACCCCGATTACCAGAATGTTGTTCTTGTTGGTCTCCAACCTCGAGGCAGTATTTTCGCGCGGCAATTGCATTTTGCCTTGCAAGAAAAAGTTGGTTTCTCATTTCCCTATGGCGAACTGGATGTAACGTTTCACCGGGATGATTTCAGGCAACACTCAGGAGGTTTGATTCCTTCGAAAACGGATATTCCATTTTTGATGGAGGGGAAAAAAGTCATTCTAATCGATGATGTTCTCTTTACCGGTCGAACCATCCGTTCTGGATTGGATGCCCTTATCGATTTTGGACGCCCTGAATCCGTTGAATTATTGGTCTTGATCGACCGCAATAAATCGCGACAATTTCCCATTGAGGCCGACTATTGCGGACTAAAAGTTGATACCGTACGTTCCCAAAAAGTTAAAGTAGTTTGGCATCCCCAATCCGAAGTTCATATTTTTAATCCCGAATTAGATGCTTAGTACCGATCATTTAATTTCCATAAAAGAGCTTCAAAAAAGTGATTTGGAGCTTATTTTCAATACAGCCGACGAATTTAAAGCGGTGATCAACCGCCCCATCAAAAAAGTACCTTCCTTGCGCGACATTACGGTTGCCAATTTGTTTTTTGAAAACAGTACCAGAACCAAACTGAGTTTCGAATTAGCCGAAAAACGATTGAGTGCCGATATCATTAATTTTGCTTCCTCCAGCTCTTCTGTAAAAAAAGGAGAGTCGTTGGTAGATACGGTCAACAACATCCTCGCCATGAAAGTGGATGTGGTGGTCATTCGACATTCCTATCCGGGAGCTGCACAATTTCTTGCTAACGAAGTTCAAGCTCGCATCATCAATGCAGGTGATGGTGCTCACGAGCATCCAACACAAGCCATTTTAGATGCGTATTCCATTCGGGAAAAGTTTGGAACGCTCGAAGGGGTTAAAGTAGCCATCATTGGCGATATTGTACACAGTCGGGTAGCTTTATCAAACATATTTTGCCTTCAAAAGTTAGGTGCTAAAGTGGTTGTATGTGGCCCCAAAACACTTATTCCAAAACACATCCAAAGTTTGGGTGTAGAAGTGAGCTATAACGTTGATGAAACGTTAGCCTGGTGTGATGTAGCCATGGTATTGCGCATTCAGCTTGAACGGCAAGAAGCTTCTTATTTCCCTTCATTACGGGAATACCGCACCTATTTTGGAATTGATCGACAACGATTAGAAAAAGTTGGAAAAGATTTGGTCATCATGCACCCTGGCCCCATCAATCGAGGCGTTGAAATTAGCTCGGATGTTGCAGATGGGCCTTTCAGCATCATTTTAGATCAGGTTGAAAACGGAGTGGCGACTCGAATGGCAGGTCTCTTCCACGTTTCCGAAAAGATTAGAAAATAATCGTTTCTTAAAAACCGCCTTTCACCCGTTTCTTAATTGCAAATCAACTCTCTTTTGAATAGCCTCAAGATTGCTGTTCTAGCTTAACTATTTATGGTTATTTCCATAAGGAAAAAGGGATGAACAACCTTATTCATAGCTATCGATCATATCCAATGCAGCGGCGAGTTCTCGATCTTTTTGGGTAATGGTATTTCCAGCATCATGCGTTGTTAAACGTACATGAACCTTGTTGTATTCGTTGGTCCATATTGCATGATGGTTCTGTTTCTCCATTTCATTACTCGCTTTCACCATCCAATGAATCGCTTCTAGAAAGGATTTGAAAACAAAGGTTTTCGTAAGTTCATTATTGGATTCGTTCCAGTTGTTCATAGGAAAATATGAATGACAAACCTACTTCTGCGATTGAAAAGCAGAAGCCAAGAGTTCAACAACAATAGGGTATTAAAGGAATGAAAACCCTATGAAATCAAACGATAAAACCTACGTCGAGGTATCACCCCCGATTGAAATTACTCTACGGTAACCGATTTTGCAAGGTTTCTCGGCTGATCCACATTGCACCCCCTCATTACAGCAATGTGATACGACAGTAACTGCAAGGGAACTACGGTTAACAAAGGCAACAAAGGATCTGGAGCATCAGGGATTTCAATGATGTAATCGGCCAACGCTTTAACCTCGGTATCACCCTCGGTAACAATGGCAATTACATTTCCTTTTCGTGCTTTTACTTCCTGAATATTGCTTACTAACTTATCGTATTGAGCGCCTTTCGGAGCAACAACAATGACAGGCATTGCTTCATCAATTAAAGCAATGGGTCCGTGTTTCATTTCGGCTGCGGGATATCCTTCGGCATGGATGTATGAAATCTCCTTCAATTTCAGCGCACCTTCCAATGCAACGGGGAACAAATAGCCTCTTCCCAAATAGAGAGCATTGGTAGAATCTTTGATCTTTGCTGAAATCTCTTCAACAAGTGCATTGACTTTCAAGCATTCTTCAATTTTTGAAGGAATTTGCTCCAATTCCGTCATCAAAGAAAGCGTTTCCGTTTGCGACAAATTTCCTTTTTCTTTTCCGAGCCAAATGGAAATCATGGTTAACAAAGAAACTTGAGCGGTGAAAGCCTTTGTTGAAGCAACACCAATTTCTGGTCCGGCGTGGGTATATGCCCCCGCATGAGTTGCACGAGGAATGGAAGCACCAATAACGTTACAAATACCAAAAATGGTAGCTCCACGTTGTTTGGCCAAGTCAATAGCAGCGAGCGTATCGGCCGTCTCCCCCGATTGAGAAATAGCGATTACAACATCGTTTTGATTGATTACCGGATCGCGGTAACGGAACTCGGATGCGTATTCAACTTCAACGGGTATGCGGGCAAACTCTTCAATAAGGTATTCCCCAACCAAACCTGCGTGCCAAGAAGTTCCGCAAGCAATGATGATAATTCGGTTGGCATTAAGAAATTTAGCACGGTACTCTTCCAATCCAGCCATTTTAATGGTCCCTCCATGCAAATCCAAACGACCACGTAGAGAATCGGTAATGGCTCTGGGTTGCTCAAAAATTTCTTTGAGCATAAAGGAATCGTATCCACCTTTTTCAATGGCTTCCAATTCCATTTCAATTTCTTGAATTTTTGCTGTTTTTACCTCATTTTGAATGGTTTTTACGATGAAATGATGATCATCGCAAACCACCATTTCAGAATCGTTAAGGTAAACCACTTTCTTGGTGTATTCAATAATGGGAGAAGCATCGGAAGCGAAGAAAAATTCTCCAATTCCAACTCCTAAAACCAGCGGACTGCCTTTTCGAGCAGCCACCAATTTGCGTGGTTCTTGGGTATCCATCACCACAATGGCATAGGCTCCATGTACCTCGTTCAAGGCTACCCGAACTGCTTCATCAAAAGGCAAATTCTCCTCCAACATGATGTCCTCGATAAAATTAACGAGAACTTCGGTGTCCGTATCACTTACAAAATCAACGCCTTTGGATTGCAAACGTACTTTCAAGGCGCTAAAATTTTCGATAATGCCGTTGTGTACAATGACTAATCTTTTATGAAAAGAAACGTGAGGGTGTGCATTTCGATCGTTGGGTTCACCGTGAGTAGCCCAACGCGTATGACCAATTCCGATCGTTCCTTCATGGATTCCAGCATCAACCAGCTTTTGAAGATCGGAAACCTTTCCGGCTGTTTTATGAACTACAAACGATTCATTCTGATTCAAACAAATTCCAGCACTATCATAACCTCGATACTCAAGTCGTTGAAGTCCTTTCAATAAGATGGGAGAGGCTTGTTGTTTCCCCACATAGGCTACTATTCCGCACATACGTTATGGTATTTTGGTGTAAATGATGGTTAGTTTAGGCGGTTTGATGGATTTGTTTGAATTTAAAACAACCCTTGTTCCGTCCTGGATTCCATTCGAAGATAAAATATAAAATCCGTAATCGTTCGACTGGTAAATAAGTTTTTGAAAATACTGGGTAAGATTTAATTCGTAAACGTTTTTGGTTGAATTGAACTGTCCTCCAAAATAGTCAAAAAACTGATCGGGAATTGGGTTTGATTTTCCATTGGAATCAATGGCTACAATTCCAATCCTTGGAGTAATTTGATTGGATGTTTTTATTTGGGAAGGATGAACAGGAAACTCAAAAGTGGCCTTTTGAATCACAATATCTTTATTGGTAAGAATGCTTCTTAAATTGGAAACGGTCATTTTTGTTTTAAATCCGGCCATTCCCTCAACGAATAATTTATCTTGGTTAACTTGGCCGGAATTTTTAGCCAGTTGAGCTTCCGAGTTGAAAAATTGGTAATCAAAGGTATTCTTCCAAGCGCAAGAAGAATTTACATTGAAATCATACCGTTTGAATAGGCCACCATCGTGGTAATAAATGTTCAACCCCGAGAGCGAAAGCGCTGGAGCCAAATAAACCACTAACCCATTTCCAGAGATCAATTTAGCTTCTACGGAAAAACCATTGAAGTAATTCAGAAAATCGGCCGAAGAACTGGTCTTATTGGAAAGCATTAAAGTTCTCGCCAAACCGGTATCAATGGGAATGCGCAACATGGCATTTCTCGTTACCAAAGTATCTCCACCTGATCCCGTTGGCTCACGGTACTGCTTCGCTACGGAAGGTTGAATGGCCCGAAAGGTAGCACCTCCTACCCGATTAAGTTGGGTAGTAAAATCTGAAAACTGAGAATAAACAGAATCCGAATAAATTCGCTTGCCTAAAACCTTAACGGTAACTTGAAGCACGGAAGTTGTATCTCCAAAATACCCAAGGTAAGGGAACGATAGAAATGCAGAATCGAGTTTAAGGTTAGTAAAATTTGGAGTTAACGCAGTAGAAGGAATAATTTGGGTGCAAAATTGAGCAGAAGTCCTTCCAAATTGAGGATCATTAAGAACTCCAAGCAAATGACGACCCGTGTTTCTTATTTGCAGTGTATCTTCCCTTTGAATGGAAAACTGAAGGGGGAACGTATCAACCAATTGCGTGGTTAAATCATCCCCAATCAATGATAAGCCAACATCACCATCTTTTCGACAAGAAAAAAACAGCATAACCCCAATGATGGGGAAGAGCAATTTACTTAAATTCAACTTATTCGAAAAGCGATTGGTAAAAGGACTTGAATTCATCGAAATTTTCAGTGGGTTCGGTAGAAGTAAAAATAGGTTTGGAAGTTGACTGAGCAAAAGAGATCACTTCAGAATCTACTTCGGAAGAATGAACCGTTATTGCATCGGAATATTTAACTGCAATTTTGTACAAACTGTTGCAAGAACCATCAAAGTCCGACAAATCGGTGGTGGTATCGGTTTCGGTACCCAGTTTATTGATCATTCCTGCATTCATTTTTTCGTTAAATTGACTTTCGTACAAGGATGTCACGATTTTCGAATCTTGAAAAACTGGATTTTCTGCGTATTGTGTTTTTAGATAATAGGGAATTAAAGAAGTTAACCAACCATTCAATTGAACAATATCTGGATTCCATCCCAATTTGATAACGGTTTCGATCAAACCTTTGCAGAAAAACACCATTCGTTCGTCGTTATCGGCACAGAAGTCTCCATCCTTATCACGCAAATCGTCTTTGCGGGAGAAGTATTCGTCGTTATCCAAAAAGTAAACTTGCATTTTCGCTGGGGTAAGGGAAGCTACTTTTACGATCAATGGGTTATCGTTATCTTCAATGATGATGTTGATTCCCGATAAACGAACCACTTCATGGAGGCGGTGACGTCTTTCGTTGATCACACCGAATCGTGGCATTAACACTCGAATTTCAAATCCACGGTCCTGCATCGCAGGTGGCAATGAACGAGCAAATTCTGCCACTTGGGTTAACTCCAAATAGGGTTTCATTTCGTGGGCAACAAATAAAATTCGAAGACGTTCCTTACTCATACAATTCACTTTGGTAAATAAGATGCAAAAATACGAAAAAGAAAGCAAAAAGAACCGCTTCGTTTGTAGTTTCGCAATTCCAATTCGATAACCTTTTTTCATTGAAGACCATTACGACCATTTCCGAACTTCAAACCACGATTTCGGAAATTAAAAAGCTTAAAAAAACCATCGCCTTTGTCCCCACCATGGGAGCCCTGCATGAAGGCCATTTATCCCTATTTCAGCATCCCAAAAATGCAAACGCGGATGTCGTTTTTGCTTCCATTTTTGTCAATCCAAAGCAATTTAATCAGATTGAAGATTTAGAGAAATATCCTCGAAATTTATCGGCGGATGAGGAATTATTAAGCGGCATTGGTGTTGATTATTTATTTGCGCCTACCGTGGAAGAAATGTATCCTCCCGATTACCAAGAACCTGGGTTTTCTTTCGGTTATTTGGAAGAAATTTTGGAAGGCGCGTTTCGTCCTGGGCACTTCAAAGGTGTAGGGGAAGTCGTTTCACGTTTATTGGATCTCATTCAACCGGATTTTCTTTGCATGGGAGAAAAAGATCTTCAACAATGCAAAGTGGTAGCATCTCTTCTTCAACAAATGGAGGTTCCTTCCGAAATATTGGTGGTTTTGCCCACCGTTAGGGAAGAAAATGGCTTAGCGATGAGCAGCCGAAACATGCGCTTATCCGAATCGGGAAAAGAAAAAGCTTCAGAAATCTACAAAACCATGGTTTGGGTGAAAGAAAATTTTTCCACCACCGATTGGGAAACATTAGCTATTCAAGGAAAAGAACGGTTGGAGTTGGAAGGATTTCAAGTTGAATACTTCGAAATTCGCCATTGGAACAGTTTGCTTCCGCTTCAAAATAACAGCCAAAAAGGGGTATTGTTGGTTGCAGCATATTTAGAAGGAATTCGCCTTATCGACAATTTGGCACTTTCTAATTAACTTTGTTAAAATTTTCTGCATGCTCATTCAAGCTTTAAAAGGAAAAATACATCGTGCCAGGGTTACCGAGGCAAATCTCAATTACGTTGGGTCCATTACCATCGATGAAGATTTGATGGATGCCGCTGGGCTAATTGAAAATGAAAAAGTTCACATTGTTAACATCAATAATGGCGAACGATTCGAAACGTATGTTATTAAAGGTGCTCGAAACAGCGGCATTATTTGTTTGAATGGCCCTGCTGCTCGAAAAGTACAAGTTGGCGATTTAATCATTGTCATTGCATACGGAATCTTCACCCCAGAAGAAGCAAAAAATTATTCTCCTCAATTGGTTTATCCCGTTGAGAATAAATTACCATGAAAAAGGGAATTTTCAACTTTCTGAAAATTGCGATCCCTTTGGCCATTGGGATTTTTGCTATTCAATACGAGCTCAATCAATTGTCAGAGGATGAAAAAACTCAACTTTTCAACTCCATCAAATCAGCAAATCCCCTCTATCTCATTTTATCTGGTATCATTGGTTTTATTTCCCATATTTCTAGGTCGATTCGATGGAAATATACCCTGGAGCCCTTGGGCTACCATCCCAAATTAAAAAATAGCTTCAACTCAATCATGTTGAGTTATTTCGTGAATATTTTCATCCCTCGAGGAGGAGAAATTACTCGGAGTGCTGTTTTATTCAAAACTGAAAAAGTGCCACCATCCAAAAGTTTTGGCACCGTGGTCACCGAAAGAATCGCCGATTTATTTTGCCTTTCGATCATCGTTGGAGTTGTTCTACTTCTGGAAGGCAAAATTTTATCTTCCATTTTATCTGAAAAATTAGGGGCTTCAAAACCCGGCATTCGGTTATTGCTAGGATTCCTCCTTTTCATTGCACTTGCTTTTTTCGGAAATTACCTTTTAAACCGATGGAAAGAAAAAAGATTTTTTAATAAAATCCATCAAATCAAAGATGGCTTATTGCATGGAGCCCTCTCCATCTTCAAAATGAAAAATGCATGGGCTTACATTTTGCATTCTTTGTTCATTTGGTCCTGTTACGCTTTCATGCACTATTTGTGTTTTTTAAGCATTCCAGAATTGGCTTCTGCTGGCATTGGTCCTGTTTTGGCCTCGTTTGTTGTTGGAGGAATTACCTTAATCATTTTATCGGGTGGATTGGGTGTTTATCCAACAGCCATTAAAGACACCTTGGTAACATTCGGATTCCTTGCGATTCCGTCGTACGCTCTCGGTTGGGTCATTTGGATAACCCAAACCTTAATGATCATTTTAGGAGGAATTTATTCGGGTATTTCTTTTCTATATTTCAGCTCAAAAACCGATGAGAAGCTCTGATTCTAAAGTTTTCTCCCTCCATGAATTAAAAGAAGTTCTTTCCCAAAAGAAGAACGAACACGTGGTTTTTACAAATGGCTGTTTTGATATCTTGCATCGCGGACACGTTTCCTACCTTCAAAACGCTAGAAATTTAGGAGATTTTCTGATCGTTGGAGTGAATTCTGACCATTCGGTTTCAAGATTAAAAGGGCCAACACGTCCTATTCAAAATGAAGAAGATCGAGCCTTTATTTTGGCTGGGTTGGAATGTGTAGATGCGGTAGTACTTTTCGAGGAAGACACCCCCATTCGATTGATTGAGCAGCTTTTACCGAATGTTTTGGTGAAGGGCGGCGATTACGTAATTGAGGAAATTGTTGGGTATGATGTGGTAACAAAAAATGGAGGGCTGGTAACCACACTTCCCTTTGTTGATGGAAAATCTACCTCAAATATTGTGAAGAAAATGCAATAACATTGCTTTTGTTTTGGCGTTTTGTTTCCTTTTTATTTTCTTTAGGCTTCAAAATTGACATCAACATGCTTCGCATTCATTTCATTTTATCACTTTCATTCCTGGCTTTATTTTCAACTGCTCAAAATAAATCTTTTCATCAATGGGTGATTGCCCAAGACAATGAGGTGAGTTTCAATACTCCAACCCCGGTAAACACCCGCATTAATGGGTTTTCTGGAGATGAAGGTGGTTGCGCTACCATTTCGGATTCCGTTACCGGAAATCGTTTGTTTTTTAGTTTTGGAGGATCCATTTACAATCGTAATAACTCCATCATGCCGAATGGCAACAGCATTAATGGAGGAGAAAGTGGATCACAACCGGTGGTTATTGTACCCAGTCCTCAAAGAAATGGCAAATACTATGTTTTCACGACAAAAAGTTATGCCTTCAACAACGGTCTATACTACTCGGTTGTGGATATGGCTTTGGACAATGGAAATGGAGATGTAGCTTCCGGTCAGAAAAACATTCCAGCTATTTCCACCCCCGTGGTCGAGAAGTTAACGGCTGTAATGATGTGCAACAATCGTGATTTTTACATCATCTCACACGAATTAGGAAGCAACCGCTTCATTTTTATTCCTGTTACTTCGACTGGTGTTGGAAGCCCCATCTACCTTTCTGCAGGATCAATTATCCCCAATACCGCCAATGCTTCTCGAGGAGTGCTTAAAGTTTCTCCCGATAAACAGCGTTTGGTTTGTGTACAAAGTAACCCTACCAACAACGTAGTAGAGGTTTTCAACATCAACCACGGTTCTACCCCTACCCTTTCCAACCCAATTTCCCTGTTTACTTTTGGTGGTGAATTTGGTGCATCGTTTTCTACCGACAACTCTAAATTGTACACCAGCACCTCCAAAGACACGACCATTGGTGGAAATAGCGCGGTTAAAAATCAAGTTATTCAATACGATCTAACATCCGGAAATTTCAGAACAGGTCAGGTTTTATTTTCAAAAATCGACAATTTGCCGTTTTCGGTTCCTGGGTACTTTTGGTTTGGCGACATGAATATTGCTCCAAACGGGAAAATTTACATGACTTTTGGTCACAACGCTTACCTCATTGGCTTATCCAACATCAATGCACAAGTGAGTCAGGTAACCATTGATTCAAATTTAAGGGTTGGTAGTACCGTTCGAGCTGGAGTTCCAAATGTGCTTACCCACCTTTACAACCAGCCTCTTCAAGCAAAATTCACTTCCAACATCGTTTGTTTTAATTTCCCATTATCGTTCACCAATACTTCCTATACCAATTATACGAGCAGCTTATGGAATTTCGGCGATCCTGCTTCTGGAGCCAACAATATTTCCAATGCTCAAAATCCGTCTCACACCTACGTTACCCCAGGAAAATACAGGGTAACCTTAACCGTTTCTAACTCGTGTTCCGAATCGGCCACTTTCTCTGATAGTGTTGAGATTTTCAGGGCTCTTCCATTAGAACTGGGGAACGACACCAGCATTTGCACTGGAAATTCGGTTACCTTCGACACTAAAATTGCAGGTGCTACTTATCAGTGGTACTTGTTACCCGATTTAACCAATGCGATTGGGTCTTCGCAAACCATTTCAGCAAATCGCTCAGGCACCTATTTGGTTAACGTAAACACCTCTTCTTGCAACGGAACCGATAGCGTTAAATTGCAGGTAGATGTTTTAAAGCCCATCGTCTCTTTTCCCGATACCTCTTACTTCTGCGCAGATTCAACCTTATTCTTGGATGCTACGAACAAGGGCGCCAACGTTAATGCACAATATTCTTGGTCGAATGGCGCCACAACCGGAAAACTAGCTCCAACCGCCGCTCAGAAATACGTTGTAAAAGTAAATATTGGTGCTTGCGTAGCTACCGATTCAACCGTGGTTTTCCAAGATTCCCTGGCTAAAATCAGCGTTGCCGACCAATCGGCATGTCCAGGAGACCAAGTTCCGTTTCGAATTGATCCAAACCCAGGAATTAGTGGGATTTTATGGAGTAATGGTGTAACCGGATATGCTGCCGTTTATTCAGACTCAGGAAACCACAGCGTTATCATTGCCTCTAAAACAGGATGCGTTCAACGCGATTCGTTCTATTTGCGTGGGAAATGTAAGCCATTCTTCAAAATGCCAACGGCATTTACTCCGAACGATGACGGATTCAACGACACCATGAAAATTGTTTCTTCAGGAATTTCTGAACTTCAGTTTGAAGTTTACACCCGCCAAAATCAAATCGTTTTCTCAACGACTGATCCAAACATGGGTTGGGATGGGAATTACAAAGGAAAAACGTGCATGAGCGGTCGTTATTTTTGGAGAGCCTACTACAAAATCGATGTTTCTGATCCGAAAAGCATCATCGATCGTCCTCAATTCCAAACACAAACTGGGATCATTACTTTGCTTCGTTAAGTGAAAAAAATAGTTTTCTTCATTTCTGCAGCTGCCATTTGGTGGCTGCTTTTTTTTAGACTCGGCGAATCGCCTCGGTTGTTCAAGCTATTCATGTGGGCCGAGTCACCGCTTATCATCAAAATAACTTCTCCCGAAAAGCTTAACATTATTAGCGAAACCAGCGGTAAAATTGAATTGAACGAGTTCGGAGTTCCACGAATTCAAGCTCAAAATGAAAATGACGCTGCGTATCTTTTGGGTTGGATGCACGGATATGAACGCCGCTTTCAAATGGAAATGATCCGCAGAACCGTTCAGGGTACACTTTGCGAAGTTGTAGGAGAAAAAGCCCTTTCTTCAGATCTTTTTTGGAGAAGATTCCAATTTTCAAAAAAATGGAGAGCATGGTATGCTCAACAACCGAAGGCATTGAAATCTTATTTTCAAGCGTACGCCAAAGGAATCAACGATCAATGGCAACAACAAAAAAACAGCGATAAACCCATTGAGTTTTTCATTTTAGATTTCGAACCGAACGAATTCCAAGAACAAGATTTGTTCTATTTGCTTCGGTACATGGATTATTCGTTGAATTACGATGAAGGAACTTTGGCCCTACAAGAAACTAAAAATCTGCTTCCCAAAGAAGTATTCGACTTGTTTTATCCCAAATCTCAACCCATTCAACATCCCGTTTTATCCAACCCTGTTTCCATCGAACATTTACATTCAAAGCAGGAGATGAATCAAACCATGGGATATTTCGCTCCGACCTCTGGGATAGATTGGATGGAACCATCGGGGAAAACGGAATCGGGATCCAACAATTGGGCCGTAGGGAAATGGAAAATGACCGAAGGCAATGCGGCCCTATCCAATGATCCCCATCTAAAATTGCAATTGCCCAACACCTGGTACGAAGCCATTGTGGAAACTCCATTGGGCAAAAAAGCTGGATTCACCCTTCCCGGCTCCCCCTTCATCATTAGCGGTAACAACGATTCCATTGCATGGGGAATTACCAATGCCACTTGGTCGTTAACCCACTTTTTTCCCGTTTCCCAAATTTCAAAAAATCGCGTTGCCATCAACCAAAAGGTTATCCCAACGCGATCTGAAAAAGAAATCATTGAAATTCGAGGGAATTCACCATTAGAAATTTCAGTTCAGCAGTGTAAATTTGGAATTATAGACACCCTTCGAGGCCAAAAATACCTCATTCAATGGATCGGAAATGCACCGGTAAAAGAAAGCAATGAAGCCCTCACATTTTGGGGATTGGAACACAGCAATTCGATTGAAGATGCAGAGAAAGCGCTTCAACACTATGGGCATCCGCCTCAAAATTTTGTTATCGCCGATCATTCTGGAAATGTGTTCCAAGCCACTTGCGGCTTCTTCGGTTCAACCTTTCCAACATTCCCCACGCCATGGATTAAAGCCCAAACGGTACTTAAGGAGAAAAACCCGACACGAGGATTTGTTTTTTCGGCTAATCAAGCACAATCCAGCCATTCCAGCATCCACGGAATATCGAACAGTTTTGCCCCGGAAGCCCGCGCGAAAGGAATCGAAAACGGATTGGGGAAACCTTCTTTAAGTCCACAAAATCTCATCGCTTTGCAAACCAAAACAGTGGATGAAGAATGGAGCGATTTTAAAGCTAGATTCCTCTCTAAAATTCCTAGGAGCTATCCTGATTTGAAAAAAGAAATGACGAATTGGGATGGAGAAATGAGTGAATCATCGGTTCCAGCAGCCTTTTTTTCGGTTGTTCGAACTTTTTTGCACCGAGAATTGATTGCCACTTGTTTGGGAGATGTTCCATTCGCACCTCATTCGGATCATTTGAATGCGTTGCTTTTGCAACATGAATGGGTCAAGGGGAAAAAACAACAAGAATCCGTTTCGAAAATTTGGGAGAAAAGCATGATTTTGGGGATTGATTCGTTGATTCGATTGAATGGGAAAAATTGGAGGAATTGGACGTACGGAAAAATCCACCAAGCTGACGTACAACACATCACCAAAATACCGGCGCTTGGTGCCGGAAAATGGGCCTTCAATGGTTCACCGAGAAGCGTAAATGTTTTGAGAATTGGAAAGGGAATTCACGGAGCATCCATGAGGAATACCGTAATTTTTAATCCATCAGGATTCATTCGATACTCCATCAACTTTGGCGGCCAGAGTGGTAGATGCTTTTCTCCCCATTATATCGATCAAATTCAACCGTGGAGGGATGGATTGTACCGCAAACAAATCAGCTCAACCTTTAAATCAAGAATGGTTTATGAATTTCATCCTTAAACACCGGGTTTTTATGTTTTGGCTGATCCAAATTCTAATTTTTGCTTCGGTTTATCAATTCTTTCCTTCTTGGATAACCACGCTCGTTGCTGCAATTCTTGCAGGAGTTCTTCGTACCAATCCGTGGAGTTGGTGGAAAACCCCACTGGCTCATGTTTTGGGTTTAGTTCTCGGGGCTACCCATGATCATTTATGGAACGTTGCCGAAGTGGTTGCCTCCATTGTTGGGATGCCCTACCCTTCCCTTTACATTGCTACGGTTGTTGTGATAACCACGTTGGTTGTTTCGTTAACCTCGCATGCCGTTTGGCTTTGGATGCCTCATCGAAAGGAGAAAGAATCGTGAGAAAGCTATTGATTTTCATCTTGATGGCTGGAATGTTGGCAGGATGTGCCAGTACCCACAAAGGAAAAAGCGCCAAAAAGAAGAACGATTGTGGGTGCCCAACGTTCTCCGGTCAACCTCAAAAAAAGCGCCGCTAGGGAAAAATTATTTAGAAAGTTTCCAAATAATTCCGACTTTTGCAACATGAAATTAACCGATTTAAAAATGGGTCAAAAGGCAACCATTGTGAGCATTGATGACGCTATTTTTTCAAATCGTTTATTGGAGATGGGGTGCCTTCCCGGAGAAGAATTGGAGGTGATCCATTGTGCTCCTTATGGTGATCCCATTGCCATTAAAATTCTCGGTTATTCCTTGGCTCTTCGCAAGTCGGAAGCAGAAACGATTGAAGTATTACCAACCGAATTGGCATGAAAAAGATTGCTTTGGTTGGAAATCCCAATTGCGGAAAAACTTCCATTTTCAACATATTAACCGGATTAAAACAAAAGGTTGGCAATTATCCAGGTGTAACGGTTGAAAAGAAAACCGGAACGTTTTCCGCCCAAGGAGAATCGTACACCTTGGAAGATTTACCTGGTTTATACAGCTTGCATCCATCCTCTCCCGACGAGGAAATCACCACCCGCAGTTTACTGGAGGAAACTCCCCATGTGGTTATGATTGTGGGTGATGCCACCACCATGAAGCGAAATCTTCTTCTCATAACCCAGGCCATCGATTTAGGCATTCCTTCCATGTTGGTGCTCACCATGGCCGACGTTGCCGAAAAAGAGGGAATTGTGATCGATACCGATCGAATGGAGGAACTCCTTGGTATTCCAGTGGTGCTCATGAATGCACGTCAATCGGATTCGCTTTTGTGGTTAAAAAACACCATCAAACAAGCTAAAATTGGGAAAATTCGCATATCCTCCTGCGGAGATCAGACCACTTACCGCGATTTTCTTAAAAGTTCTTTGGAAGATAACGGAGAAGAAACCCGCAAAGCCAAATCGCTTGAAGTTCTCGATCGGTATAAAATCATTGCTGGATTAATCAAAAAAATTGAAAAACACCAAGAAGTAACAAGAAGAATTAAGTCATCCACCTTAGACCGATGGATCCTTCATCCTTTCTGGGGGTATGTAATTTTTATTTTGATTTTCTTCCTTCAATTTCAATTGATCTTCTCGGTTTCGAGTTACCCAATGGACTGGATTGAAACAGGGTTTTCGTTGGTTTCGGATAAAATCAGTGATTTATTACCCAATACTTGGTGGAGTGATTTAATCACGAACGGATTGTTAAGCGGAATTGGGGGCATCGTTGTCTTTGTTCCTCAAATTGCCTTGCTGTTTTTCTTTCTGAGCATCTTGGAAGAAAGCGGTTACATGGCTCGAGTAAGTTTTCTTTTGGATCGCACCCTTCGTCGTTTCGGGTTAAATGGAAAATCCATTGTTCCGCTTTCAAGTGGGATGGCATGTGCGGTTCCGGCCATCATGAGTACGAGAAATATCGGGAGTTGGAAAGAGCGGATCATTACCATTTTGGTTACCCCTCTGATGAGTTGTTCAGCTCGTTTGCCGGTTTACACCGTTTTGATTGGACTTTTTTCCCAAACGGAAGAACAATCATGGTGGATTTTCGACTATCGTGGCATGATGCTTACGCTTTTTTATTTGTTGGGAATTGTTGCCTCATTATTGATGGCTTGGGTATTTCATTTTTTTATTAAGGACCGAAGCATATCGTTTTTTATTTTAGAATTGCCCATTTTTCAAAAACCGAGGTGGAAAAACGTATTTCAAAATGTTTTCGACAAATCGATGAGTTTTGTTGGTGGAGCAGGAAAAGTGATTTTATTGATTTCGTTAATTCTGTGGGTTTTGCAAAGTTTTGGGCCGAGCGACCGCTTCCAAGAACTGAAAAACACAACGGCCAAAAATGAACAACAGGCCCTGCAAATTGCCAAAGAAAAATTAGAACTCTCGTACGCAGGGCAATTGGGGAAATCCATCGAACCCATCATTCAACCGCTCGGTTTTGATTGGAAAATTGGGATCAGCCTCATCACCTCTTTTGCGGCTCGTGAAGTGTTTGTTGGAACCATGAGTACCATTTATGCATTGGAAGAAACCGATCATGCCGAGAAATCACTCACCGAGCAACTTCGAAATGAAATCAATCCCGTAACCGGGAAACGGGTGTATTCGGAAGCAACCGTGTGGTCTTTGCTCATTTTCTACGCTTTCGCTATGCAATGCATGAGCACCCTAGCGGTTACGAAAAAAGAAACCAATTCTTGGAAATGGCCCCTCATTCAACTCGGGTATTTAACGGCTTTGGCGTACCTTAGTTCTTTATTGGTTTACCAATGGCTAGCATAAGCATCGAAAAACTGCGAAAAGGATTATCGCCCTATCTTCCTCCCATAACCATTGAACCCCTCGTAAAACTCATTTACGACCACCAAATTTCCATTCGAATTACCAAGGAACGAAGCACCAAATTGGGCGATTATCGACCGCCATTCAACGGAAAGGGCCATCAAATTTCCATCAATGGAACTTTAAATTCTTACCAATTCTTGGTCACTCTTCTGCACGAAATTGCACACTGTTTCACTTTCATTCAGTTTAAGAATTCGGTTCCACCCCACGGGCAAGAATGGAAAAACCAATTCAAAATCATGTTGGAGCCCTTCATCAAACACCACATTTTTCCCCACGACATTGAATTGGCTTTGCAGAAACATTTGAAAAGCGTCAAAGCATCCAGCTGTTCCGATCCACACCTTTTAATGGTCTTAAAATCTTACGACGAACGAAAAGAAGATCATCCATTTGTTCATTTGGAATCGCTCCCAATTCATTCCAAATTTGAATTCCGAGATAAAATTTACGAAAAAGGAGAAAAAAGACGCACCAGAATCGTTTGTACCGAACAATCATCAGGCAAACAGTTTCTTTTCCATCCAATAGCCGAGGTAATCCCTATTTTTGCACCATGAAAATTCTGATTCTTTCTTCCGAATTTCCACCCAACGTTGGCGGAATTGGGAATCACGGTTATAACGTAGCCTTGAATTTGTCGAAAAACGGACATGAGATTCTGGTTATTGCAGATTCGTTGACGCAGACGAAAGAAAATCTAAGGGAATTTGAGCAGCTACAACCATTTCAAATTCAGTGGATCCCCAGGAGTCCCTTCGTTATTTTAACCTATCTCCATCGAATTTTCAAAGCAATTCAGCACCAAAAAAATTACGATGTTATTCTTTGCAGTGGCAAATTTTCACTTTGGACGGGCGCACTTCTTCACCTAATAAAAGGACGAAAGGCCCTTTTTGCGGTGGTGCATGGAAGCGAATTGGATTTGAAAAACAAGTGGCTAAAGAAATTAACCACCTGGAGTTTGTCAAAAATGGCAGAAATCATTTCGGTTTCTCGGTATACAGCTCAATTCATCCCTCAAAACATTCAAAATCAGAAACCCATCACCATCGTTCCCAATGGCATTACTTCGGATGAATTTCAATTTGAGCTTCAACAGCCGCAGAAGAAACTCATGGGAAATCCTTCCATCATTACCCTCGGAAATGTTAGTCAGCGAAAGGGACAGATGAATGTCATTCAGGCACTTCCGATGCTATTGCAACGCTTTCCGTCCATTCATTACCACATTGTAGGCAAACCATCGGAACGCAGTAGCATGGAGAAAAAGGCTCAGGAATTGGGAGTTGCCTCTCATCTTACATTTCATGGCATGGTGTCGAGAGAAGAGCTCATGGAAAAATTACACGGAAGCGATATCAAAGCCATGCTCAGCGATCATACCCCAAGCGGAAGTTTCGAAGGTTTCGGAATTGCAGTATTGGAAGCGAATATTTTTGGAGTACCTGCCATAGGAAGCAGCAATTCAGGCATCGCAGATGCCATCGATCAAGGGAAAACCGGATTTTTAATCGATCAAAAAAACAGTTCTGAATTGGCTGAAGCCATCGAGGAAATCATGACTCATTATTCCGATTTTTCAACTTCTGCCCGCGATTGGGCAAAAAAGCACGATTGGTCGACCCTGATTCAATCGTATGAAGCCATTGCGTTGAGAACTGCCTCCAGGGACAAATAGTTCATGCAGGTACAGGGGCGATCCCGCTTCCCTAAACACTTCGTGCACGATTTCGAAGGGTATAAAATGATTTGATTTGGGTTTTCTGGATGTGCCCATTTCCCTCGATAATCGCTATTCCCAAACAAAACGATGTTATCCTTTTTCAATAAATTCGCCAAATGAACCACTCCAGAATCGGCGCCAATCACCATTTTTGATTGACTCACAAGCGAATGCAAAGCAGGGATAGAAACGTGCTCAAACCTCCCCCAGCCCCATTTTTGAATCCACTCTTCCGCTTTAATCCGATCGCCTTTCCCTCCAACAATCACGATGGGCATGGATTGTTTTTTCTGGATTTCTATACCAAGTCGAATCCAATTTTCATCGGGCCAAGCATTGGCCACCCCTTTGGTAAACGGTGCGAAAACAAGGTATTCTCCAACGGGGTGCTTCAATTCAACGGGATCTGATGAAATAGGCAAAACGTCCAAATTTTCAATTTTGGCTAAATTCAAATCGGTTAATAACCGATCTAAACGATTCAATTCCGATGGAAATGAAGATCTTGATAAACATCGCTTCGCCAAAAAAGTGGTTTCTTTTCTCCATCCTCCGGCACGTTTTATTCCTGCCATTTTCATCAACACCATGGAAACGATATTCCATTTGAGGGATGCGCTGTAGGGCATCAAGTCGATCAGGTGGTGGATGCGGTTTTCTTTTATTTTTTGAATGAGTTGGCTCAACGTCCAATTCGAGCGATCCCAAATTTCATCAGCAACGCCATCTTGGAGGTAATCTTTAAAATGAATTCCGGGAATTCCATCGTTGTGCGAAACGAGAATGATGGTAGCGTTGGGGAAATTTTGACGAATTCGAACCAAGGATGCCAGGGAAAGAAGGCCATCTCCCAAATGAGCATCGCGCCAAACGAGAAGGGGTATGGGCTGTTCTGTTGGCGCGATTGGACGAAAGAAGATCTTTTGAAACGTGTTTAAAACCAGTCGGTACCACCACAACAAAAACACCTTCATCGCATCAAATAAAGTTTACCCATCCCATTTTTAAAGAATCGATCCCCTGAGGTTTTGAACTCATTCATCTTTTCTCCTTTTTGTTTTACCAAAACGCGGTAAAAGTACACCCCATTTCCAAGTCGATCGCCAAACTGATCTGTACCATCCCAAGCAAAAGAGGAAACGTTATGACCAATTCGAAGCGGGCCAATTTCACGTTGGGTTATTTCTCGAACCAAACGGCCAGAAATGGCATAAATCTGAATGGAAATTTCATCTGGAATTTCTGAACCCGTTAGGGTAAAAACAAATCGCGTTTGAGTAGTAAATGGATTGGGATAAGGGAAAAAATTGGAAATACTTGACTGATTGATCACTTGGAAGGTCGATTGGTACGATACTTTCCCAGATGGATTTTCGGAATAGTCGAAACCTTCAACCTTTAACTCAAACAAACCATCGACCAGGTTTTTGGGAGAAAATGTCGCTTCCCCAACATTGGTTTTTCCGGTATTCTCCCACTTCAACAAACCGCTTGCAAAATAGATGGGTTCAAAATCAAAGGCACCGGGAACCTTCAAGAACACTTTTAAATGAGTGGTATCGTTTAAACTAAAGAACGGATTCTCATCGGTTATTCTGAATTGAAAAATTGGATTGGGAGAAACGATTTCTTGATTAATGAGTGGCCGTTGATCCAATTCAACTTCAAGAAGCGGTGCTTTTCGATCTTTAATCACCACAAATCGATCTTTTGCGTAATTGTTCGATAAAATACGTTCTCCTTGTGCCTGATTAGGCAATACGCTTAACTCGATGGAATTTGAACCAGCCAACCCTTCCGTTGGAAACTTCTGTTTCAACCGAACCAATTGATTGGGAAGCAGGCTATCTAATTTTGAACTAAATACCTCCGTTGTTACTCGATTCGCATTGGTTATTCGGTAACGAATTTGATAGTCGGAAAGCACTTCATTACCAATATTCTTGAAAGCGTACTCCATTTGAATGGAATCTCCTTCCTGGATGGAATCGGAATAGAAACGATAATAATCACCGGCCAACATGGTTCCTTCCAATAATGGCTGAAAATTAACACTCCAAATTTTCAATTGGGGGGCACTAAAATCGGTTGGATCAATTCCTTCAAAAACCAATTTAATCTTCGGATACGCTTGGGCCGAAATTGATTTCAAATAAATCATCGAATCCGTAGTCGGACCCAATAAATGAACCTCTTGTCCGGTAGAATCTATCCCAACAATGGATACAGAAACCGTGTCAAAAGTACTTTTAAAGGGATCAACTTTGATAGAATCCAGGGTATTCCAATCCCAAGTAAACGAATCCCATTCTTTTACCGGACCGATAGGAATACTGGTAATTCTACCTTTTGAAAATGGAATTTTTACTACCCGAGTTAATCCAAAAGTATCTAAACCTGCATTTGCAATATTCGTATCCAGCAAGGAACCAAAACTTGCTGTTCCGTAATTCCATCCTTTTCGCCCAATTATTCCGATGGACATAGAGTCATTGGTAACTCCTCGAACCAAATTGGTATCTACCCCAATGGATGCCAACGCTTGCATCACCGAATCATTCCAATTGTAAACTTGGATGAAGGGGCGGCTGGTGGATCCTGGATAATACGAAGAAACACAAACGAAATTTCCTTTTGGAATTGTTCGATTGATATGGTCCACAAATCGAGTTCGATCGGCCGATAGCGACATGTTGAAAGCTGCGTAGGATCGGTAATTGGTGGTCGAACCACAAGCCAAATAGTAACTTGGTTCCAAGGTTTTACCATTAAAATCGGCAACAATCAAGTTACGACCAGAACAAACGCCTGCTCCGTTCACTGATCCCGAACCGGGTGGCTGTTTGCCAGAAATGTAAAATCCGCGACCCGAAGTGGCAAAACGTTCCATTAATACTTTTAACTCTACCGATAGCGAATCATAAGCAAACATCCTGTTTACTGGATTAAAAATCAAACTATCCAAAGTAGTCGTTTTCCAATGTTCGGGATGGCTTTGACTCCAACCGGTTTTTTGGCCGATTAATCGGGTAAAGGTTCGGTTAATCCAGTAACCTCCCGCCGTGTCGGGCAAATCGAGTTTCGCACGCATAAAAAACACCAAACTGTCCTGTAATCCAGAAATTGGAACATTCACTTCAATTAAATTATTCGGCGAAGATGGGAACAGACGCTGCCTAAATCCAGAATTAAAGGTGGGCAAGGTATCGATCTCTAAAATAACAGGGGTTGAAATGTTTTTTAGATCGGAATATTGCAGAAGTATTTTCAAAGTATTCGTTCCTACAATATCAAAATCGGCAGGAGCAATAACAGTTATTCCATTTCCTGGAAGGAAATACTTGTATTGAACCCGATTGTTGATCCAATTATCCAGTTCATCCACTTCATTGAGAGAATCGAGAATGACCGTAAACTGATTGCTTCCTTGGTATTTTTGACCAGGAGATCGAAACGTGTAGGAATAGAGACCTTTGTTGTAAGGAGGCTTGATACGAATTGGAATCCCGAAGGTATCAATGCCATTTTCAACCTTTCTTCCTACGTGAATATTGATGCTATCATCCGTAGATCTTCCGGCATTATTGATCAAAATTTTCAAAGAAATGGAATCCATTAAAGCATTAGCAGGATCGGGATCCAAATAAACATCGCTGGATGAAATGGAAAAGTCTGGCTTTGGCGGGGAAAACAACCTCATAGCGGGATCACCCTGAAAAATCGCCTGTTGGATATGAATTTTTGCGTACTCTCCTCCAATTCCTTGAAAGCTTCGCATGGCATTCTGAAGATGAACCCCAACCGGTTGACCATAATTTCGTTGAACACTTCCAAAAAAACGTTTCGACAATTCACCCAAATACGGAACAAGTCCCAAATAACTGTGCGCCAACCATCCAGAGGCGCCGATTTGGTTTGCCAAGGTGAATTTTTCGCCTAGAGAATTATCTTCAAAAGCATTGCCAACATAACAACCATTGAACAGCATGAATGGATATTTCCCTTGATTTCCATACTCATTGGGCTGTCCAATATCAATGGCAAGGGTATTCGTTGATCCGTGTCCGAAATAGCTAAAAATGCCCAGTCCTTGGTTTACCTTATCAATGATTTCTCCCTTTAACTTGTTGGAAACAGGAAGAGTAGTATTTTTTTCCACTTTGTAGGTGAAAGCCCCAAAAGGAATTCCACGGATGGAATCGAAAAAAGCATTTTGATATTGGGCAATATCGTTCAATTCAAAGGCCGACTTTGCTCCCGTAATTAAAGCCATTTCCTTTTGCCAAACGGCTGGCGGTGCCGTTTCCGTGGATCGAATTTTACTCAAAAAGAATTCAGCTTCGGCATTTGTGCGTGCAGAAATTCGACCGGTGGGCAAGGCGGGCTCCAAACGTGAACCACCTAATCCAGAAGTTAGAAGGATATCTGAGGCCGGATTTCCCATGGTGGGAATCAAATTGTTGAGAACAGAAATATTTGCTCTTGGTTTTCGAACATAATCGGAAACATATCCTTTCCCTACCAACAATAAGAATTGGGGGGCTTGAGCTTGGGTGCCAATGAGGTATTGGATGTAGTTTCGTATGGCCAACGGGTGCTGAATTCCAAAAGAAAACTGGTCGTAAAGGTCCAAAATATTGACCAATGCCACCCGATAACCGCCTCCTTGCACCGATGAACGGTAGGTGGCATGAGCAATCGTGGCGTTTTGCAAGGTCGGATGGAAAATCATGATGTACTGCGGATTCACCGGGGTTTGGTGATTGACCATTCTTACCGGCCACAAACTATCAATGAGTAATGGATGCGAAAAATAATCGAACAAAAAGTATTGATAAGCCGGCCCCGTTCCGGGCAACATGGTGTTGAAACTATTCCCCACAACGCTTCCTCGAATGGCATATCGCTGTTGAAGGTCGAACAACATGGGACTTGCCAATGCAGCATTTTTAAACGGCGAAAATCGAAGGTAGGGAGAAGCCGATGTTCCTTCGAAAGCAAACCTTCGTTGAGTAGTATCGCTCATTTCAAAGGTTCGGGGGTACGTTAATTGGGCGTAACTGAACGCGATGGCATCAACGGCCAGATTTTGATCGTCAACAATGGTTAATGTAAATGTGGGGTTGTTCACCAAAGTAGGAAAAACAAATCTCTTTTTCACTCTGGTTAATCCATAAAAAAGGGTATCCAACAATACCGTTGTTCCTTGTTTCACTTGAATGTGATGGTTGTAACCGGATGGTATATTGGAAACATCGGCATTGGAAACTCCATAAAATTGAAGATCCAACGTACATGGAACTGCTTGGGTAGATTTAAAAGGAGTTAAAAAGGAAAAATTGAAATTCACATCTTGCCGAACCGGTGCAGCGGTGGGGTTATTAATCACTTGAACCCTCTGCCCCATCCAGCCCTCGCCTTCTCCCATCTCACTGAAATAATTGGAAAAGTAGGGAACTCCTAAATAATAGGAAGTGGTATCTACCCTAGTAACTGTGTGATAATAAAACAATTCCGGATTACCAACAGTATTAGACCCATCAAAATCTTGGAAACGTACTCCGGGTTGATTTCCAACTGTTAGGAAATAAACCGACGTATCGCTGTATAATGAAACGAAGGATTGAGGCAGGGACGTTCGCGGAACATACAAACTGCTATCCAACCAGCCGTCGTTCGGGGTTGCGTGAAAAAGAAAGAAATCCGATGGATCAAAAACTCCATCCGATTGTCCTTCAGCATACAACGGCACTTCTACTCCTTTGCAAAAAAGCTGAACGTTTCGCGGATCAATGGTGGAAGGAAAACCCCCATTCACCATTTTTTGAAAATCGATTTTGTAAACGCCTTCTTTTCCAATTTTAATTTTTCGATAGGCTTGATTAAGGTTTACCCATGAATTGGAAAAAGGTTGAGCAAAAACCTTCATTACAAACAATAAAGAGAAGGCAAGAAACGCCCATTTTTTACTTTTGCACCGTTTACTCATTGACACAAAAATACTGAGAGTGACGCTATTATCACGATAATTTCTGAATAATATCCAACGATTGATCGAATTCAAACGCCGCCAATGGAGTTTGCAATTCAAGAAGAACATTTTTTTGAATATCGGTCAAGTTCGAGGAGCTCAAAATTTCACGACAAATGTCTACCGCTGCAGGATCATTTTCTTCAATGCATGATTTTAACTCCTCCATTTTCAATCGAATACCTTTTGAAGTAGAATCGGAATATGGGAATTTCTTTCCAGCGCTTCTTTTGAGTTCTTTTCTTGAAAACGTGAGTTTTGGGAAATTTATAACATCAAAAAAAACAGGACTTTTCAATTGCTCATCGCGTTGTTCATTTCGGGGGCTTACCGATTCTAACTCAGCCTCAAAAGAAATTTTAGTATCGGTAATGTCTTGTTTTGACGCTACTATTTTTCCAAAAAACTGATTGAACAATTCGGAAACATTGACAATCATCCTGTGGCGCACTTTGAATACGATTTCGGAGAGTGCAGAATCCTCAATCAAAGAAGCTTCATTCATCATTTTATTTTCACTCCAAGTTGAACAGGACAATGATCTGAATGAACAATATCGTGAAGAATATCAGCCGAAATAAGTTGTTTTTCTAAATTTTTTGAGGCTAAAAGGTAATCAATCCTCCAACCTTTGTTGTTTGCCCTTGCTCCTGCACGGAAAGTCCACCAACTGTAGCGATGAACAGCATTCGGATGAAAAAATCGGAAGGTATCGATCCAACCCAAATCCAAAAACGATGCAAACCATTGTCGCTCTTCCGGTTTGAAACCGCTAACATCCTTGTTTCGAATGGGATCATGGATGTCAATGGCTTCACGGCAAATATTGAAGTCGCCACCAAGGATCAAATTGGGAAATTCCTTTCGAGTGTTTTCGATCCAAGTTGTAAATTTATCAAGCGTTTCCATCTTGAAAGCTTGCCTTTCTTCGCCCGAAGTTCCACTGGGAAGATAGAGACTCAGTACCGAAAACTGTTCAAAATCAACCCGAATAAATCGGCCTTCGTTATCCAGCTCTTCCATTCCTGAACCGATTTGGAATCCGATTGCTTTCTGCTTAAAAAGCACACCTACCCCACTGTATCCCTTCTTTTGAGCAGAATGCCAAATGGCTTGATAACCTAAAGGTTGGTACCATTCAACCGGAATCTGATCTTCTGTTGCTTTAATTTCTTGAAAAAGAACTACATCTGCATTCTCTTTTTGAAGAAAATCGAACAAGCCTTTTGAAGCCGCAGAACGAATTCCGTTTACGTTGTAAGAAAGGATTTTCATCATTTCACCACCACAGAAACCTTCATGACGATGTCTTTTTTAGGACGATCACCGGGCATGGTAGGTTCAGCAGCAATTTTATCAATCACATCCAAGCCTTCAATCACTTCACCAAAAACGGTGTATTGCATATCTAAAAAGGGAGTTCCTCCAAGATTAGCATAGGCTTGCGTTTGTTCAGGCGTGTAACGAACACCTGTTTGCCCCCCCATTTGGGTAAGTTGTGCGGCTGGAATTTTTTGACCTTGAACAATGTAAAACTGGGAGCCGCTGGATGCTTTTTCTGGATTATTGGTACGAGCAGCGGCCAATGCGCCTTTCTTATGAATGTACTCTGCGCGAAACTCCGCTGGGATGGTGTAACTCGGACCACCCATTCCGTATTGAGCTCCTGGTTGAGGATTCTTTGAATCGGGATCTCCTCCTTGAATCATGAAGCTGCCAATAACGCGATGAAAAATGGTTCCATCGAAATAACCTTCTTGGGCTAGTTTAATGAAATTAGCTCGGTGAAGGGGGGTATTTTCGTACAAACGAACAACCATATCACCATGAATGGTTGAAATCTTTACCAAAGTATCAGGGGTGTTAGTCATTTTACTTGAATTTTGAGTTTTTGCAGTGAACGAAGTTTTGGGAGTGGTTTTCGGGGTTGTTTTGGAGGAAACAGCAGCTTTAGGTTTAGAAGATGAAACCGGCTTTTTCGGTTGACTGTAAACCGATAAAGAAAGAAGAGTTAATCCAAGGAAAAGCAATTTTTTCATGTTCTTATTTTTTTACAAAAGTACACAATTGCACATAAAAAAAGAGGTCAAAAAATGACCTCTTTTCGGGTGACTAATGGGATTCGAACCCACGACCAACGGAACCACAACCCGCTACTCTAACCGACTGAGCTATAGCCACCAGATTTTGTGGGTGCAAAAATAACATTTTGAACCAATCAACCAAAATTTTCTTCACTTTTTTTTCGTTATTTTCGCAGCATGAAAAAAGGAATCTTCTGTTTACTTCTTTTGTTTTCGGTGAATTGCCTTTTTTCCCAATCCATCCCACTTGAGGTGGTTAACGTTGATCGTACTTCGGTCGACGAATCGTTGTACCCCGGTGCTCAAAAACTGCAAGGGAACATTCATTTTAAACAAGGAGATGCTCATTTGTACTGCGATTCGGGGTATTTTTATCCGTCTCAGAACCGATTGCTCGCAAAAGGCCAAGTTCGTCTCATTCAAGAAGCTTTTAAAGCCACCTGTTTTGAATTGGATTATTCAGGAGAAACCCGTTTGGCACTGTTGCAAGGTGGTGTTCAGTTAACGGAAGAAAATCAACGATTGCGTACGCAGCGGGTGGAATACCGAACTGATACCCGGGTGGGAAGTTATCGAACCAAAGGACAAATTGATGCACCCGGGATTCGCGCAACTTCCGATTCCGGATATTTCTATCGGGATCAGTCGTTGGTACTGTTGATTGGAAATGCCCAAATAGAAGACAAAACCGTTTCCATTAAGGCAGATAGCATAGGATTTCGAAAAGATATCGAGCAGTTGCAGTTTTTTCAAAAAACCAAATTTTTGCTGGATGGCCAAAAAGGAATGTGCAATGGAGGGTTTTACTCAAAATTAAATCAACAAGCAACATTATTGAACGGCGTTCGAATGACCGATAGCGCTGGGAATGAGTTGCTATGCGATACGTTTGTGTGGAACAAAAAGTTGAATTCCCAGGAAGTTCGTGGCCCTTTTTCCCTGAAAGATTCGTCAAACAGCCAATGCATTTGGGGGAATTACCTGAAACGTTGGGCAACCAACGACTCGATTTTCGTTTCGAAAAACGTTTTGGTTAGGTGGATCGATGAAAAAGATACAACCTATTTATTTACCGATACCTTAACTGGAAACCCTTTGGCGTATTTTTCTTTCCCAGAAAATCACTTGAAAAACGATTCCATGTTGGGCATTTGTGGTTTTTTGAAATACAACAAGGCAGATTCATCCATTTTTTTAGAAAAGAACCCCATGATTTGGAACGATGATTTTCAAGTTTCTGCCCAGCGAATGGTCCAAAAAAAGTCAGGAAAGAAGCAATGGGTAGAATGTTTTGATTCGTGTTATGTTTTGCAATGGGTAGATTGTTGCCATACCAATCAAATAAAGTCCGACTCACTTGTCCTTACCTTTTCAACCGATCAGTCCAAAGAAATGCTTGCCAATGGTCGTGTATCCACGATTTATTACGATGTAACGGGAAAGAAAATTGAACGAGAAACGGAGGTTCAAGCTGAAAAACTCACGGCGATTTGGGAAGCTGGAAAAATTAAATTCCTCTCGTACCAACAACATCCGAAAATAAAACTTCAAAGGCCCGAGAAGAAAGGCAAGAAGTTGGATGGAATCAATCCGAAACGGGAAAAATACTTTGAAGAGTTGTTCTTTTGGACAAAAATTAATCGCATTTACTAAGCCATTGCTCGGCCTGAGGATACCCCATTCTTTTTGCTGTTTTGATGGCCTCGCATCCTTTAGAAAGTTGGGAGCCGTCTTTAATGTACGCTACTCCCAAATTGTAGTACACTTCCGCCGTTTTCTGATCTAGAAGCAATAACCGTTCTCCATCTTGAATGGCTTCTTGGTAATGCGAGTGGTTGATGTTTAAAATCGTGCGATTCAATAGAAAATCAGGGTTATTGGGATCAAGTTCAATGGCTGTGGAATAATTTGCCAAGGCTTTATCATAGTTTCCTTTTCCGGCATACAAATTTCCACGGGTATAAAAAACCAATCCGTTTTTCGGGTCCAACTTCTCCCATTCCGCCAAATACGGCAATGCATCATTGAGGTCGCCCAATTTGGCCGCTGCGAAGGCAAGGTTTGGATAAATATCTCCAGCTTTCTCAGGTAGGTTTTTCAAGGCGATTTCAAGGTCTTTTTTCCCTGTACCGTAATCTTGTAGCGCCAGGCTAACCACTCCTTTGAGCAGGTAAGCTTGGTAGTAATTGGGAGAAAGTTTGATGCATTGGATGAGCGCCACATTGGATGCAGGATAGTCGTTTAACTTGTAGCAAACGTTCGCAAGTTGATAAAACACCTTTCCATTATCGGGTTGAATTTGAGTGTTCTTAATTCTCAACGATTTGGCCTCCAGGAGTTGTTTTGTTTGTTCGTAACAATAGGCCAAATTGCTGATGACCATGGCATCATCACCATTTTTATCCAAATATTTTTCAAATCCAGCTATGGCTAAATCGTATTTTTTCTCATTGAGATTGGCATAAGATTCGATCAGTTGAGCGTTTTTTGAATTCGGATTTTCACGTTGCGCTTTTTCTGCATAGAGATTAAATTTCTCTGAATCAAATATCTTTTGGCTGTAAATAAAAGCGAGCATCGCATACGTTTGTGCACCGGAATATCCAGGCAAAGTAGATTCCAAGATTTTCGCGGCCTCGACGTAATTCCCTGACAAATAATAGGCCTTCCCTAACAAATAAGTTGCTTCTGGTTTACTAGCAAATGAACTTTTTAATTCAGTTGCTTTTTCAAGCAACTGAGGATCCTTCATTTCCATTAAACATTTCAACAATTGGGATTTCCCTTCGTAGTTGTTAGGATCAATTTCTACAACTTTTTGAGCGTCCTTTAATGCACTTTCAAAGTCCTTTTTTCGGTAATAAACAATCGATCGATTTAATAATGCAGAAGCATTCCGTTTATTATTTTCGATGGATTGATTCAAGAGCGTGAGTGCTTCATCTAAATTCCCTTCCTCAATATGGCTTTTTGCTAGATTTACTTCCAAAAAATCGGCCTTGTACCCTAACGAACTCAGCGTAGCAATCGTTTCTTTAAATTTAACCTTCTGCCCTGTTTTCTGATAAATCATCGCCAATTGGGAATATGCAACCACTTGATTGGGTTGAATAGCAATCACCTTTTCCAATACCTTTTGAGCTTCTTGATCATTTCCCAATCGAGTCAATGCCTCAGATTTCCATAACAACGTTTCAATATGGTTGGGTGTAATGCTCAATCGTTTATCAAATTCATCAACCGCCTTTTGATACGATTTTAAGGAATAGAAAACAAAACCTTTGTTAAACAGCAGATTTTTCTCATTTGGGAATTTCTCCAAACCTTTATTGCACCATTCCTCAGCAACAGGAAAATCTTGCATCCGAATAAAACTCAAAGAGATAAATCGGTATGCGTAGGAAATCAACTCATTTTGATTGGACTGACTAATTACTTTTTTGAAATCCTCAACGGCGCCAGAATAATTTTTAGTGTGATACTGAGCATAACCACGTCGATTATACGAATCATAGGTTTTGTAGTTCAAAGAAATGGAACTATCGAAATCGTTGATTGCTTTGAAATAGTCTTCCTTCGCTAAACGGGTAACACCACGATTGTAATAGGCAATTCCACTCGGTTTTTGTTGAATTTCTTGATTCAAAAATTCTTCAGCCAAACTAAAATTCCCCTTTGAAAATGCTTCATTGGCGAGTTGAATGTTGCTTTGGGCATACCCTCTATTCCAACAAAGACTTGAGAATAAGATTAAGAGGAAAAACCGATTACTCATTCAACAAATTTAATCTTTCAAAAACTTAAAATAAATCCTTTCTCCATGAACATTGATGTTCAAAAACATCAAACCGTGCATGGAAGGATTCAATTGAATTTGTCCATCAAAAATGAAGCCACTTTGCATTTTCTGTCCCATTGATGAATAAATTTCAAAACTTGGACTTTCTAAAGTGTTTAATCCTGAAATAAACAGTTGTTCTTGGGCCGGGTTGGGATAAACTGAAATGGATTCTCGTTGAAGATCCTGAGTCGGGATTTTCAAATTGGCTCTTTTCCCTAGAATTGGACGCATCATCCAAGCACCAGGAATTCCGGAAGATTGCCAGGTTCCCGCTACATTGTAAAACATGTTCGAATTAGCCGTATCATTTCGATCTAACCCCAAACTCAATACTTTATCGGTATTCTGCTGCCAACCGATGTAAAAGGTATCTGAAATTGCAATGGCCGAATCAAAATCATAATTCACAAATCCATTGTAAAACCGCTGGTATTTAGGCTTTTGAAAGTTAGACTGATAGATGAGTTGTTCCCCTTTGCCGGTGCCTGGTTCGGGAATGGATTTCCAAACCATCAAGGTAAACAATTCCCTGGAAACATCAGTTTTTATGGGAATAAATGACAATGAAACTCCTCTTAATGAATCTGCTCGGGTAGAAATAAACCGATAAGCAATTCTTCCTCCATTGGTATTCAAGCCGTAACCGTATTCTGCGGTTCCGTCATCGTAAGCATATTGATTATAGAAAACATACCTTCTTTTGATCGTATCATTGGATTTAATGATGGAGCTGTTCGAACCAATGGAATAAACCGCATCCAATTCAAAAGAATCGGTCCCGATAAGCGGAATAGAAAATGGAAAATACGTGCGGGTATTGCTGGTTGAATTCGCCACAAGTGACTGAGAATGTATTTGAAATCCACTTCGTGGTTCCACATAACTTGCTGCGGTAGCGATGGTTTGAATTCCATACCCCAAAACATTGAAGGTCGTTTGATGGCCGTTGGATAAAAATCGGGATGAATCTGATTTAAAATGCAAATATGGAACCTGTGTAAATCCGTTTTTTAAAAGATTCCCTGGTGTTGTACTGTAAGCAAAATCGTAAACTACGGTATCATTGTACAACCGATTTGCGGCAAGGCGAACATAATCAACATGCCAGTGGTCCAAAAATCCAACCAAACTGCTATAGTTACGAATTCGGAAACGAAAACCCGAATGTAAAAAATTGGTATCGATAACTGGAATTAAAACCTGTTTCCAAACACCCACCGAAGTTCCCGGAGTGCCCCAAACGGTATTCCAAAATCCATTTTTGTTGTAGAAATCCACGACCAAAGAATCGTTGATCTCCGGTGCCTCTCCTAACCCTTCGGCTTGGTAATAAAAACTCAAATAAATGGAATCTGAACCTCTGCGATTTTGTAATTGAAAGGCTTTTGAAGATAGTGTATCGCTCGGACCCGACATTCCAACGGCTTGAATATCGTAAGGCAACCCTTGTTCATTCAATCCATCGAAAGTTGCAATGCCCAATGTAGGAGCATTTACAGACATGTGGTTATTAACGTAAACCTGATAATCCATCCAATTGGAAGAATTAGGAAAAATTTCGGTGGATGAAAAATCATCTTCAAAAGGTAGATTGAGCGTGTCTAAACGACCAAAAAAACGGGAAGAAACTCTTTTATCAAATTCATTTTTCACGCGAATATTTTGTGAAATAACAGCGGTTTTTTCCTGGGAAAACAGAAAAATGGGACAAAACAAAAGAAGAAATATGTTGAATTTAGTCATTCCCGCCTTCTTGGTTTACAGGTTTCTCCGAATTGGGTTTAATGGCCAATTCAATGCGAGTTCCTATTCTAATTTGATCGATAAAATGTGCATCGGGTTTTTGTCTTTGCACCCAAAATTCGGAAGAATCACCATCAAGTTCGCCTCTTACAAACACTTCAATACCTTTTGAATTGGCCAATTGGATGGCTTCTTGCAGGGATAAACCGGTTAAAATTGGATTTTCAATAAGGGAATCGAGGGAAGCAACGGCCATCACTAAATCGATGATGGTTCCTTTGGGTAATAGCTGCCCAAATTTTACTGTTTTTCCGTTTGTTTTTGATTCCAAAACATAGGTACCATTTTTCACCATATCGGTTGGGCGCTCTTCTGTTTCACCCAAGCGAAAGCCAGCGTTTTCGATGAGCGCTTTGGTCATTCTCATGGAATACCCTTCTTTAACCGGATAAGGGGTTTTGGGAACATCGAAAGCGGTAACCGAGACATAAATTTTTCGACCATTTTTAACAAATGAAGCCGGTTTTGGATCTTGTTCCATGATCATTCCTCCGGGTTTCCCTGGGAAATACGTTGAATCGGTAATCACATACTCAAAATCATTTGGATTGTCTTCTTCTTCAACGAGAGCGTACGATTTGCCGATAAGGTTAGGAACAGGAATTTTCTCACCATGCCGGGTGTACGATTTTGCCCACTGCAAAACCACAAAAATGATCACCAAAAAAATCAATAAGGCTAAACTGCCTTGAATCCACCATGGTTTTCTTTTAAGATTCTCCAACATGAATTCGCTCCTTTCCAAAATTTAATATCTGCTCAATGAACTCC
Source organism: Bacteroidota bacterium (assembly GCA_947459245.1). Classification (GTDB taxonomy): domain Bacteria; phylum Bacteroidota; class Bacteroidia; order UBA7662; family CANHCV01; genus CANHCV01. The sequence continues at coordinate 48,377 of CANHCV010000010.1, forward strand.
ACCGGTTTGTATCCGCTCAATGCACATTGATGAAAAATGCAAGTTGCGGGTGTCATTCCAGGCAAAGAATTCACCTCAATGATGATCGTATCAACGTTGTTTTCATCGAAAATCCTAACAAATGCGTCGATTCTGCAATAACCAGTAACACCGAGAATTTCGGCTGCTCTTTTCAAATCCGACTGCACTTTCAATGAAATTTTCTTCGCTTTGATGGGATCTAAATCATAACGTGCCGGGGTGATGTTTAGTCCTTCTCCGGCTAAAAATTTCTCTTCTAAACTAAGAACTTCTGAAACGGCCACCGACTCGCTGGGTTCAAACGTTTCGTAAACGAGTTGGCCGTTTTCGTATTTCGTAAGCATCCCACCGGTTACCTCCAAGAAATGTTTTGCGCCGTGAGAATCAATAAATTCTTCAAGTAGAAACACCGATTTCATTGGGAATTCTTCTTTCATTTGCAATCCTAAAACTCTGGCATCTTGCTCATTGAGCTCTTCGGAATCTCGGAAAATCAATCGGCAAAACGATTCCAATTCTTGGCGCGTTTTAATTTTTTTCACCGCACTGGAACATCCATCGTCAACGGGTTTTGCAATAAACGGAAACGGAAAATCAGAAACAATCTCATCCATTAACTGCGATCCTTTTTGGATCCAATCGGTTTTATCAATCAATCGGTGTTGGGCAACAAGGAAACCGTGTTGTTTGAGAACTTCTTTGGTTTTATACTTATCGATGGTAAGTGCTGCTCCTGCCGGCATGGATCCATTGAAGGGAAGTCCCACTTGAATCAATCGTTGCTGTAGGGTTCCATCTTCTCCTGGGCGACCATGAAGAGCAATAAAAACCTCTTCCACCCTAGACTTTAACTCCTCAAAAGTAATTTCCTGTGGAGACAAAATGCTGTCTTGAGCAAAAAAAATCGTTATTTCCGATGCTTCCTGCTGAATTTTTTGAAGAATGGGATGAACCGTATAGTGGTTTATTTTCTCTTTAATGTCATCGGCATTATCTTTCAAATGCAAATTCATGGGAATGGCATGCAAATGAAAATGATCAGCATCTCCAGAAAGGAAAATGGAAATGGGCCTAAAAATTCCTGATGATGCCAATTTTTCAAAAACATTTCTTCCACTTTCCACACTGATGTGTCTTTCGCTACTATACCCCCCCATAATCACTGCGATGTTCCGAAGTGAATGACTTGGCGATTGAAAGGATTGAACCAAATGGTCCAAACGAACCAACAAACTTTCCAGTTGTCGGGCATAAAACCCTTTTCTTTTTCGGGCAACCAAGGATGTTCGAATGATGTAGGTTAAAAACTGGGATGGATTTAAACCCATTTCTGCAGCTTGATGGAAAAAGAATGAACTGGGCATCATCCCTGACGTGGTGTTCGGATCGTTCAAGAAAATGCGCCCATCTTCACCAAAAAAACCATCAATTCGAGCGTAAACGTCAAAATGAAAGGTTTTAAAGAGGGAAACACAATGCTCTCGAATGGACTCAATGTGAGCCTCTTCCAATTCAATAGGAGTAACTTTTCTACTTAAACCGGGCAAGTATTTTGAACGGTAATCGAAAATTTCATTGCCTTTCACAATTCCTGTTGGAGGAAGTGCGAGGGGTTCACCGTTCATGTTTTCAACAACAATGCAGGAAAACTCCTGACCTGAAATGAAAGCTTCAACCAAAACCGTGCACTCACCGTCCAACGCTTCCAAAATCAATGATTCATCATTATCTGAAAAGTATTCTTCCAAGGTTTGGTACAAATCATCGGGGTGAAATATTTCTCTTTGGAGGGTTTCCGACCAAACGGGCAACCCAATTCCACTGCGAATATCAATGAAATCTTTGATCCAATTGATTTTTTCAATGTTTGAACTCTTTTTCCAAAGGTCTGCTTGAATCTTTTCAATGAAAAGCGCTTTAGAAACTGCTTTTGAAAAAGATTCATAATCATCAACCTCTACTACAGAAATTCCGATGGAACTTCCTTGATTCGCAGCTTTGATGACCATGGGCAAGCCAATATCGGAAAGTACTTGGTGGTAAAAATCTCGTTTATTGGCTTCATTTTGCCATTCATCTCGGGAGAAATGAATGTAGGATGGAACATCGAAATCTCCCTCCATCATTTCTTTTTGAATGGCTTTGTTCATGCCAAACGCACTCGGAAGAATTCCAGAACCGGTATAAGGAATTCCAAACCATTCCAGCAGACCCTGCAATTTTCCATCTTCCCCATTCACTCCATGAAGCGCCAAAAAAGCAACATCAATCTTTTCTTTAAGTTCCTGAATGGAAAGAACATGGCCTAATCCTTCAAGCAACTGAAGCTCTTCTTGTTTGTTTGACGGATGAAGTGATTCAGCATAAAATTGAAATCCAAACTTGGATTTCATGTGCTTGGAAGAAGGATAAAAATCACGAATGCTTCCTTTGTATAAAAAGGACCAATGCAGCTCGATGAAATTTCCGAAACTATCTACAAAAATGGGGATAGGTTCAAAAATTGCCTTGTTCAGGTTATCGAAAACCGTTCTTCCGCCAGCGAAAGAAATTTCTCTTTCCCTGGAATTTCCACCAAAAAATATTCCTACGCGAATCCGATCCATGAATTATCGAACAATCAATCGTTGTTGGAAAGGAAACCCATTGCTCATCCATTTCACCAAATAGAATCCGGGATCCAAATTGTGATTCCATGCTTGATTTCCTAGAATTTGGGAATGAATCACTTTTTTACCTTCAACATTATAAATCTCTACCGATTGGTATCCTTCAAAAGGAAAAACCAAATGATCGTTGGAAGGATTGGGATAAATCAATGTTTGAGGTTCACCGATGCATTGGCAAGATGAATTGGGATCGTTTTCGGTGATGGTTAAAGTAAATACTGGGTTAATTCCTAGGGAAACTCCAGCAGTGTTATTCACGAGCTCGAATCGAATAACCCGATTGGAATTAAAGGTAGAATTGTCGATCACGGTTACGGGAATGGCAACTGTATTGGCGTTTTTATTCAAAGCAAGGGTGATGGTATCGGCAACAACTGCGGGATTCGTGGTGTAATTGGTTCCGTAAACGGCCCCGCCACTCACGTTCGAAACAGCAACTTTAACCACTTCATTGGAAAGCATGGTGGAATTTAAGGAAATGGGAAGATTGAAAACCCCTCCATTTTCTGCAATAGATCCTACCGATTGACCGAAGTTAATTTGAGGATTGGTTAATGGAATAATATCGGTCGTTCTTCGGGGTAAAATTTGATAACCGGAGGTGTAGGGAGCCGAATTATCAAATTGGGTTTGAATTCCAATCACACTAAACAAGGAATTTGGAGCAGTGGAACCATCGATGTTGGTATCGCTATCAATTCGCATGGTTACCGTATCCGTTCCGTTGGTGATGGTAACATTGGCACTGCTGTTTGCTGCTGGCCACTGCGTTGGATTAACCAAACGGTATCCGTTCAATTGAATCAATTTAGATTCCTGAGATTCGATGAGGGATGTAACCGTAGAGGGTGGATTGACCGTATTTCCTCTTGAAACAATCGCCATAGAGTCGATGGTTAATTGGGTTAATCCGTTGAATTGCGACACCTTTCCGATAACTCGAAGTTCATCACCTTCGGTTACGGTATAGGGTGGTGCAACGTTGGAACTTTTGAAGGCCGTAATCGAACCCGAAGCATCGTAAAGAGCAAATTGCAACCCATTGGTGCTGTAGTTCACCGAGTTAACAATTCCTACAATTTTACAATTAACGTTCAAGGAATCCGAAACACCCGTGGTTGCATTGCTGGTGTTGATGGTACCAATGGAATACGTTGGAATGGAAGATGGGGCAACAGCCGAATCATCGTCTGTGATCGAAATCAACGTAACATTTTGAGTTCCAATGACCAATCCGGAAGTCGCAGAAATCATTCTAAATCGAATGGAACGAGCTGGATCAATGATGGAATTATTGATGGGTGAAAAAGCAAACGATGCGTTGGAAGCACCGGAAGGAATGATTAAAGTTAAGGTGTCATTCACCGCTGCAGGATTCGTTAAATAATCCGTTCCATAGAGCGGTGTACCGGCAACTTGAATCAACCGCATTTTTATCGTGTCGATTCGAGAAGTAGGAAGTGTAAAGGTGAGAAAAACCGAATTCGAACCGGATGACTCTCCAAATGCTGCGCTTGAATTGGCAAAGTTGATGCGATTTACGGTTGGTTGAGCACCTCTGATAATATCGTTGGTATCTCTAGGGAAAATTTGATATCCGCTGGTGTAAGGACTAGAATTATCAAACTGACTTCCAATTCCAATGAGGTCGAAGGTACCTGAAGGCGCTGGAGATCCATCTATACTTCCATCTAAATCAATACGAATGGTGAACGTATCAACCCCGTTCGTGGCCTGAACATTGGCATTTGAACCCGCCGCTGGCCATTGGGTTGCATTCACCAAAGTAAGGCCATTAATCCTTACCAATTTTGATTCATTAATTTCGCCCAATGACGTAACCACCGAAGGGGTGTATATGGGATTACCGGAAGAAATAATCGACATGGAATCCATGTTAATTTGGGTTAACCCACTGAATTGAGAAATTTTTCCATAAATAGAAACACGATCTCCCTGATTTACCGTGTAGGGGGGCGTTACATTGGTTGCTTTAAATACTCCAATTCCACCGGTTGAATCGAACAACGTAAATTGCAATCCACTGGTGCTGAAGTTTATTCCAAGAACGGTCCCAGTCAATTGGCAATTCACATTGATAGAATCGGCAACACCCGTAGTTGGATTAATTCCCGTTACTCTTGAAATGGCATATTGGGGCAAACTTCCGGTTGGATTCCCACCACCACCGCCGCCGCCGGAGGTGTTGTTAAAAAACACCCAATTTGGCCAGGCGGAAACGCCTCCCAAATTAATGGAATCGGCTGTAATCCAGTTGGCTGTATCGTTAATCATGGTTAGAACAGCAGGAACGGTTCCGTTGGTGGTATCGATTCGGTAGTAACCATTGGAACGCAATCTTACGAATTGGAAGGCGTTGGTTCCAAGTGTTAATGACGGTGGCAAATAACTCGTATTGGAAGTTGCAGCGCCAGCATTAATGAACGGTTGGGTTGCTATTCCAGCAATGAAAGAAGGATTTCTCATCGATCCTTGAATGGCAAATAGGTTTTCTCCAGTTTGAGATAATGCAGATAAAGCACCAACACACGTTCCACCGGTATTTGCAACAGCTGGCGAAGCAGAGCAATTCATGATGGTCACTTGTCCTTTGGTTAACGCTGGAGTGGTCCAAACCATGGTATCTTCATTTGCTCGAAATGAGCTGGTTGAATCCCATGCACGATCGGTAAAAATAATCACGGTTCCAGCGGGAATATTTGTTGTGGCAACGAATGCAAAATAATCAGCGCTTCTGGTTTGAATTCCAATGAATTGAAGATCGCCCGGATTAAGATTTTGGGCTTTTAAATTGCCAAAAATGGCCAGCAACAATAAGATCGTAATTTTTTTCATTTGAGGTGAATTGTTTCTACAAAATTAAGGAGTAAAAGCGTTTCAAACGTTTCCATTTATTGAATCGCACCTTTTTCTTTCAAAAAGTTCAAAAAACTTTCATACTGATACTTTTTGAGGACTTTCGGAAATTTCACTTGGGCTCCTGATTTCCCTTGATCTGCCAACCAATCCACAAACAATTGAGGATGAATCACATTGATTCTGAGATTCTTAATGGCATTCTTTCGTTCCACGCGATAATCGTCGTTGATGTGGCAAAGGACCTCATCAATTTTTTGCATGATCGAATTGGAATCGATGTTTTCTTCGCAAGCAACAAACCAATGGTGGGCAAACAAACTTCCATCCGGCACTCCAGCAACGGTAAACTCGGGCAAGGAAACATTGAAAAATTCACTGGTTTCACGAACAGCCCGAGCCATGTTTTCCATGCTTAAATGCTCTCCACAAATGGATAAATAGTGCTTCGTTCTTCCAACAATTTTAATATCAAATTTCGAATGGGAAACAAACTTCACAACGTCTCCAATCAAATACCTCCAAGCGCCTGAACAAGTGGAAATCACCATCGCATATTCTACAAAGGGTTCAACCTCGTTCAAGGTTATGGCCTTCGCGTGAGGCAACAGCGCTCCATCTTCCGAAAAATTCTCCGAATCGAACGGAACAAACTCAAAAAAGATTTGATTACCGGTCATTAAACGCATTCCCGTACTCTTGGGCGTTGCTTGATACGCGAAAAATCCTTCCGAAGCCATGTACGTATCAAAATACAACACCTCTCTCGAAAACATTTCCTCAAACTTCTTTTTAAACGGATCAATCATCACTCCTCCGTGAACCAAAACTTGGAAATTAGGCCAAATGTCGTGAATGGTCTTCACTTGGTAATGCTCAATGATTCGCTCCATGATGATTTGAATCCACGAACATGTACCCGTAACAACACCCACGTTCCAGTCCTTAGCATTTCGTACAATTTCATCAATTTTCTCTGGCCAATTTTTCTGAGCTCGGATTTCAGGAGGAGGAACCGACATGGGGCGGAACCAAAATGGAAGATTTCCCGTGGTAATTCCACTTAAATCTCCCGAAAAATTTACGCCATTCCATTCTAAATCGGTGCTTCCGCCAATCATCAACGTTTGATGGGTTAATGCTTCGCGCCCTTGCGCTGTTTTCAGCAGAGCTAATGTTTGTTTAAGACCTCCGCGTTTAATGGCTTTCACCATTTCCTTGGTTACGGGAATAAATTTTGAAGCGTCTTCAGAAGTTCCCGAACTTAAGGCAAAAAAGGGAACAACCCCGGGCCAACAAACTTCTTTTTCTCCGTTAAAGGACTTTTGCCACCAAGGATACATTCCCGAATAATCC
>CANHCV010000011.1 GCA_947459245.1 Bacteroidota bacterium
AATATCATTGGTATTGGAAATCCTGGAATCAATGGGGAAACCTTTTCATGGACGTCCATCCCTGCGGGATTTACCTCTACCAATGCCATGGCTTCGGTAGCACCCCTGGTAAATACCCAATACATTCGTGCCGTAACGAACAGTTGTGGAACCACCCGCGACACCCTTTTGGTTTCCATCAATGTTCCCAACGCGGGTGCCGATCGGAACGTTTGCCGCGGAACAGATGCTCAAGTTCCTTTTTCAAAATTGGCAAAACACAGGTATTCTTGGACCGCCAACAAAGGATTTGAACGAAAAGTAAGCAACGATACGCTTACCGTAGTCAAAGTAGAGTCCACCGTTCAATTAATCATGGACGATTACGATTCAACGGCGTTTTGTGTTTCTAAAGATACCCTTAACCTAACGGTCATCAATACTCCATTGGCCGTTGCAGCTTATTATTGGGTAGATGTGGCTACGGGGTTCGCCCATACGTTAGCTGTGCGAAGCGATGGAACCTTGTGGGCATGGGGTCGTGGAACCGAAGGTCAGTTGGGAGATGGCACTTCGGCCAATCGGTCTCAACCCAATCAGGTTGGAACGGCCAACGACTGGGAAAAGGTTTATGCCTATAACAATTCCAGTTTCGCCACTAAAACCAACGGTGAGCTGTACGCTTGGGGGAACAATAACCAATACATTTTAGGAACGGGAGATCTCCTCGGAAAAACCACTCCAACGTTAACCAATTCTTCAGGAGGATGGAAAAAAATCCATTGCTCTACCCATTGCATGGCCGTGAAAAACGATGGCACTCTGTGGGGATGGGGTCAAAACGCCTTCCGAGAACTTATGAATGGAACCAACGTGGCTGTTACCCTTCCAACTCAAATTGGGACATTAAATGATTACCTCGATGTTCAAGCTGGAGGAGCCTTCAGTTTGGCCTTGAGGAGTGATCAAAAATTGTATGGCTCAGGACGGAATATTTTCAATGTTTTGGATTCTGCTTCAACCAACACAACAACGTTTTCAACCCCAATTCAAGTAGCTCCTTCGAAAAGCTGGAAAGCCTTTTCGGTTAGGAATGAAGCGGTTGTAGCCATCGCCACCGATGGAACTTTGTGGTCGTGGGGCAACAATAATTATGGTCAATTGGGACTTGGAAATAATCTTTCTGCTAATTCTCCACAGCAAATTGGAGGATCTTCTCTTTGGACCGAGGTTGTTGGCGATGAAAATGCGTTTTTCGGTAAACAATCTACCCAAACCGTTTGGGCATGGGGCTTCAATTTGCAAGGACACCTCGGTGTTGGGAATAAACTCAATCAAAATGCTCCGGCTTTGGTAGATTCCTCTTATTTCACCTATAAAATTGTTCCGGCCGGCGACCATACCATTGCACTTAGTCCAAACGGACAGTTGTTTGTAACCGGGGCCAACTCTTCCAATGTATTTACTTCTACCATGGGTGCTACTTCTTTCGAAAGGCCAGCCATCATTCCTTCCAATGGTAAAGAAATTTTCCCTTGCGTTGGTACCAATTGGACCCTTGGAAGAAGTTCCCAACAGGGCGATTCCAAATGGTTTAAGTTGCCCACCAATTGTACAAATTGCCACTTTTCAACGTTGCCGAATCCAACCGTTCAAGTAATTCAACAAGAAAGATATAGTTTACAAGTTAGATCCATCAATGGTTGCTTTGATTCAAAAAGAGTTACTCTTACTCCAAAATTGACGCCACAAATTGCGCTTGGGGCAGATCGAGCCATTTGCGGAGGTACTTCTGTACCACTCGGAACCACACCCGATACCAGTACCACTTTCACCTGGTCTTCGCTTCCTGCAGGTTTGTCCAGTTCGCTTTCATCGGTTACCGTAACGCCCAACCAAACCACCCAGTATTCGGTGGTCGCCGTAAACCGTTGCGGCACCCAAAACGATACAGTGGTGCTCACCTACGACCCCTTGAAAACACCATCGGTTGCGTTTCAATCCACTCCAGATACCGTTACTTCCGATCAAACCATTCAATTTTTTACCACATCTCAAAACGCAGGATCTACCCCAACCTGGGAATGGTACCGAAATGGCCAATTGGTAACTTTAGCAGGAAGCAATTACGCGTTCAACCAATGGAACGACTACGACACCATTCAAGTGGTGCTCAATTCAACGGCAACATGCAAAACCAAACCGGCTGATACCGCCCAACGAATTGTTCGGGTGATGAACATTCGAAACGTTCCGGGCGATTTCCAAACGGCTACCGTTTGCACGCCCATTCAAACCGGAATGGAAAATATGGTGCGCGATTCTTTGCAGAATTTGGTGTATTCGGTCTCTACTCCTCCCGCCGGTATGAATCAAGTTTGTTGGGGCGTGCGGCAGTTTGGTGGACCAACAGTGAGAAAATCACTCTGGAATGGCGGACAGCAACTCACCTATTGGCTTGATCGAAACTTTTTTATCGAGCCCAACCAACAGCCCGGAGTTCCGGTAACCGTTAAATTCTACTTCGACTCGGTAGAATTGAATGAAATCATCGATTCGGTAAGCCAACAAACCGGGCAAATGTTCACTCGAGATAGCATCCGCTTGTTTAAGTTTTCCACTCCAAACTTGGATTTGGATCCGTTGAACAATGGGAACAGCGATGCAGCATTCCAAATTCTATCTCCTCGCATTTCCAATTGGCACATCAATCCGAAATTTACCGTTCTAGAATTCCAAATCAATAGCTTTTCCGAATTCTCTTTCGGAATCAAAGCCACCAACCCCAACCCACTTCCCATCGAAACCTTGCGTTGGAAGGTGGAGAAAAAAGGGAACGATGCCTTGGTACAATGGACTCAACCCCAAGAAGAATTGTTAGAGGCCTACGAAGTACAATTTTCAACCACCGGAAAGGATTTTCAAACAATTCACCGCGTTTCGGCCGGCCAACAATCGTACCATTTCCTCCAATCCAATGCGGCCGATCTCGGAAAAACCGGGTACTACCGCATCACCGAAGTGAACAACGATGGCTCTCGGGCGAGTTCCTCCATTCAGAAATTGCTTTGGAATTCAACGCTAAACTATGGCCCCAACCCGGTGGTTACCAAAGGCGTTCTTTCTTCTTCCAAACCCCTTAATACCCCATGGGAGTTGGTAGATGCCAAAGGAAGGGTGCTTCGAAATGGCATTTGGATTGGTAAAGAGTTGGAAATGGATTTTCAAGGACTTGCTCCCGGAATGTACTTCATTCGTACCGCCGAAGAAGTGATCAAATGGGTAAAAGAATAACAGTTTAACGGGTTTTCTTCTCCGAGGTGGCTCCCATCAAAACCAGCAAAATCACCATGCTGGTGGCGTAATAGGCCGTTTCGGAGAAGATGCTCACGAACAATTGTGCGGCAAACAAACATTGGTACAAGAGCTGATTTTTAGAAAGACGGAACAAATCCCACATCGTCCATCCCCAAATTAAAAAGCCAACTACGCCCAACTGCCCGATCACCATCCCCACAAACGTATCTCCAATTCCTAAATCTACAGCAGTAGCATATCTTCCTACAATATTTCCAACCGAACCTAAACCGTGTCCGAAAACGGTGATGGTTCGGAACGAATTTACCAATCCACCCAAGTGTGCTTGAATTCCCGGGTGAAAACTGGCTCCAGCAACAAGCCCAACGCCCATTCCGCCAATGGCGAAGGCCTTCATCCATCGCGGTAGGAGGCGCGTCCAGCCAATCATGGCTACGCCAAACTGCAATACCGCGCCTTTGCAAAACGTAAATCCAATGGCAACAACATACAACACCCTTCCCCACCAACCCAAGCGGGGTTGCTTCCAATCCATGGCGAACAACACCATCCAGAAATGACCCAAATTGATGGGATCCAACAAAACGCTGCTCATCCGGGGCATTCCTCCCAAAATGGGCTCGTACATGAATTCAATCACACCCTCGTCGTTCAATTTGAGGTTTTTAGCTGCAACGAAAGGACCAATGTCCATCCAATTCCAAATCGGGAAGAGGTACAAAACAATGCCCAGTGCCATGAACCACCAACCTGCTTGGTAAAAAAACAGTTGAAGGCTAGCGTGGTCTTCTTCCTTCAACATCCAACGAGAAAACAACCACAACATCAAAGGGCTGATGAACTGACGGATGGATAGGATTTTGGGCGAAATTTCTGGAGTAGAAAACATCAAACTTCCCACTAAAAAAGCGCCAAAAACAAAGAAGGAAACGGGAATTTGGCCCATCCCACGAATGAAATTTTCTTTCCAGGTTTTGAGGGGAAAAAACAGAAAAATTCCAGGAATCCACATCCAAATGTCCCTAATAGAAGCCAATTTGGCCAAACCGGGGTGCAGCTGCGAAGCCATCAACACCAGCATGGGCCAAACCAAAAAAAATCCAATACAAATGAAAAAATAGCGCAAGGGCCAAGTCATGTTCTCAATATTTTACGAGGGAGCGGGTCCACCTAAAATTCCCAAAAACGACTTCGAGAAAATAGTTGCCCGACTCAAAGTTACGCACATCTACCTCATGAATGGCTTTTGCTGATGGCCAAGTTTGCTGCAAAACCACCTGCCCAAGGGCATTGTACACCCGAACTTGGCCCTCGCTGGAAGTGGGAGGAGCCCACGCAATTTCAAACCGATCCCGGGTAGGGTTGGGATAAACCACCGGAATATCCGAATAAACGGGCTCTACCTTCAACGTGCGCTGAATGCTCGTAAAATCGGGATCGATCACGGCAGAAGCCACCGAAAAGGGAGCTAAAAACTCGAACGATTGATCGTTCTGCCGAATCCAAACAACCTGATCAACCGAGTCGGTTTTCGATTCGTTGTACCACCGCACTTTTAATTTTTGCTCAAAAAGCGAAACCGAAGGATGGGTGGTCGTTTGCAAAAATCGAGTCACCACCTTGCCACCCCGTTGCTGGTATTGAACCGAATACAAAGGCACACCCTGCCCGTACAACCAATCGTTGAAATAACCCTCCCAACTTTGTCCCGATGACCGATTCAAGTACCCTAGCAAATCGCTCGTTTTCGAAAAACTAAAACGCAGGGCCGGATCGTTGATGTAGTCCCTTAAGGCTCTAAAAAAAGCAGAATCACCCATTTCCCACCGTAACTGATGCAAAATCATCGCACCTTTGGAATAGGTTAGTCGACCATTGAAAATCCGACTCACCGAAGAAGTATCTGGAACGAAAACGCTTCCGCTGTCCAATGCGCTCACCCTAGCCAGTTCTCCTTTTTTCCAAATGGGATACCAATAGCCGTTCAACAACCGCTCGTAACACAACCCCGTAAGGTAACTGGCAAATCCTTCATTCAGCCAAATGTCGCTCCACGAAGCGCACGTCACCAAATCGCCAAACCATTGATGGGCCAATTCGTGGGAAATCAATCCAAACCCCATGTCCACTACGAAACTATTGGTTTGATGTTCCATGCCACCGCCTCTCCCCCACTGGGTGTGTCCGTGTTTCTCAGCATGGAAAGGATAGGGCCCAAATCGGTCCTCAAAAACATCGAAAAATCCCTGCAAATTTTCCAAACGCTGCTGGAAAAAAACAGTGTCCTCCGGGTAATAAAACGTTTCGTTCAACAATGGCCCTTGAGCTGTTCTCAACGTATCGCTTGCAATTTTATAGTTCGTTACCGCAATGGCGATCAGGTAAGGTGCTGTTTTATAATTGGTTTGGTAGATGAATTGAGATGTGGAGTCGGAACGATGCTCCTTCAACAGCAATAAACCGTTCGAAACCGCCGTTTGCGAATCGCCTCGGCTATTCATCGTTGGGCAAGTGATGTCGATGACTGTTGTGTCGGATTTGTACCCCAGCGTTTGAAACGCCGGCCACCAATCCCGAGCTCCGTACGGTTGAGAAAGGGTCCATAAAATGGGTACAGAATCGTGAAGGGAGGTGATGTAGGAGCCAAATCCAGGGGTGTTCACCACGGTTCCGTGGTAATCGATTTGGACTTGGATGTTTCCCTGAACCGGTGCGGGCCACTCGATTTCCAGTTGATTTTGGCCGGTTCGGAAGGCCCGAATGGGAACTGAAGAAGCAACCCGATCGCAGGTTAAGGTGTCGTTCAAATCAACCCAAATTTTGGTGGTGGGTTGCAAAAGATTCAAGCGATACGCCACCGAACCAGAAACGTTCCGCGACTCGGGATTGACCCGAACCGAAAGCCGGGTATGCAGCAATTGGAAGGACTGATTCGTGGAAGATGAAACAGAAAACACTCCGGTTTTTTTACATTCATATTCTTTTTTGGAAATGTAATCGAAGTGCTGACTTCGGGTTGGAAGGCAGAAAAAGAAAACGAAACAGATGGAAACAAAGTGATTTAGCTGTAATTTCATGACGAATTGCAAGGTAAATGTTTTACCTTTGCAAACCAAAAATAGTAAAAATGATGAATTACAAGGTAAAAGACATCAGCTTAGCCGATTGGGGCCGAAAAGAAATTCAATTGGCTGAGGCAGAAATGCCCGGATTGATGGCTCTACGTGAGCAATATGGACAAACCAAACCGTTGGCTGGTGCCCGCATCGCCGGTTGTTTGCACATGACCATTCAAACCGCCGTTCTAATCGAAACATTGATCGAATTGGGAGCTGAGGTAACTTGGTCTTCCTGCAACATCTTTTCAACCCAAGATCACGCTGCTGCTGCTATCGCTGCCGCTGGAATTCCGGTTTTTGCTTGGAAAGGCATGAACGAAGAAGAATTCGATTGGTGCATCGAACAAACCTTGCACGCATTCAAAGATGGTCAGCCGTTGAACATGATTCTTGATGACGGAGGCGATTTGACCAACATGGTGTTGGATCGTTACCCAGAATTGGTTGAAGCGATTCGTGGAATTTCTGAAGAAACCACAACGGGCGTTTTGCGTTTGTACCAACGCATGCAAAAAGGAACCCTTCCACTTCCTGCCATCAACATCAACGATTCCGTTACCAAATCCAAATTCGATAACAAATACGGTTGCCGTGAGTCTGCAGTAGATGCGGTTCGTCGCGCTACCGACGTGATGATGGCCGGTAAAGTTGCCGTTGTTGCGGGTTACGGAGACGTAGGTAAAGGAACTGCAGAATCGCTTCGCGGAGCTGGTGCTCGTGTTATCGTTACCGAAATCGATCCGATCTGCGCACTACAAGCGGCCATGGACGGTTTCGAAGTAAAGAAAATGAAGAATGCCATTCCTCGTGCGAACATCGTGATCACCGCAACCGGTAACCGCGATATCGTAACTGGAGAGCATTTCAAAATGATGAACGACAAAACCATCGTTTGTAACATCGGTCACTTCGATAACGAAATCGATATGGCTTGGTTGAACGATACTCACGGAAACACCAAATACACCGTTAAACCTCAGGTAGATGTTTACAACGTAGATGGAAATGAAATCATCGTTTTGGCAGAAGGTCGTTTGGTAAACCTTGGTTGCGCAACCGGTCACCCATCCTTCGTGATGTCGAACTCCTTCACCAACCAAACGTTGGCTCAATTGGAGTTGTGGACCAACCACGGCAAGTACGAAAACCAAGTTTACGTTCTTCCAAAACATTTGGATGAAATGGTAGCTCGCCTTCACTTGTCGAAAATTGGCGTTGAATTGGAAGAGTTGACCAACGGTCAAGCCGATTACATCAACGTACCTCAAAACGGACCGTTCAAATCTGAAACGTACCGTTATTGATTTAAGAATGATCAATCAAGAAAAATGCCGCTCATCGAGCGGCATTTTTTGTTTCAATGCTTTTCATCTTCGTGAGGCTTTTTGCAACAAGCCGGAAGTGCCTCGAATCCCTTGGGATCGGCTAAAACATCATCGGCTTGATATCCCAACAAAGAAATTTTCTTTTTTAAGGTGGCTCGATCCGTTTTATCGGTTCGGTATTTCAGAATGATTTTCTTTTCTTCCACCAAAACAGTAACCCGAATCACCCCTTTTTCAAACTTCAATCCCTCTTCCAAAATACTTTTGCAAGTACCGCAAACGGTTGATGTGGCAATGGTGTCGGTAACGACTTTGTTTTGCGCTTTGATTTCTTGAATTCCAAATAGAACCAAGAAAGCGAGGATAATTTTTTTCATGTTACTTGATTTTATAACGCATTCCTAAATAAATGTTTCTGCCCATGATGGGCCCCCAAACCATGGCGGCATCAAACCCGGGACCGATGGGTGCCCCAACAATGGGATGGTGCTGACGAAAGTTTAAAGCATTTTCTATGCCAAGGTACCAATCGGCATGCTTGAATTTTTTCGTTACTTGGCCATTCACCAAAAAGAATCCTGGGCTGTAGCCCAAAGTTGTTTGGGGTAAATTGTAATAAGAAGGGAGTCGTTTTCTACCCGTATGGGTAACGGTGGCATCAGCCAGCCATTTCCCATTATTGCTTTCCCATCCAACGTTGGCCAAAAAACGGTGCTGTTCCACCAACGGTCTAATTTTTGTTCCTCCCGAAAAGCCCGATCGGGGGTCATCGTATTTATACGCCAAGCGGAGGGTGGTTCCTTCCAAAACTTCACCATTCAATTCCGCTTGAAAACTCTTCGAAAAGGAAGGCGATTTCTGATTGTACATGCGCAGCGTACCGCTTTCTTCTACATCTACCATCCATTGGTTTTGGAAATGGGTTTCGTAATAATCCAAGGTCAGTACCCATTCCCGTCCGAACCAATCCATCATTTTGATGAAGCTTCCTCCTACAATTTGCGAGCGTTCGGCTTGGGGCGCTTCCTCAACCATCCATTGCCGCCCCGAAGCAAAGAAACCGATGTTTTCTACCAAGGCATTCACGGTGCGGAAACCGGTTCCATACGACAGTTTAACGATGTTGTTTTCGGTAACATTCCACTTCAGGTTGAAACGAGGAGTGAGGAAACCGCCGTACAAATTGTGCCGATCGGCCCGAAGTCCAACGATCAAATCAATGGGTAAATTTTGTGGCTTTTCATGCCATTCGGCAAAAATTCCGGGTACGTGCTCGGTCCTATTCCAACTCGAATCCCGGAATTTCTCATCGAACTGATCCCACAAATAACTGGCCCCCATCTTGATTTGATGCCGGGTATCTTTCCAAATGGTTTGGTACAAAAAAGAGTATTGCAAATTTTTCTCCTTCCCTTGGTACTCGTTCCACCCCAACATGGAATGCTGGTTGTGAAGTCCGGAGGACAAAATGTTTCCGATGCTTTTGTAGGGTTTTCCCGGGAATAAGATCCCAAACTTGGCCCAAGCGTACAACCGCTCGGTGTGGTGATTGATGAAATATTGAGGAACAATGGGGATCACACCCTCGGGCAACGGAACTTCTCCGCCGTTTCTGCCTTCCCTCAAGTACTTGATTCCAATTTGACTCTCGGCGCGTTTTCCTTGCCAATGCCAGCGGTTGTACACGTTCACGTTGTTGATGAGCGGTTGATCCAGAAAACCGTCGTGGTTCATGTCCCAACGCACGTGCTCTTGCTGGGTATGCGCAGCCAACAATCCGTGCCAGGCCTTGTTTACTTTCCCGGCAACGTGGGCGGTGAGTTCCGAACGCCCTTGAGACGATTGGTAGGCCGACATGGAGAACTTCTCGGCTTCCCGAGGTTTGAGCAATTCCACGTTCATTTGGCCGGTAAAAGCTTCATATCCTTGAGCCACCGAACCGGCGCCTTTCAAGATTTGAATGGACTCCATCCAGTGGCCGGGAACGTATTGAATGCCGTATGCTTGTCCTAACCCCCGGAATTCGGAGGTGTTTTCGGTGAGCAACTGAACGTACTTCCCGTCCAAGCCCAACATTTTGATGCGGCGGGCGCCGGTCAAGGCGTCGGAAAGGGAAACGTCTACGGCCGCCGATGTTTCGAAACTTTCGCTGAGGTTACAGCAGGCGGCCTTTTGCAACTCTCGGGTAGTAATGGTTTGAACGGCACGAGAATCCAAGGTACTGATTTCGGTGGAACGTCGTTTGCGACCAATGTTTGCGCCTTGCAATTCCACCGGCGCCGGATTCAGTTGCATGGAAATTCCTTTTTGTTGGTGAGTAACCACCAAGGAATCGGGCAGAAAGCCGAGGTGAGTAAAGTACAGCGTGATTAACGTGTCGGATGATTTGATTTTGAATCGACCTTGGGCATCGGAAAGGGCGTATTCCTTTTCTCCGAACCGAACAACGGCTCCCGAGATGGGCTCTTGTGAGACTTTATTGGATATTTTTCCGAACCACAGGTATTGGGCTTGAGCGGAAAAAAAGCCCATTGCAAAAAGAATGGCAACAAATTTCTTCATTTTTTTGGGTGTTTATGTTCAACAAATTTTCGATCGAAAATGGGTTGAACTCAACAGCGCCAAATGGAAAAATCGATTCCCACAAAACGGTGGGAAGAATGGGTTGAAAAGCTGACGATTTTCCTGGACGAACACGGGACTCGCTCGGGAATTTTGATGGAGGTTGGAAGAAGTAGTTGAAGCGCCCGGTTGAATGCAAAAATAACCAAGTCGTTGGGCGCTTTTCCGTGAGGATGCAAGAGCGGTTTTTCCGATTTCTCTACCGATTTCTCTTGAAAAAAGGCAGCCTTTTCCTCGAATTTTTTGAGAATTACCGATTCTTTGTCGCTACAGCACGCATCCGCCTCATCTTCCATTGATGCACAACAGTTGGAACTTTCGGCTTGCATGGCCTTGCAACAACAATCGATCACGGCAGCGGGAACGGCTGTAGCGAAAAGAAAGGAGAAGAGTAAGGCTATGGAAATGAGTTGCTTCACCCTACAAAGGTAAACACGGGGTTGTAAAAAGGAAGCGAGATGCTTGTTAATTAAACGTTCTTAATTAGGGCTTGGTGAATGGCCAATACTTGTTCGATGAGGGAATGGTTTCCATCGTTTTCAATCACGTACTGGGCCCGCTTTGTTTTCTCGGCCTCCGGCCATTGGTTGTTGATGCGGGCAATCACTTGCTCTCGGGTGAATCCGTTGCGCTGCATCACGCGTTGAATGCGAAGTTCTTCGGGAGCGCTAACGCAAACCACTTCATCCAAATTTTTCCAGCTCCCGCTTTCGAACAGCAGCGCAGCTTCTTTCAAAACATAAGGAGCGTTTTGCTTTTCGCACCAAGCGTTGAAGTCGTTCCCCACTTCGGGGTGCACCACCGCATTCAGTTGCTCCAACAGCTCAGGATGCTCAAATACAATTTTGGAAATGATGGAGGATTGGAGTTGATGGTTTTGGATGACCTCCGGGCCGAAATGTTGGAAGAGAAAGGTTCGAAGCGCTTCTTTTTCAACCATGAGTTCTTTGGCGCGTCGGTCGCTATCGTAACACGGAATTCCCAAGGTAGCGAAAACCGAAGCGACCGTACTCTTCCCGCTTCCAATTCCTCCCGTTAATCCAATGCGTTTCATGCTTCTTCGTCGGCAAAATCCAAAGCGTCGTACGCCAAATCCTCAAACTCCCTGAGCGCTTCTTTCCAGTCGGACTTGCTCATCTGTCCGGCCAATTTGGCGGCTGTAATTTCGGCCGATGCCAGAACCAGGGCAAATTCTTTGGGAGTTATTCCCCCTTCCAACAGCGCTTGAGCAGCCGTCCAATGGGTGCGATCGCTTCCGCAGCAAAACAACGTAAATACCGCACCTTTTCGTTGATCGTCCATTTGTTCAAATCGCGTTAGCAGGTTTTGAACGACTTCCTCTGGAACGCGCGCCTCTTCAGGAATGCTTTCTACCGATTCCCAAACGTTTTCCGGTAAGCGTAAAACGGGCCAACCTTGGTTGCGAAACCATTGTTGAACCGGACGAAACGCTTCGGCCTCTAATTGTTTTAACTGGGGGCTTTGGCTGGGGCGAAACACAAAATCCCATTGTATGAACGTGGGCAATTGCGATTCAATTTCTCCCTTGCGTTCGGCATGGGGTCCAAAGTAATCGATCGTATGCTCCAAAAAGAGATCGCGGTCCGTCATGGATTGCTTTTCATTTGATTGATTACGCCTCGAAGGCCACGGGTTTCATCTTTTTTGGTAACATATCGAACTCCTAAGGCAACTTGGAAGTAAATATTATTCGGATGAGGGCCAATGTTGAACATCGGCATAAGGTCTAAACTGGTTTGAATGGGAAGAATGGGAAATTTGAATTCGATTCCCAATTGAGTATTAAGTCCTACAAAGGTGCCGGGAGTACTTCGAACAAAACCTGCTTGACCACCCAAACCAAAATACGTGTTTAGGC
This sequence comes from Bacteroidota bacterium, assembly GCA_947459245.1. Lineage (GTDB taxonomy): Bacteria > Bacteroidota > Bacteroidia > UBA7662 > CANHCV01 > CANHCV01. The sequence continues at coordinate 12,243 of CANHCV010000011.1, forward strand.
GAGGACCAAGGGTGTTTTTGTGGAAACGTAAAGTTCCTGCCACGTGGGAGTCGAATGGATTTCTCTCGAGAATGATTTCACCCGTCATGGAAGGCGCCACTCTTTGTACAAAAGAAAAGCCAACTAAATTTCCATTTCCTCGAATCCCTACAGCTTGCCGGTAAACCTGAGCGGTGGAATTTCCGTTTAGCAAAAACATGAAACCTAAAATCCAAAAGATGCATCCTTTCATAGCGGTCATTTATACTGATCGTTCAATCGATCAGCGAAGTTCGGGGAAAAAATGGTTTTTTATTCAGGTTTTTTTAAAGAACTTTATTGCATGAATCTTATTGAACTGCGCAACATCCACAAATCGTTTGAAGCGCACAAGGCCCTCAATGGAGTGAGTTTTTCCATTCCGAAAGGAAGCATTTTTGGGCTATTGGGTCCCAATGGCGCCGGCAAAACCACTTCCATCCGAATCATCAACCAAATCATTGCGCCCGACGAAGGCGAAGTGCTCTTCGAAGGTCGTCCCATTCGCCGGGAAGACATTCAGAAAGTAGGGTATCTTCCTGAAGAAAGAGGGCTCTACAAAAAGATGAATATCGCCGATCAGGTGATTTACCTGGGGCAACTCAAAGGGTTGTCGAAATCGGAAGCTACCCACCGCTGCAAACAATGGTTCGAGCGCTTCGACCTTCAGAAATGGTGGAACAAAAACGTGGCCGACTTGTCGAAAGGGATGCAACAAAAGGTGCAATTCATCGCAACCATCCTTCACGAACCCGATTTGGTTATTTTGGATGAGCCGTTTTCCGGCTTCGATCCCGTGAACGCCGAGATTCTCAAAGAAGAAATTCTGAATTTAAAACAACGGGGAGCAACCATCTTGTTTTCTTCCCACCGCATGGAATCGGTAGAAACGTTGTGCGATAGCTTGGTGATGATTCACCAAAGCAAAGTGGTGCTTTCGGGAACCACCCGGGAAATTCGACAGGCCCATAAATCCAGTGAGATTGAGTTGGTTTTTGAAGGAAACACACCCGATTGGATGCAAGGATTTTCTGTAGCTCAAACGGAAGACGGGAATAAAGTTGTTTTGCCGATGGCCGAACATTCGGTGAACGAATGGCTTCAAAAAGCCCTTCAATCCCAGCTCACCATCCACAGTTGCCGGGAATTGATTCCGGGACTCAATGAAATTTTCATTCAAATCGTTCAAAACTCAGCCCTATGAGAGCCATCTACCTTATCCTTTCCCGGGAATTATTCGTTCGGGTAAAAACCAAGCAATTCTGGATTCTCTCCATTTTGGGCCCGGTATTAATGTCGGCATTTATTGCAGTTCCCATCATCATTGCAAAGATGGACGATTCCACTCAAACCATTTGGGTGCAAGACGATGCCCAGTTGTGGAAACAGCAACTTCCCTCCAGAGAGAAGTTATTGCTCATTCCTGCGCCATTGAAAGGTCAAGCCTTGATTGATAGTTTAGCGCAGGATGAAAATCTTGGATTGCTTACGGTAACGGCCGAGGTTTTTGGGAAAGATCCGGGCAAAGGCCTGAAGTTTACCAGCCAATCGCCCATGAGTTTAAAGGTTCAGGATTACCTGAAGGAGAACATCTCAAAAACCGTTGAAGATAAGAAATTGGAGGAAAATGGGGTTTCTCGGGCGAAGTTGGATTCGTTGAAAACTCCCGATTTTGAATTTCAAAGCGTAAAACCCGAAGGAAGCTCCCAATCGAGTGAGAAGGCCTTTGGGCTGGCTTCCGTTGGGAGCATGTTGATGTATTTCTTCATTCTGATTTACGGCATGCAGGTGTTGAGAGGTGTTTCGGAGGAGAAGAGTAACCGAATTATGGAAGTTTTGATTTCCAGCGTACAGCCGTTTCAACTCATGATGGGAAAAATATTAGGCATCGCAGCCACCGCTTTGTTGCAATTCCTCATTTGGATCGGTTTAACGATGATTGTGATTACCTTGGTATTGCCCGCCTTTTTGGGCGACGCTGCTGCAGGTTCGGCTAACGCCACCCCGCAATCCATGTCGCCCGACGCGCTTTCGGCCATGGCGGATGTTCCCGGTTTCCTTTTGGTGTTCTTCTTTTACTTCATTTTCGGATTCCTAACCTACGCAGCGTTGTTTGCCGCCATCGGTTCGGCCGTTGACCAAGAGCAAGATGCGCAACAATTAACGTTTCCCGTAACCATTCCCATCATCATTGCGTTCGTATTGGCGCAAACGGCTGTAGCTCAACCGCATTCGGCCACCGCTTTCTGGAGTTCCATGATTCCGTTAACGGCCCCCGTGGTGATGATGGCTCGCTTTGCTTACGATGCCGTTGCTCCTTGGGAATTGGCGTTGAGCATGGTAACCATGGTGCTGAGCTTTGTGTTTTTTACCTACATTTCTGCCCGAATTTATCGAATTGGGGTGTTGATGTACGGGAAAAAAGTAACTTTGAAGGAAATTGCTCGTTGGGCGTTCAAAAAGTAACATGGGAAAAAAAGATAAAAACCGAGAGGGCGTGGTGTATTCCACCGATCCCGATTTCAATTATTCGTTTTTCGGTTTGGGTGATGCGGAAACCTTACCGCCCCAACAACAAGCCCTAAAAATTCATCTCGAGCGAAAGGGGGGCGGAAAGGTGGCCTCCATCATTCGAGGATTCGTAGGACAGCAAGATGATCTGCAGGAACTCGGTAAAAAGCTGAAGATGAAATGCGGGGTTGGAGGAAGTGCCAAAGATGGAGAAATCATCCTTCAAGGCGATTTTCGGGATAAGCTTTTGGTTTGGTTGAAGGAAATGGGCTACACCCAAGTGAAAAAAGCGGGGGGCTAATCAACCCAACAGCCGCTTTAGCGGAATTTGGAAATAAATGTACCCGTAAATGGCCCACGGGTGAACCATGCATCTTACCTTCCACATGGCCATTTTTGGCGATTTTTCCACCCAATCGATGGGTGGCACCTCCGATCGGTCGTTAATTTTTCCGGCTTTCAACTCATTAACTAGCGTTCCTGCAATTTTATAATCGCCATCCAGCCACCCCAACGTTCTCAAGTAGGAGGCGTGTTTCAGGTGCTTCAATCCCAATTTATGCAACCGATATCCCACTTTCTGTTGAACGTCTTTTCTCCATTGAAAAAATTCGTGGATGGACGTCATGGAATGATCGGTGTAAATCTTAAATCCGTTTTCTTCCATCCAGTGGTGGAATTTTGCCTCCGGTCGGGGAACATCTGCCCAATTGGAGGCCATTTCTAAATATTTTGCCAGCAAATGAGTTCGGTAAAAATGAATGCCGCCCTCCCTTCCGGCTAGGTGAAATTTATCCAAAGTGTAGGTGTTCACCAAAAAGGTTTCGGGTGTTGCACGTTCCAAAATGCTTTGAAGTTTGGCCAAACTGTTCGGTGAAACCAAAACATCCGCATCCACCAAGGCCGTGTATTTTTTACCCGTTGCCACTGCCAATTCTACTGATTTTCGGGAAGCAACATTGAACGGAGAAACCCCTTCTACCAATCCGGCAATTTTGCCAACTTGTTCCTCCAGCAGTTGGATGCAAACGGAAGTTGTTCGTTCGCCCGATGCTCGAACAACCACGGCAATATCGTTCATCGGTTTATTCCTCATCGTGAATTTCTATTTCGGAAATTCGATCGGGATAGAAAATGACGTTCCCGTCTTCATCGGTTCGGTACGAAGGAACAAAGGAAGCGTGATGCACAATTTCACCGCAAACGTAGGAAGTTTTAGCTTGAATCATTTGGTGGTAGGAATCGTCGAAACCCTTGATGTAAACCATGATTTCTGCATCCATTTGCGCCAGGTCTTCCTTGGTTTTTTGGTAAAGTGGACTTTGTTCGGTAATCACATGAACCAAGGTCCAATTCAAGGGCATGAAGTTAATTTTCTGCAATTCCAATTTCAAAACATGAAATTGTTGGCGGTAGTACTTTTTTTCTTTGGTGCTAAATTTAATGATCACGGATGCTTCCAAATCGGTCAGAACATTTTTCCTGCCGTTGGCGATTTTCACCATGAATGCATCGTTTTGTTGGTATTTTCCGATGATGGCTTTTTCTGAAAACAAGAATTTGGCCCTTGGTTTCGAAAAACGTCCGTACAACAAACCGGTGGCCAAAGCGAAGGTTAAAATGCCCGATAGCGCCTCGATGCCAGCAAGTGCTGAAGCCCAGTGATCGGTGGGCGCAACAGAACCGTATCCAACTGTAGTAATGGTTTGAAGGCCAAAGAAATAAACATCCCAAAAAAAGTCCCAACCTTGGTGGTTCCCAACCCCTTGAAATGCCGAAGGACCCAACAGATAATACCCAAAACTAAAGAGCAAATTGATCCCGAAATAAAATCCGAAAATGAGGGATAAAAACGAAAAAATGGGCATGTTTACCAATTGATGGAAGATCCCATCCTCCGAAAAGATTTCTCCTTTCCGAACGATGTTGAAACTCCCATCCGGATTGATGTTCCGTTTGGTTCGGTGCGAAACTTCGGTAAATAAACCGGTATCGCTTCCTTTTTCAAATCCTCGATGGCTCATGTTTGAAACTCTTGTACCTACCTTTGCGTTAGTTTTACAAAGTACGCATGAAACACCTCATTTTTCTTCCATTTCTTGCAATTTTTATTGCCTGCGAATCTCCAAAACAGAAACTGCCTTACTTGGGAAATCCCGAGAAAGTTGTTGGAACAGATACCATTTATCCGAGCATTCCCAATTTTTCATTTCTCAACCAAGAAGGAAAGACCATTCAAGGAACGGATGTTCAAGGCAAGGTGTACGTGGCCGAGTTTTTCTTCACCTCTTGCCCCAGCATTTGTCCAAAAATGTTGAAGCAGATGAAGCGGGTTAGCGAAAAATTTGGAGATCGGGAAGATTTTCGAATCCTTTCTTTTTCCATCGATCCCATCCGCGATTCGGTAGCTACCTTGGCCGAATACGGAAAGCGGGCTAAAATAGATCCGAAGCATTGGTGGATGTTAACCGGAAACGAAGATTCCATTTATCAGTTGGGAGAAAATCATTTCATGAGTCACATGGTGGCAGATGAAAACGAGCCCGGCGGATACGTGCACAGCGGATTTTTCATTTTGGTGGACCGGCAGGGTCGCAAGCGTGGCGCTTACGATGGAACCGATCCCAAAGACGTGGATCGATTGATGAAGGAGCTTCCTCTTTTATTGGAAGAGCAATGAAAAAGCTGTTCTTTTTCCTTCCAGTTGTCCTTTTGGCCTGTACCATGGGATCGGAAAAAGAGTTAGCCGTGGCCAACGGATTGCGCATTTATCAGCAGCATTGCATGGCTTGCCACGGTGAAAAAGGAGAAGGGAACGGATTGCTGTATCCACCACTTCAAAAAAGCGATTACCTGTTGGCCGACTCTGTGCGTACCCTTCAACACATTGTGCTGGGAATGAGTGGGCCCATTCAAGTGAATGGCGTAGGTTACAACGGAATCATGCCCTCTGAGCCCACTTTAACGGACGTAGAGTTGGGGTATTTGATGACCTATTTGTACAATTCTTGGGGAAGAGATGGCGGGCATTTTACCTCGGAGTGGATCAGCAAGAATAAGCCAATTAAGTGATGGCCAATATTTTGGAAATTTCCAACAACACCCGTTGCGTTCCTCCGGTGTGGAGTTGAATGTGCATGGAAGCTTGGTGTCCCATTTTCATCAAGGCATCATCGTGTTCAGCCACATCGATGAGCCATTCCATAAAATCTTCCGCCGAATCGATGCTGATGGCACCTCCCGCTTCAATGAGTCGTTCGGCTTCGGCAAAACGAGCATGTTTGGGTCCGAAAACGACAGGTTTTCCGTAAACGGCGGCCTCGAGCACGTTGTGAATGCCGCGGTTGAAGCCGCCGCCTACGTAACTCAGGGTTCCAAAACGATAGGCCTTGGAAAGCATGCCGTACAGATCTAGAATTAAAATCTTCGTTTTTGCAGCCAATTCGGGGTTATCCCCAATTTCTGTCGCTTTCAAATGCTGCCCTTCAAAAAGGTTGACAATTTGGTCGATCCGTTCGGGATTTACCTCGTGAGGAACAATCACCATTCCATCCAACAGCTCCAAATCCCACATTTTTTTCAAAATGGCCTCATCGGTTGCATAGGTGCTTCCGGCTACCAAAATTCGTTTTTTTCCTTGGCGAAAATGATCGAGGATGGGCAAATAAACATTATTTTCTTTGATCAGCATTACCCGATCGTAACGCGTATCGAAGGCAACAAAAACCCGTTTTATTCCCAAATCTTCCAAGAGAACCATGGAAAAATCGTCTTGAACGCCAATGGTAAAAAAGGTTTCGAGGTATTTTCGGGCAAATGGCCGCAAAAGGGGTTTGAAAAACCATTGTTGGGGGATGAATTTGGCCGAGAAAAGCAGGGTAGGAATTTTTCGTTTTTTGCATTCGGCCAAGTGGTTGTACCAAAATTCGTACTTCACAAACAAGGCCATGCAGGGTTGTACCGCTTCCAAAAAGAATCGAGCATTCCAAGGAGTGTCGAGGGGAAGGTACATTGCATCGGCATTTTTGATGTATTTGGCTTTTTGTTCGTACCCGGAAGGGGAGAAAAAGGTGATGAGGAAACGGTGGGTAGGAAGCCTTTTTTGCAGTTGCTCTAAAACCGGAAGGCCTTGTTCAAACTCCCCAACGGAAGCAACGTGCATCCAAACGACCGGGGTTGAATTCTCTCGAAAAAGAGTAGATAAGGAAGTTTTCCAATTTTTTCGGCCTTCGATCCATTTTTTAGCCTTGGTATTTCCCCCCAGCGCAGAAAGGGAAATCAAGAACCGATAAAGCAGGACGAAAAGGGTATGAAAAAATCCGGTCATCAATCAAAGAAATAGTAATCGTTTTCGCTTCTTTTGTACAGGGGTAAACTCCACAACATTTTCACTCCAATCAATTGGTCGAAACGGAGTTGTGGATCGGCCATTCCCGTGTCGAAGTTAATGGTTCGTCGGTTTTTGGTGAGGCCAAGCTGGTAATCGAGCCCGATGTAAAAGTTGGTTCTTCGGTTGTTGCCGAGGTATTGGTAGCCGAACGAAAACTGCCCAGCAGGACCAAAAGTTAATCGGTCGTACCCCTTTTTGTAGTCGCCTTGGATGGAGGGAATATTGGAGTAAGGGGCTTCAATTCTAATTTTATGTTGAAGAAAACCCAAGCCGAGTTGGGTCGTAAATCCGCTGCTGGGGTTGGGCGACCAAGGGGTTCGAATCCTTCGTCCGAGATGGAAAAAAGCGTGAATTCCGCGTTGGCTTAAGGAATAATTGGCGAAAATTCCCGATTCTGAGATGAGGTCGCCGGTGGTCGTGGTGAGGCCTCGTAAGATTGAATCCTCTCGAAGTTGATTGCCGAACATCCATCCCCCTTGTAATCCGATGATCCAGGAGGACGAACGTTGTTGGTGGAACTCGAAACTAACTTGGGTGTTGGATCCGAAACGTTGGGATAACAAGCCAACAGGAACTTGTTGACCACCTCCAATAGAGAAAATTCGAATATTCAAATTGGAGTCGAGAGGGTTGGTTTGAGAAAAACTGAAAACTGGAAAAAATCCAATGAAAAGAAAGAAAGAAATCGGTAGTAAATAATTAGTTCTCATTGGCGTAAAGGTACATGTGCTGTTTTAAAAATGAAAGTTTAAAAATTCACATTTCTATTCAAAACATTTCAAATGGAAGGGTTAATGACTGAAAAATAAGTTTATCTTTGCAAGAAGTTACATTTGAAAACTAGAGGTTTATGAAAATAGGTGTAGTTGGAACAGGATACGTAGGTTTAGTTACCGGTACTTGCTTCGCAGAAACGGGAAATCAGGTTATTTGTGTTGATATCAATGAGGAAAAAGTGGCTTCCATGCGGAATGGCCAAATTCCCATTTATGAACCAGGACTCGAAGCGCTGTTTCTTAGAAACATTAAAGAAGGAAGATTGAGTTTCACTACTTCTTTGAAAGAGGTGTTGGACCACGCTGAAATCATTTTTCTCGCACTTCCCACTCCTCCGATGGAAGACGGTTCGGCCGATTTAAGTTACATCTTAGGCGTTGCCGATCAAATTGGCCATTTGATGACCGATTACAAGGTTATTATCGATAAAAGTACCGTTCCGGTTGGAACGGCAGACAAGGTACACGCTGCAATTTCCAAGCATGCAACGGTTGCTTTCGACGTGGTTTCTAATCCGGAATTTCTTCGTGAAGGGGTTGCCGTGGAAGATTTCATGAAACCAGATCGCGTTGTTATTGGTGTTTCAGGAGAGCGCGCAAAAAAGTTGATGGAGCAATTGTACGCCCCGTTTGTGCGCCAAGGAAATCCACTGATTTTCATGGACGAGCGTTCTGCAGAAATGACTAAATATGCGGCTAACGCGTTTTTGGCAACCAAAATTACCTTCATGAACGAAGTTGCCAACCTTTGTGAGAAGGTTGGAGCGGATGTTGACAAGGTTCGCATTGGCATTGGTACCGATACCCGTATTGGAAACCGTTTCTTGTTCCCAGGCGTAGGATACGGGGGCAGCTGTTTCCCGAAAGACGTTCAAGCGTTAGCCAAAACAGCCAAAGAAAACGACTATTCTTTCCAAGTTCTTGACTCGGTTATGGAAGTAAACGAGCGTCAGAAAACCATTTTGGTTGACAAAATCATTGGTAAATACGGCAACGATCTTCATGGAAAGCATTTTGCATTGTGGGGGTTGGCATTTAAGCCCAACACGGATGATATTCGTGAAGCGCCTGCCTTGTACATCATCGAAAAATTATTGAGTTTGGGCGCTACCATCAGCGCTTTCGATCCGGAAGCCATGGGAAATGTAAAGCGTTACCATTCCTTTCCAATTCAATACGGTAATACTCCCATGGAGGTTTTGAAAGATGCCGATGCATTGATCATTGTTACCGAATGGAACGAGTTCCGAACTCCCAACTTTGAAGAAATAAAGTCCGAATTGAAGTCGCCCGTTATTTTTGATGGAAGAAACCTTTTCCCCGTTTCGGAAATGGAGGGCAAAGGGTTTTATTACAACAGCATCGGACGTAAAACGGTTCTTGGATGAAAAGAGTCCTCATTACCGGTGCCGCAGGTTTTCTTGGCTCTCATTTGTGTGATCGTTTCATCGCCGATGGCTTTGATGTTATCGGAATGGATAACCTGTTAACGGGAAATCTTCAAAATATTGAGCATTTATTTCAGCATGAGCGATTTACCTTTTATCATCATGATGTAAGCAAATTCGTTTTTGTTCCAGGAAACCTGGATTATATTCTACACTTTGCATCTCCAGCAAGTCCGATTGATTACCTTCAAATGCCTATTCAAACCCTGAAAGTGGGTTCATTGGGCACCCACAATCTTCTAGGTTTGGCCTTGGCTAAAAATGCTCGAATTCTTGTGGCAAGTACCTCCGAAGTTTATGGTGATCCATTGGTTCATCCTCAAAAGGAAGAATATTGGGGAAATGTGAATCCCGTTGGCCCTCGCGGGGTGTACGATGAAGCCAAGCGATTCCAAGAATCCATCACCATGGCTTACCATACGTACCACAAATTGGAAACACGCATTGTTCGAATTTTCAATACCTACGGTCCGAGAATGCGACTGAACGACGGTAGGGTTCTTCCTGCGTTTATTAGCCAAGCGATTCGAAAAGAACCCCTTTCGGTTTTTGGCGATGGAACACAAACGCGTTCATTCTGCTATGTAGATGATTTGGTGGAAGGCATTGTACGCTTGCTGCATTCCGACTATTCCGGTCCGGTGAATATTGGAAATCCGGAAGAGATTACCATCAACCAATTCGCGGAAGAAATTCTAAAAATTACCCATTCCGATTCTCCCATTAAATTCCATCCATTGCCGGTGGATGACCCAAAGCAGAGAAAACCGGACATTAGTTTAGCCCAATCCCTTTTCCACTGGGAACCGAAAGTGAACCGCGAAGAAGGATTGAGAAGAACACTTCAGTATTTTAGTCAACAAATTCAAGATCATTCATGACAAATTCATTCAGTAAAAGAATTCTCGTTACTGGTGGTTCTGGATTTATTGGAACACACGTGGTTGAAGAATTGGTGAAAAACCATGCTGATTACCTTGTTGTGAATTACGATTTGCTGACGTATGCTGGGCACGAAGAAAACAACGAGCAATGGGCTAACTGGCCCAATTATCAATTTGTTCAAGCAGATATTCGGGATGTTGAAGCGCTTCAACAAACCTTTTCAAAATTTCAAATTACCCACGTTATTCATTTGGCCGCTGAAAGCCACGTGGATCGTTCCATCGAAAATCCGTTGGATTTTGTGACGACCAATGTTATCGGAACCGTGAATCTCCTGAATGTTTCAAAACAAGCTTGGGGAGAGAATGCCTCAAGAGCTGAGCATTTGTTTTACCACGTTAGTACCGATGAAGTGTATGGGGCTTTGGGTGCTGATGGCTTTTTTACAGAAGAAACCCCTTACGATCCTCGTTCTCCCTACAGTGCTTCCAAAGCATCCAGCGACCACTTTGTTCGGGCATATCACCATACGTACGGACTTCCCATTGTTATTTCCAACTGTTCAAACAATTACGGTCCAAAGCAGCATCCGGAAAAATTAATCCCGGTAACCATCCAAAAGATCATTCAAAATGCTCCCATTCCTGTTTACGGAAAAGGTGAAAACATTCGCGATTGGTTGTGGGTAAAAGATCATGCTAAAGCCATTGTTACGCTGTTCCATCAAGCCGATTCAGGGGAAACCTTCAATATCGGAGGAAACAATGAATGGAAAAATCTACAACTCGTTGAGCTTTTGTGCGAATTGATGGACGAAAAATTAAATCGAACAGTGGGGGAATCAAAAAAGTTGATTTCCTTCGTTACCGACCGAAAAGGTCATGATTTTCGCTACGCCATTGATGCTTCAAAATTAGCTGAAAAAGTACACTTCGTTCCAACAGGCGACTTTAAAAAAATGCTGTCTGAAACCATAGAATTCTATTTGCCATGATAAAAAAACAAATTTTTCAGGCGCTTTTGCTCTTTATTGTTTTGGGCCTTTCATCTTGTTTACCCAATTCCAGGTACAATTATTTGATTGAGCCTTCAAAAGCCAAAAAACAAAACACCCACCTTGCCAAGGCCGACACTTCGGTTTATCAATTTCAAATTCCTGCTTTAAGTGAGTATCGAATTAAATCGGGCGACTGGTTGATCATCAATATCAAATCAGATCAGTATTCTTTGAATATTGATAAAGAATTTTCAACGGGTGGTGGGAATCGCCAAATGGCCGGTAATCAGCTGCAGGGAACCGGGGCTTATTTCTTCTCTTATTTGGTTGATTCTTTAGGATTTGTTTCACTTCCTTTGGTTGGCAAGGTCAATATAAAAGGCAATACGCTCAATATGGCAGAGCAAAACATCGAAAAAGAAGTTCGTAAATTTTATAAAACGTCCGACATTTTCGTTCAGGTAAAGAATGCTCAATTGTACTTTTCAATCATCGGCGAGGTAACGGGTCAAGGATATTATCAAATGCAAGCCAATTCGCTTTCTCTTTTGGAAGCGATTGCAACGGCAGGTGGCCTTACGCCGGTTGCCAACCGCTCTTATGTAAGATTAATTCGAATGTACGATGGGCAACCGCAAATGTATTCGATCAACATCAACGATTTGAGGTCTTTAAGTCGCCCCGAATTCTACATTCAGCCCAAAGACATCATCATTGTTGATGCATTGCCGATCCGTCAGGTTGGTTTATTAAATCCTACTTTGAAAGAAGGCGCATCGTTGTTGTTTTACCTTACTTCCTTTTTAACCTTCTTCAAACTTATCTAAATGCAGCAAGATCCAAAAAGTTCATTCGAGGAAAAAGAAGAAAATTCGTTAGACTTTAAGCTATTGCTCAATAAGTTGGTTGGCATTTGGCCGATCATTCTTTTGAGCTTATTGTTTTCGTTGTTGGTTGGTTTTGTCATCAATCGCTATTCAATTCCCAATTTTTCCATTCGTGGAACGGTTATCATTTCTGATCGTCAGGAAAATCAACAAGGTGTTGTTCTGTTGAACCTGAATGGCATGCTTAATTCTGGCGAAGCCATCGAAAACGTTCTCAGTGTTCTTAAATCAAGAAAGGTCACCGAAAGCACCGTTGAGAAGATAGATTTTGGGATCAAGTATTACACCGTTGGGAAGATCCAGAAGTTTGTGGAAATCTATAAAAACAATCCCGTTAAGGTGGTTTTTGATTCTACCCATTTGCAAGAATTGAATGGTTCTTTTAAAATAAAGATGGTTGACCAGAGTTCCTATATTTTGGAAAAGGTAACCAATGGGAAATTGTTTTATCCGGCAACCCAAACCGAAGAAATCAACCGAAAAGTTAAACAAACTGCCTTCAAAGGAAAGAAGTTTAAATTTGGCGAAATCGTTGAAACACCAACCTTCAAATTCATTGTTCACCGTTCCATTTCATCCGAAGAAACTCCTGAAAATGAAGTTTATTTCATGTCGTTCAGTCGCCAACAATTGGTTACCCAATATTTGGGCAAGGTTTCTTTTAACAGACCCAACCGAAATGCCAATATTATTGAGGCATCCATGGTGTCGCCCATTCCCGATAAGGATATCATCTTCTTAGAAACCCTCTTGCTTACCTTCCAAGATATGAAGTTGAATGAGCAACGCGAAAGCGCCATCAACACCATTCGATTTATCGATGAACAACTTGAAATCATTTCCGATTCACTGGGGAAAGTAGAAGGAGGAATGGAGAACTTCCAATCTCAAAACATCTTTTCCGCAACGGCCAATGGCGAGTCGTACATCATGCAGAAATTGGCTGGGCTCAATGAACAAAAGAGCAAGGAAGTGCTCAAAATGCGTTATCTGGATTATCTGAAAAGCTACCTTCGCAACAAAAAAGAATACACCGATATGGTGTCGCCTTCCTCGGTGGGAATTGAAGATCCAGTTGTTCTTGAGTTATTGTCTAAAATCATCACAAGTTCCGCAGAATTTCAATTGGTGAAGGAAAGCTTTTCCCCAAAAACAGCCATTTACCAAGAGAAGTATCAAGTCATCTTGAATTTCAGAAATAGTTTGTTGGATGCTGTGAACGACTATTATTCCAAGTTGAACTTCAACATTTCCGACTTAACAAGAGAGATTGGAATTTTAGATCAACAAGTTCGATCCATCCCCAATCAAAACCGCAAACTATCCGATCTTGCCCGTCGATTTGGGGTGCAAGAAAACATGTACAAATTCTTGTTGGAAAAAAGGATTGAGTACGGAATTACCAAGTTTTCGGCCATTTCTCCTTTCCAAATTTTGGATGCACCTAAAATTGGCGAAGTTATTTCTCCTAAAAAAGCGTTCAACTACTCCATTTGCTTGATCATCGGGCTATTGTTACCCATTTTATTGCTCATCATCCTCGATTTTCTGAACAATAAAATCAACAGTGTTGACGAGCTCAATCGGGCAACCTTGATGAAAAACATCGGGGTTATTTCTCACAACAATAAAAATCACCCCCTCGTTGTTCAGAATTTCCCAAAATCAATGATTTCTGAAACTTTCCGATCCCTTCGTACCAACATCAATTATTTCGTGGGGAAAGAAAGATTCAAAATTCTGATCACCTCAAGTATCTCCGGAGAAGGGAAAACGTTCTGTGCAATTAATATTGCCGCCGTTTATGCAATCGCAGGGAAAAAAGTGGTTTTGTTGGGTTTTGATTTAAGGAAACCAAGGATCAACAACGACTTTGAAATGATTAACGATATTGGTCTGACCAATTATTTAATCAAAGATATTCCCTTGGAAAAGGTCATTAAGAAAACAGAAATCAATAATCTTGATGTTATTCTTTCCGGCCCTGTTCCACCCAATCCTTCCGAATTGATCATCTCAACCAAAGTGAATGTGATGATGGAAGCGCTTGAAAAAGAATACGACATCATTGTTATTGATACTCCTCCTGCCGGATTGATCACGGATGCCTTGGATCTCACCAAGTTCGCTGATATCAATTTGTATTTGGTTCGGCAAACGGTTACAGAAAAGCAGAATTTGATGTTTATCAATAGCCAGATTGAAAAAGGGAATGTCGATAAGATTTTCACCATTTTCAATGACTTTGATATGCGTAGAACCAATAGTTACGGTTACGGCTACGGTTACGGTTACGGCTACGGATATGGCTACGGTTATGGCTATGGTTATGGCTACGGTTATGGCTACGGTTATGGCGGTTACGGCTACGGTTACTACGAGGAGGACTACCAAAAGCCAAAATCACTGAAAGAAAAGTTTCTCGGGTTATTTAATATAAAGAATGGAAACGATGAATAAAAATATTGCTGTTATTGGCTTAGGATATGTAGGCCTACCCTTGGCTGTAGAATTTGGGAAGAAAATGAAAACCATTGGTTTTGATATTAATCTTGATCGAATTCATGAACTTAGAAATGGCTATGATCGCACCCTTGAGGTCGAAGAGGCCAATTTGAAAGCGTCTTCTCATTTATCTTTTACCAACGAATTGGAACATCTGAAGGAAGCCAATTTCTTCATTGTTACCGTTCCAACTCCCATCGATAAAAACCGCAGACCGGATTTGACGCCATTGAGAAAAGCATCTGAAACCGTTGGTAAAGTTTTGAAAAAAGGCGATATCGTGGTTTATGAATCAACCGTTTATCCGGGTTGCACCGAGGAGGATTGTGTGCCTATTCTTGAAAAAGTAAGCGGTTTGAAATTCAATGTTGATTTCTTTTGTGGATATTCACCTGAGAGAATTAATCCAGGCGATAAGGTACACACCGTAACCAAAATTCGAAAAATCACGGCGGGTTCAACACCAGAAATTGCAGAAACCGTTGATCAAATTTATTTGTCCATCATCGAAGCCGGTACCTACAAAGCTCCATCCATCAAAGTGGCTGAAGCGGCAAAAGTGATTGAAAATTGCCAGAGAGATATCAATATCGCATTCGTGAATGAACTTGCTCTCATCTTCGAACGCATGAACATCGATACGGTTGAAGTGCTTGAAGCAGCCGGAACCAAATGGAATTTCTTGCCCTTCCGTCCAGGATTGGTAGGCGGACATTGCATTGGCGTAGATCCTTATTACCTTACCTACAAAGCAGAAGAACTTGGCTATCACCCTGAAGTTATTTTATCGGGTCGCCGAATCAATGATAATATGGGCGCTTGGGTGGCCAACAAAGTCATCAAACTGCTCATTCACAAAGGCCACACCGTGAACAAAAGCAAAGTTCTCGTGCTTGGAATGACCTTCAAAGAGAATTGCCCCGACATCCGAAATTCAAAAGTGATTGATATCATTCATGAATTGAAGGAATTTGGAACACAAGTAGAAATTTATGATCCTTGGGCCGATAACGATGAAGTGAAACACGAGTATGGTGTAGAATTGGTGAAAACCATTGACGATAAATACGATGCAGTGGTTTTAGCCGTAGCACATGATGAATTCGAAAACATGGATCTTTCTAAAATAGCACACGAATCAACCGTGTTATTCGATGTCAAATCCAAACTTTCCAAAGAAATTATCGACGCTCGATTATAATATGAAGATCTTAATTACAGGAACAGCCGGATTTATCGGGTTTCATTTGGCTGAAAAATTAATTCATTTGGGACATGAAGTCGTTGGATTGGATAACATCAACGATTACTACGATGTGCAATTGAAATACGACCGTTTGGCGTTCCATGGAATGAACCCTGAATTGGCTTCCGTATTTCATCAAATTCAAACCAGTAGCATCCATCCGAATTACCAATTCGTTCGAATGAATTTGGAAGATAAGGAAGAGATCATGTCGCTTTTTGAACAGCAACGTTTTGATGTGGTTGTTAATTTAGCGGCCCAAGCCGGGGTTCGTTACTCGCTTACCAACCCCGATGTTTATGTTTCTTCCAATGTTCAAGGATTCTTAAACATTTTGGAAGCTGCAAGAAAATATCCTGTTAAAAACCTGGTTTATGCGTCTTCCAGCTCGGTTTACGGATTAAACAAAAGCATCCCATTTCAAGAAAGCCATTCAACCAGTCATCCCATTTCTTTGTACGCAGCCTCCAAGAAAGCCAATGAAATGATGGCTCATACCTATTCCCAATTGTTTGGAATTCCAACCATTGGCTTAAGGTTTTTTACCGTTTACGGACCTTGGGGCCGTCCAGATATGGCCCTTTTCCTATTTACCAAAGCCATTACCGAAGGGAAAACATTTCAGGTCTTTAACCATGGCGACATGAGCCGTGATTTTACTTATGTTGGAGATATTGTTGAATCCATCAAACGATTGATCGATACTCCGGCTAAGCCCGATCCGAATTGGGATCCGAAACATCCGAATCCTGCTCACAGCTCTGCGCCTTATCGCATTTACAATATCGGACATAATTCCCCGGTTCAATTGATGGATTATGTTCGAAACATTGAAAAATACTTGGGGATGGAAGCAAAAATAGAATACTTACCTCTTCAAGACGGAGATGTTCCGAATACTTGGGCCGATGTTTCAGAATTAATCGAAACCATTAACTTTAAACCTCAAGTAAAAATTGAAGAAGGAATTGATCAATTCGTAAAGTGGTACACCGAATATTACAAAATTGATGTAAAAAAGGCTTAGGATTTTCGCGAAAATTGCTTACTTTTGCATTAGAAAACACGAAGAGGGGACCGAATGTCCCCTCTTTTTTTCAAATGACCGAATTAAATAACGTTCTAGAATCTTTCATTCAACAACAATTGTTGGAAACCGATCTTTTTTTGGTTCGCTTGGCCATCTCAGCCGATCAAAAAATTATTCGAATCTTGGTGGATGGCGATCTAGGTATCAACATCGACCAGTGCACCAAGCTCTCGCGAGCCACCGGTGTGTTTCTTGAAGAGAATGACCTCATTCAACATGCTTATACCTTGGAAGTTTCGTCTCCAGGCGTGAGTGAACCTCTGGCTTTCGGACGTCAGTACCACAAGCACATCGGAAGAGGCTTGTGCGTGGTTTTGACCTCCAAAGAAAAAATCAAAGGAACCCTCAAACAGGTTGATGAAGACGGTTTTATTCTGGAAATCACCACCAAAGAAAAGGGGAAAAAAGCGGTTACAACCGAGCAGAAGTTCCTTTTCCTTGAACCACAAGAAGTAAAAGTAGAAGTATCATTTAAATAAGATTGCCATGCGTAGCGAAGAATTGATTGGCTCGTTTTCGGAATTTAAAGAGTTTAAAATGATGGATCGCGTCACCATGATGCGCATCCTGGAAGAAGTATTCCGTACCATGTTGAAAAAACGTTACGGAACCGATGAGAACTTTGACTTAATTGTCAATACCGAAAAAGGAGAAATTGAAATTTGGCGGAATCGTGAAGTTGTTGACGATAACTCCGAGGACATTTGGGATTTGGATAAGATTCCTTACACGGAAGCCATCAAAATCGACGAGAGCATTGAAATTGGTGAAGAACTCATCGAGGAAGTGAAGATTGAGCATTTCGGACGTCGTGCTATTTTGGCCGCAAAACAGATCTTAGCTCAGAAAATCATCGAACTTGAAAAAGATAATCTGTACCAGAAATACAAAGACCGCATTGGGGAAATCATTTCCGGTGAGGTTTATCAGGTATGGAAAAAGGAAATGTTGTTGTTGGACGATGAGGGCAATGAATTGATTCTTCCCAAAACCGAACAAATCCGTTCCGATTTCTACAAAAAAGGCGAAACCGTTCGCGCGGTCGTGTGGAAAGTAGAAATGCTTAACAACAATCCGCGCGTTATCGTTTCGCGCACCGCTCCCTCCTTCCTCGGTAAATTGCTCGAATTGGAAGTTCCTGAAATTTTTGACGGGTTGATCGTGATCAAAAATATCGTTCGCGAACCAGGAGAAAGAGCAAAAGTAGCCGTAGAAAGTTACGACGATCGCATCGATCCCGTTGGTGCTTGCGTGGGAATGAAAGGAAGCCGTATTCACGGAATCGTTCGCGAATTGCGAAACGAATCCATCGACGTGATTCCTTTTACCACCAATACCCAATTGTACATCACTCGCGCACTTTCACCCGCTAAAATCTCATCCATTTCCTTGGATGAAAATCAACAAAGAGCCGATGTTTACCTCAAACCCGACCAAGTTTCCTTGGCCATCGGTAAAGGTGGACACAACATCAAACTTGCTGCGAAACTAACCGGTTACGAAATTGATGTATTCCGTGAAAACGATGGTGGCGACGAGGACATCGATTTGGATGAATTCGCCGATGAAATCGAAGAATGGATCATCGATGAGTTGAAAAATATCGGTTTGGATACCGCGAAATCCGTTTTGGCCATCGACCCCACCGATATCGTGAAACGTACCGATCTCGAAGAAGAAACCGTAGCCGAAATCTATCGAATTATTAAAGCTGAATTCGAATAATTAACCCCATTTCCCCCAACCTCCAAAAAGAAAACGTATGTCAGACGAAAATAAAGCGCTCAAGCTCGCAAAAGTCGCCAAAGAGTTCAACATCTCTTTGTCATCAGTCGTTGAATTTTTGACTGGTAAGGGATATGCGGTTGAGCGCAATCCGAACTTCCCGATTGATAACGATATGTACCGTTCGCTCGGAAAAGAGTACGGGAAAGAAAAAGAACTTCGGGAACAAGCCGATAAAATTCAAATCGGCGGGAACCGAAAAGGAGCGAATTCCATCGATGATCAAAACGATTCCAAATCCAATGCAGATGCTTCCGATGATTCTGAAGTCATCCTCATTAAAAATTTGAATGAACCGATCAAACGGAAAACCGAAGACGAAAAAATTGAAGCCAAAGCACCAACGCTTTCTGGTCCTAAAGTTTTAGGAAAAATCGATTTATCGGGCAAAAAGGCAGAAAAAGAGGAGGAAACGCCTGCAGCAGCTCCTGTTGAAGCAGTAAAACCCGAGCCTGCTCCTGCACCCGTTGCTCCCGTAACTCCGGTTGCTCCGGTTGAAGAAGTAAAACCTGCTCCCGCTCCCAAAGTGGAGAAAACGGTGGAATCAACGCCCGTACCAGAAGCACCAAAAGTTGAGGCAGCTGCCGTTGAAGCGGTGGCACCACAGGTTGAAACGCCAGCGCCCGTTGCCAAAGCACCGGAGGTTGTTGATCCCAACGCCGTGGTACGCGCCAAAGCCGATCGACTTACCGGACCGGTGGTCATGGGTAAAATTGACCTTAGTCAGTTCGCTAAAAAACCCAAACCCGTGATGTCTGCAACGGCAAATGGGCAGGTTACCAACGACGATAAGAAAAAGCGTAAACGGAAAAAAACGGGTCCGGAAGGAACCGCAACAACTCCTGGAACCACAACTCCTGGAACCCAGAACACGGGAAATCGTCCGTTCACCCCAGGTGGTGGCAATCGCCCGAACTACCAAGGCGGAAACCGCAACCCGAATTACAAAGGAAACAACAACCGCAATCAACCCGCTGCAGCTCCTGCTCAACCGGTTGAACTAACCGAAAAGCAAATCCAAGATCAAATTCGTGCCACCATGGCGCGCATGGCTGGCGGAAAATCGAAATTCGATAACCGCGCCAAAATGCGCCGTCAGAAACGCGATGATGCCGCAGAGGAGTTCCGTCAGGAAATGGAAAATCAGGAAAGAGAAAACAAAATCCTGAAAGTAACCGAATTCCTTACCACCTCCGATTTGGCAAAATTGATGGATGCCTCTGTTAATGAAGTAATTTCAAAAGTATTCATGCTCGGAATGATGGTGTCCATCAACCAACGCTTGGATGCAGAAACCATTACCATTGTTGCCGAAGAGTTTGGTTATCAAGTCGAATTCCAATCGGCTGAATCCGATGAGCCGAATTTGGAAGAGGTTGAAATTGAAGAAAATAAAATTACCCGTCCGCCCATTGTTACCATCATGGGACACGTTGACCACGGTAAAACCTCGTTGTTGGATTACATCCGTAAAGCCAACGTTATCGCGGGTGAAGCCGGGGGAATTACCCAGCACATCGGTGCATACGAAGTAACGTTGCCGGATGGACGTGAAATCACGTTCTTGGATACTCCAGGTCACGAAGCGTTCACGGCCATGCGTGCTCGTGGAGCACAAGTAACCGATATCGTTGTTATCGTTATTTCTGCAGATGATCAGGTTATGCCTCAAACCAAAGAGGCCATCTCCCACGCTCAAGCTGCCGGAGTACCCATCATCTTTGCTCTAAATAAAATTGATCGCCCCGAAGCAAATTCCGATCGTATCCGTGAGCAGTTGGCTCAATTGGATATCTTGGTGGAAGAGTGGGGTGGAAAATACCAGTGCCAAGAAATTTCAGCTAAAAAAGGATTGAACATTGAGTTGTTGCTCGAAAAGATTCTTTTGGAAGCCGATCTATTGGATTTGAAAGCCGATCCTGCTATTCGTGCTTCAGGAACCGTGATTGAGGCGATGTTGGATAAAGGTAAAGGGATCATTACCACCGTACTTATTCAAAAAGGAACTTTACGTGTTGGAGATCCTATTCTCGCCGGTTCTCATTTCGGAAAGGTAAAAGCCCTAATGAACGAACGGGGTTCTCGCATCAAAGAAGCAGGGCCTTCTACCCCGGTTCAAATCTTAGGTTTCCCCGCAGCACCTACCGCGGGCGATAAAATCTTTATCCCCGAAACCGAAGCGCAAGGAAAAGAAATTGCTACTCGCCGCAATCAGTTGTTGCGCGAACAGGGCATGCGTACCAAGAAACACATTACTTTGGATGAAATCGGTCGTCGTTTGGCCATCGGTAACTTCCAAGAATTGAAGTTGATCATCAAGGCCGACGTGGATGGATCTGCAGAAGCATTGGCCGATTCGCTCGAAAAATTGAGCACCGAGCAAGTACGTGTTAGCGTTATTTACAAAGGTGTTGGTCAAATCTCTGAATCCGATGTTCTTTTGGCATCCGCTTCCGATGCAATCATCATTGGTTTCCAAGTTCGTCCCTACCCGCAAGCGCGCAAATTGGCCGAAACCGAAGAGATCGATATCCGCAATTACTCCATCATTTACGATGCCATCGAAGAGGTGAAGAGCGCCATGGAAGGCATGTTGGCACCAACCTTCGAAGAGAAGATTGTTTGCAACGTTGAAATCCGTGAAGTTTTCAAAATCACCAAAGTTGGATCGGTTGCAGGCTGTATGGTATTGGATGGAAAAATCCATCGAAATACCAAAATCCGCATCGTGCGCGATGGTGTTGTTATCTATTCTGGAGAATTGGATTCTTTGAAACGCTACAAAGACGATGTGAAAGAAGTTGCTTCCGGCTACGAATGCGGTCTTCAAGTGAAAAACTACAACGATATCAAAGTTGGAGATATTTTAGAAGGTTACGAACGTATTGAAAAAGCGACCAAATTGGCATGAGTTACCGAGTAAAATTTGGAGGTCAGGTTTTTTCGCTCATCCGCGAGAATGACCAATTTCTTCTGAATGGAACACCTGTTGGAACCGATGTAGTTTCATTAGGAGGAAATCATTACCATATTCTCGTGGGAAATACCGGCTACCGAGCAGAGTTGGTGAACCGAGAAGGAAAACAATTCTTCTGGAAAATCAATCAGGTTCTTTACCCCATTGAATTGCAGGATCACTTGGATCAAATGCTGGAAAAACTGGGTTTTGATTCTTCTTCTGCAAAAAAACTCAATGAATTGAAATCGCCCATGCCGGGGTTGGTTTTGAAAGTAATGGCAGAAGCTGGAGCTGAAGTAAAAACCGGCGACTCCTTGTTGGTTTTGGAATCCATGAAAATGGAGAACCTCATCAAATCCCCAGGAGATGGAATCATCTCTGAAATCAAGGTTGTTGTAGGGCAAACCGTTGAAAAAGGCTCGGTCATGATCAAATTCGTTTGATTCCCGCCAAACCCCATTACCCTGATTTCCAAAAAAGGTTATAAGAGCCCTCCATCGGAGGGTTTTCATTTTTATTCTATCGTTGGTGAAGTAATTTTGCAATCATTTTTTTCTTATGTTATCACTGGATCAGATCGGACTCGATTTTGGAGGAAGAACGTTATTTGAAGAAGTTGCCTTAAGGGTAAATCAAGGAGATCGTATTGGCTTGGTTGGCCGCAACGGAATGGGGAAAAGTACCTTGTTGCGCATCATTGCAGCCCAACAAACCCCCACCAAAGGCGTTGTTTCTAAACAAAAAAACCTAAAAATTGGCTATTTCAACCAAGATCTATTGGCCTATGAATCCGATCGTTCTTTGTTTGAAGTGGTGGCACAGGCCTTTGGGTCGGCCTACGATTACTTGTTGGAATTGGACGCTCTATACAACAAGGGAACCGATTTTACCGAGAAAGAAACCGATCGCATGTATTACCTGCAGGAAGAAGTACAGCGCTTGGATGCTTACCGCATCGAAAGTGAAGTGAAGAAAACCTTGGTGGGATTGGGATTTACCGATGCGGAAATGGAAAAAACTTACCGCCAATTTTCGGGCGGATGGAGAATGCGAGCCATGTTGGCCAAATGCTTGTTGGAACGTCCGGATTTATTGATGCTCGATGAGCCCACCAACCACTTGGACTTGCCGGCGATTCAATGGCTGGAGCAATTCATTGCCCGTTACGAAGGAGCCGTGATGATTGTATCCCACGATAAAGCATTTTTGGATGGATCCTGCAATCGGATTTGGGAATTGGATCGACAAAGAATTACCGATTATTCGGGCAATTATACCAAATACGAAGTTACCAAGGCAGAACGTTTGGAATTGTTGATGGCACAGGCCAAAAACCAAGAAGCTTGGTTCAAAGAGCAAATGCGATTTGTAGAGCGATTTCGATCCAAGGCTTCCAAGGCAAGAGCGGTTCAAAGCCGAATCAAGTTGTTGGATAAAGTAGATCGCATTGAAGTAGAGGATGGCCCAAGCAGGTCGTTGGCTTTCAAGCCGGTAGCTGTTGAAAGGGCCGGCAAGGAAGTGGTGCGTTTGAAAGAAGTAAAAAAGGCTTTTGGAGAAAAAATCATTTTCACAGGAGCCGATGCCGTTTTGGAACGGGGAGATAAAGTTGCGTTGATCGGCCCCAACGGGCAGGGAAAATCCACGTTGCTGAAGGTCATCAGCGGTGGGATGGATTACGATGGAGAGTCAGTTTTGGGACACAATGTTCGTTTTTCGTTTTATGCGCAGCACCAATTGGATGTTTTGGATTCGAAAAACACGATTTGGGATGAGGTAACTCGAGGCACTTTGTACAGCGATCAGGAAAAGAGAAATTTATTGGGTGCCTTTTTATTTGGAGGAGACGATATTGATAAGCGGGTAAGTGTGTTGTCGGGTGGCGAAAGGGCCAGGGTAGCCATGGCCATTGTAATGGCCCAAGGTGCTAATTTTTTAATGCTGGATGAGCCAACCAACCACCTCGATATTCCGAGTGTGGAACAATTGGGCGACGCTTTGCAAGCCTACAATGGTAGCTATGTGGTGGTGAGCCACGACCGTGATTTTTTGAGGGAAGTGTCGAACAAAGTTTGGTATTTAGACGGGGGTAAAATTAGGGTTTTCGATGGTGGATATTCTGAGTTTGAGGAGCTTTTTGGAGCCGAGTTTTGGGCAACAAAATCCAAGAATGTTCAGAATAGTGAAGGGGTTTCCGAAAAGAGTAAAGTGACTGACTCCTCAGATAAATCCGAAAAAAATAAAAAGATTAAAGAAAGCGCGAATCAAACTTCAAGTAATAAAGATAGCATAGAGCGCACTATTTTTGAACTCGAAGAGCGCATTTCAGAGGTAGAAAAAGCCTTGGTTGAAAACGCAAATAACCCCGATTTTGAAGTCATTAATCAATTAAATGCCCGCTTAAAGGAGGTTATAAAACAACGGGATGAGGCGTATGCGGAGTGGGAAAGATTTTTGGAATAAGTCAACAAAAAACCAAATAAAAAAGTTAAAAAACGATATTGGTACTACATGACACATCAGTGTTTAATTGGTGATAAAAAAATACATACTGCCCTAGTTTTGAATTCAACAAAACGTCGCAGTTATGTACACAATAAACACAAAAGCGTTGATGGCCGCCGTCGCAGCAGCCGCCACAACAGTAGCAGCAAAAGCCGCTACCCAGCAGGTTCAGCGTCAGAACGACACTGAAAAAGTTCAAACCACACACGCACACGGAGCCGCTCATGCGGGCCGTGTGTACGTTGTAGGTTCGGTTCAACAAGCGCCCACGGCCGCTATTCAAGCGCGCTGGATGGAACAGGGAATTAAAGTTCTTGGTTTCTTGCGCGCTAATCAGTACTTCCTTTCTTTTCCTGAAAGCATGAGTGCAGGTCAATTGGCAAAAGCCGGGATCGTTCGCACTCGTGAATTTTATGCTTCAGAAAAAGTAAGTGCCGCTTTCTTGAATCGCTCCATTCCTGCTCACGCTGTTCGTGGTAACATGACTGCAAGCACCGTTGTTCTTTTCAACGGAGTTGATAAAAATGAAATCAAGGAGGAGTTGGCACAGAAGGGATTCACCTTCGAAGCCGATAAAACTCCTGGAAATACCTTTACCGTTGTTGGAACCATGGCTCAATTGATGGTCCTGGCCAACGAAGGATTCGTTCAAGCCATGGATTATGTTTCAGGTTCAGCCCAATTGGAAGATCTTTCTTCTCGCGTTGCTACCCGATCCAATGTTCTTTTAGGAGCTTACCGCTCTCAACGCCGTTTAAACGGCAATGGTGTTGAAATTGCCAACGGTGATTTATCTGAAATTTCCATGCATCCCGATTTTAAAGGACGTGTTTTCAATGCGTTTACCGGTTCTGCCCAAAATTCGCATGCTACCATGTCGGCCGGTGTGATCGGTGGAGCAGGAAACATCAATCCCTTTAACATGGGCATTGTTCCACGTGCTCGAATGACCAATTACGATGCGTCCAACAACCTTCAGTTGTTGAATACTGGGATTAACTTCCAAGGAAACAATACCATCATTACCAATACGGCTTACGGAACTGGTTGCAATACCGGTTACAACATTGAGGCGTATTCCATGGATCAGATTGTAAACATGTACCCTCAGGTTTTGCACGTATTTAGTGCTGGAAACGAAGGAATGAATACCTGTGGATCTGCATCTCCTAGCGGTTTTTCTACCATTACTGGAGGATTTAAAGCAGCTAAAAACGTAATGACCGTTGGAAACGTTTGGATGAACGGACAAATTGATACGTTAAGCTCGAAAGGACCAACCCGCGATGGTCGCGTTAAACCCGAAATTGTTGCCGTTGGTAACGGTCAAATGACGCTTGGTTTAAACGGATACCAGGCTGCAACAGGAACATCGGCAGCATCTGGTGTTGTTACAGGAATTGCAGCACAATTGGCTCAGGCTTATCGTACAACTAACCGCAATGCAAATCCACCAGCAGCGTTGATGAAAGCAATTTTATTGAATACTGCAGATGATAAGGGCAATGTTGGTCCTGATTATACGTACGGATTTGGAATGGTTAATGCTTGGAAAGCTGTAGAGGCGATTGAAGGCCGTACTTTCCGAGAGGGAACCTTGAATGCTACCGGTGATTCGATGGTATTTACACTAGCGATTCCCGCAAACACCCAACAAACCAAATTGATGTTGTACTGGCAAGATCAAGAGGCACAAGCCAACTCTGCAAAAGCATTGGTGAACGACCTTGATCTAACCGCTAGTCGTTTCAATTACGCTGAAAACTTCCAACCGCTTGTATTGGATCCTACTTCAAACCGCATCACTGCACAAGCTGCTGCGGGAGTTGATACCTTGAATAACGTTGAGCAAATTGTTATCGATACCCCATCTGCTGGAAATATTCGAGTTGTTGTTTCTGCCTCGAACTTGGCATTGGGAAATCAAAAGTTCTACCTTGTGTTTACCCATTACTCCAATGCAGTTCGTTTTGCATATCCATTCGGTGGAGAATCGTTAACGCCTTACACCAATGAAATGATTTCTTGGGAAGGGATGGACGGTGCTGCGTACTACAATTTGGATTATTCTGTGAACGGTGGATCTTGGACTCCAGTGGCTCGAAATCTTGCTGGAACAGCAAAATCGTATGTATGGAACGTGCCTAATTTTAACGCTGGACGAGTAAAATTGAGATTGTCGAGCGACAAAGGATTGGTTTACTCCGGCGAATTTAGCGCGGTATTACGTCCAACAGGGTTGAAAGTAGATTGGTTCTGCAGCGATTCTGCACAAATTTCTTGGGATGCTCAAGTTGGAGCAACAGGATATGCCATCTATAAACTGGGTGATTATGTGATGGATTCATTGGGAACAACTACCAACAACCGTTATGTGATCAATACCATTTCTCCCAATATCGATCAGGTGTTTGCCATCAGTGCCATTGGTCAAAACGATGGATTGTCCATGCGTTCCAATGCTGTTACCCGATTGGCTGCTGCATCTGTTTGTCCTTCTATTGTAGATTTAAGTGTTTCTGAAATTTTGACTCCGGCCTTGGCTTCCATTGCTGCCTGCCAGGGAACGCAAGCTCAGGTTAAAGTAATGGTGGTGAATAAAGGCCTTCGTGCCATCAACCAAGCGCCCATCGATTTGGTTGTAAATGGAAGTGTTGTTGCGACCGACACCATCCGTACACTCATCGAAAGCCATGATTCCATTGAATATACGTTTGTTTCTCCCGTTCTTATTCCTTCTACCAACTTTACTTTAGCTGCGAACGTTCGTGGAGCTGGTGATGGAGATGTAACCAACAACCAATTATTGAAGAACATGACGATCAAGGCTAATTCTGCGACTTCTTTGCCTTACGTTGAAAACTTCAATGCTCAACCATTGCACACTTCCAATCCTGCGACGATTCAATTTGCTTTGGTAAACGGTTTACACAACGAGAACAATGGTTCTGCTGATCAGGTTGACTTCCGGGTGTTCAACAAACAAACGCCAACAGCCTTTACCGGCCCGTTAACCGATCGTTCTGGAAAAGGAAATTATGCTTACTTGGAAGCCGATCAAGCCAACGGAAATACAGCCATTCTAACAACTCCTTGCTTCAATTTAACTTCTACTCAAACGCCCATGGTTGAGTTCTACACCCACATGAATGGCGCAAACATGGGCGAATTGCACTTGGATGCGGTGATCGACGGACGTTTGGTGAAAGACATTGCAACTCCACTATTCGGATCACAAGGAAACGACTGGGTGAAAATGAGCGCAAATCTTGCAGCGTATAAAAACAATACCGTTGTTTTAGCGATTCGTGCTAAAGTTGGAAACGGAAACGCAAGCGATATCGCGATTGACGACATCCGAGTGTACGACGCACAAACTGCTCCAGTTGCTGGCTTTATTACCTCTTCACCTACAACTTGCACTGGGAAAGCCATTCAATTGAAAGGCCAAGCGGTGAATGCAACAGCTCATAACTGGAACATTACACCAGCTCAGGCTACCTTTGTTCAAGGAACTGCATCTACTTCTGAAGCTCCTGAAGTTGAATTCTCGGCCAATGGAACGTACACTGTAACCTACACTGTAACCAATGTTCATGGAACCGATGTTGCTACTCAAACCATTGAAGTAACCAACGGAAAAGCTCTTCCAACCCTTCAAAATTTGAGCGATGGAATGAGCAACGGTTGGAACATCTTGAATGCAGATGATGCTGAAACCTTTGAATTGGAATCGACCATTGGTTCTGCCGGTTATTCTACTTCCGTTATCCGTGTTGACAACACCAACAATGCTATCCGTACTTCCGAAGATGTTTTCGAATCTCCTGCCATTGATTTAACTGCGACTAACAACGGCAAATTCAGCTTCGATTACAGCTACCGTTTCAATCAAGTAAATGCCGATTCTTTGGTAGTTCTTGTATCTTCCAACTGCGGAACAACCTGGTGGCCAGTTTGGGCGAACGGTGGACAATCGTTGAACACCTCAACCCAAGGAAACGGTCGTTTCATTCCTGGTACAGCTGGAGAATGGCGCCGCGCTACCATCGACTTGAGTGCTTATGTAGGTTCTTCCATCAAAGTTCGTTTGGTGAACATCAATTACAACGGACAGCCCATCTACTTGGATAACTTGTACTTCGGAACTACTCCTTTCGCTTATGCCAACGACCTTTCAGTTACCGGTTTGATCGGCATCAGCAACAACGATGTGATTAGCCAAAACGACAAGTTTGTTACCATGGTGATCAAAAATAACGGAAACGTAACCATTGGAGCTGGTTTCCAGGTAGCTTATGCGATCGACGGTGCCATCATTGCTACGGAAACGGTGAACCGCAACGTGAACGAGGGCGACACCATTCACTACACCTTGCGCACAGCGGTAAATGCGAGCAACGTAACCGGCCGTTTGGCTCCATCGATGCGAGCTTCTTTCTTCACCTTGGTGAACAACGACGTGAATACTGCTAACGATTCTTCCAGTGTGATCCTTCGCTCTTCTTTGAGCAGCAACCAAGTTCCTGCCGATCAAATGGGAGTAACCATTTATCCAAACCCATCTAACGGAGTGGTATCCATCAAAAACAATGGCTTCCAATCTTTGCAAATTCACGTGTTGGATGTGTCTGGAAAACTGGTTCGTCAATTCAACCAAATGGGCAACGAAACCCGCACCTTGGATTTGAGCAGCGAAGCGAAAGGAATTTACTTCATTCAAATGACCAACGGAACAACTTCTTCAACAGAAAAAGTATTGATCTACTAAAAAATAGGAAGGAAACTTCCCAAACTAGCACCCCTCTCTACTGCGACGTTTTCCGAGGGGAAATGCTGAACCTAACAAACTGCGAACCGGACTAACTTGGGCAACTGCGACGATTTCGCCCGAGGAAAAATCCAAAAGAAAAGCCCCCGCCAATTGGCGGGGGCTTTTCTTTTTTCTGTATGGAAAGGAATTAATTTCTGGTGTTTAACAAGGGTTTGTAAACCACCCCAAATTGCAGGTAACCGTGTCCAGCCCCAAATTCGGCAAAGGCGCCGAGGTCTGGTGTGATATAGGCGCGTATGCCCAAAGACGCTTCCAAAGAAATCGGAATAACCCCAAGTGAACTGCTGGGTGAAAAGGCTGGATCTGTGCTTTTAAAACGGTACTCACCGGTTTTATATCCAATTCCTCCTCCGATATACATATCAATCACTTTCTTGCGCAAGAAATGGATGTTCAAACGAGGGGTGATGGACAATTTGTTGTAGGACGATTCATAGGAATACGCGTTGTCTTCCCATCTGGCTGTTGCGGCAGAATAAACCGTACTGAATCCTAAACCAATTTCATCGGTGATGGCGTATTCGGCCTTGAGGGTAATGGGCTGCAAAAAGGTGGAACGAAAACCTGGAATGGTTTGATACGTATTCCAACTTGCAGTTGAAAAAATGGAACGACCCAAACCTCCCGAGAGGATCAGATCATTTTTTTGGAAAGACTGTGCCTGAGAACCGAAGCTCATGAATCCGATTGCGGCAGCAAGGATTAGTTTTTTCATCGTTTTGTTATAAGGGTTTGTGTGTAGAAAACAAAAAAAGCCAATCCTCGGAAGGATCGGCTTTTAACAACTTATATTCTTTACTGAATAACAATCTTTTTGACCAACGACTTTCCAGATTGTTGCATCTTCAACACATAAGTTCCAGGTTGGAATGCAGATTGAATCATGTAACTCATTGTTCCTGAATAATTTGAATCAACATTTTTGCCCCAAACTTTTTTGCCTTGAAGGTCAAACATTTCTAATGAGAGATTTCCGGCCTGCAAATCGTACAAATTAACCATGATCGGTTGGCCGGCACTTGGATTGGGGTAAACCTCCGAGGTAAATCCAGCGTTTTCTTGAACCGAAGTAGCATTCTGAAGCGTGTATAAAACCGTGAAATCTTGGTTGTAATACGGGAATCCGTTGCGGTATTCGGTAACGGTGATGGCGGTTAAATACGGACGAGACCGCGCCATTCCAAGAGTCGTTTGCCAATTCATGGTGGTTTGGGTGCGACCGCGTGAAGCGCGTACGTGAGTGATGGAAGGCATGTTGTTCAAAATGCGGAAGGGCTCTCCAACCATGCGAACATCTACGCTATCTTCGTTTGGATCGATGGTTTCGAAAACCAGGTTGTACCGAGAACCTGGGGTTACGCGAACCACGTATGCAGAACCAATGCGCGGACCGAATTGGCCAGAAGTTACGTTTGGAACACCGGTTTGGGTAGAATCTACCAAAAATTGATAGTCGCGACGAGTAGAGCCGATTTCAACGCCAGAGCGGAACTCTTTCACTAAAACCGATGCGATGTAACGGGCACGTAGGGTAGGTTGCCAGCTGATAACGCCGGTGTAAGCATCCATGGCAAAAGGAAACCCAGGATCAGAATCGGGGTGAAAATAGTTGGGTACGTTTTGAGATCTTGCTGTGAAGTATTCTTTCGGAGTATCCAAGGCCCAAACCAAGGAATCTCCATCAACATCAAAGGGAATTGGATTGTGGAACCACTGAACATTTTGAAGGGCCAAAGCGAAAGGGCGGTTCAAAAAGGTAGGAGAAGAGTTCATGGAACTATCCACCAAAATGGTGGTTTCCAAATAAGAACCGGGAGTGCTTGTGGTATTCCGAATGCCAGCGTTTCTGCAGCAATTTTGGTAGTAAACTTTGTAAGTTCCGTTGGAAGGAAACGTGAAGTTCACCTGAAAAACGTATTCCTCAATACCTCCCGAGGCAGATCCCCAAATTAAAGTTGGCGCTGGTTTTGCGATAGGGATATTCATCGTCATCCCGTTTCCAACAACCACCAAGGTCTCCGTATTGTACATTTGAATGCCGGTAATATCGCGGTAAAGCGTCATTTCCAAGCTGTACAAACGCTGGTTGTTCAAGGCAGTCGCTGTGATTTGCCCACCCACCAAGTGAGAGGCTTGGGCAAAACCCAAGGTGAAAAGGGCTGCAATCGCCCCTAAAAGTTTTTTCATGTTTTTTTGGTTGGTTGAACCAAATGTAAGCAACAAAACCAATATTTTTGTTAACTGCCTTAATAAAATGACGAAAGATGAAGATGTTAAAGTGTTTGAAACCAACCGTTTATTCCAATATTTGCGGATTCTTTGCGGTGTTATTGTTCCTGCTGTTGGGATGCAATCCCGCAGAAAAAAGTGGTCCAGCTGCTGAACCTGATCTGGCATCGGCAGTAAAAGTACTGGATCAAGTACATGCCGCGTTTAACCAGAAAGATACCGCTGGCATGTACCAACATTACACGGTTGCCACCGAGTTTTACGGAACCGACTCTGCCGAAAACTGGGACTTACAAGGGTTTAAACAATACATGTCCAAGTACGTTGCTTCGCCCAATCCGGGCCCCAATTACCAAGTGAAATGGAGGAAATTGGCGCCTTCTTCCGATTCTAAAGTGCTCTGGGGAGTAGAGGAATTGGATTATCCCTCCTTAAAAATGCCGGTTCGAAGTACCGTTGTTTTGGAAAACATCAACGGGAAATGGAAAGTACAAATGCAACAATGGCACTTCCTCATCAAAAATGAGACGGCTGATGTTGTGGATCAACTGCAGTAATTACCAAAAATAACGCACCTGAATGCCATAACTTCTGGGTGCAGACAGGTTCCCAGGAATGGGCATGAACTTGGTGTTCCAAAGGTTGCGAATGAAAAAGCTGGTTTCCCATCCATCGCCTTGCCCCAATCGGGTTTCCGATTTTCCGTGATAGCTCACTTGCACATCGCTCCAAATGTTGCCCATTTTTTGTTCGGTTCTCATTTCCTTAATACCGGGAACAAATCGCTCTAGTTCACCATCGATGTGCCGAATTTGGCTGGTGTACCGGGTGCTCCAGTACAATTTCCAGTGCTGAAAAAATTCTGCTTGAACGTTGAAATGCGCCAAATGTTGGATGCGGTATTTCAGAATTCGCTGAACCGAATCGTTCAATTTGTTCAAATTAAGTGGAAGGGCGTACGTATAATCGGCAAAAAATTCCAGGGATGATTTCCCCCTTTGGTAAACTCGCCAGCGACCTTCTGCCACCCATCCGCTGATGCGGGCCGAAGCGATGTTCTCGTTTCTGGCTCCTACAAAATCGGCCAAAGTGTAGGTTTTGGTACTGTCGAAATTGGCGGGAAAAAAGATGCCGTACTGCAAATCGATGAGGTTGTTGTACGAGCAGATGAATTGTGAAATGGAGAAATTTCCCAAGCCCGAATACGGTGATGCAAACTTCAGGTCGTAACCCACAGCTGACTCAGGACGCAAATACGGATTGGGGAAAAGTCCGAAACTGCCTCCAACAGTGGTAATATCGGTTTCAATTAAATTGGGAGCTCGCCAGCTTTGCCCGCCCGCCAACTGTATTTGCCACATCTTGGGCGTCTCCCACAGCATTTTTCCACGGAAAATGGTTTTTGAAACCGGTTTTTTTCGCTGGTTTTCGTAATTTTCCCATCGAACAGACCCCGAGGCTACCCATTTTCCCCATTCACCTTTTCGGCTAGCATTCACTTCCGCCCAAGCGCCTCTGGAACGTCCCCAAACCGAGTCGGCATCGGTGAATTGTTGGAGAATTCCCGTACTCCAATCGATCTCGCTTTTTTCTTGTTTTAAAAGGATATTTTTGTAGATGAGTTCGTGGTATTTCTGCCAGTTACCGGTGTAAAAAATTCGGTTTCTTTGCCAAATTTCGTGCTTTTGGTTCGGAGAAGTCCAACGAATTTCCGGGTCGAAATAATGGGTTCGAATTACAGTAGGTTTAAACGAGGTTGCCGGAACTTTATAGGCAGTAGAGTCGCTTTCCCAAAAGAAAAACAAAGCCGTAGAATCCCGCATTCCAAATCCACGAAGGGTAACATCCACGGTATGACGGTTCCAAACCTGATGGTAATTGGCGTTGAAACCACCTCGGAATCGGTAACTGAATTCGCTTTCGCGGTAGCCTTCGTCCCGCAACAATTGGCCGTAAGTGATCAGTTTTAATCCGTTTCTGTTCCACAATACGTTTCGAAAATCCAAGCCAGAATTCCACGGATTTCGTCCGGGCCACGTTCGCAATACCCCTGCTGGAGGGTTGCCGTAAACGGTGTGAAAAACGCGAAACGTGTTGGCTTTTCGGAAATTTTCCGATAAACTATTTCTGGTGTTGGTATCGGAAACGGCCGATAAAACACCGTTGATGGACCCCGAGGGAATCATGCCTCGGGTGGGCATCCATTGCACGCCCAGGTTTAGATTTTCTAACGGCAAAAGGTTCCAACGAATATCGCCAGAATAAGGTTGAAGCAACGGCATTCCATCCACCAAAAGACTGGTTCGGCTTGCAGCTCCCAACGAATAACCGC
This sequence comes from Bacteroidota bacterium, assembly GCA_947459245.1. GTDB lineage: Bacteria > Bacteroidota > Bacteroidia > UBA7662 > CANHCV01 > CANHCV01. The sequence goes on from CANHCV010000011.1 coordinate 45,637, forward strand.
TTCCGCCTCGGATGCTTACTTGCCGGCCGATGACGACCACACCGGGGGTTCGGTTGAGCACATCTTCGGCCGATTGACTTCCAAAATTTTGCAGTTGAAGGGAGCCGGTTGGGTAGGGAGAGTAAACCCGAACGGAGGAAAGCATGGTTTGGGGAAGAAAAACAGCCAGTTTCTTACAAAATAGGGTGTCGTTTCTAATCAAATAATCATCATTCAATTTTTCAAAATCGATGGTTTGATGAATATTGAGGAAAGAAAGTTGAACGGTTTTCACTTGTTGGGGCAGGGTGAAAACCCCATTGGAGTCGGTAGTTACGGTTTGCCCCACATCTCCAAGGGAAAAAGAAACAACGGCAAGTGCAATGGGATTACCTGCTTCATTGGCTAAAATCCATCGTTTTTCCTGTGCCCACAAGAAGATGGGAAAACAGAGAAGAAACCATGTAATTTTGTAACGCATCTGCCAATAAAAACTTAAAGATATGTACCGACTTCTGATGGTTGATTTTTTTCAGCCCGAAATTCCTGCTAAAACGGTGTTGGACTCGCCCAAGGCGATGAACGATGTTTTTGAAATTCGCAGAAGGGTGTTCGTGATTGAGCAGGAGGTTGCGGCCGAGGAGGAGTTTGAATACGAGGAGCAAAGCAACCACCTGATGGTGCATATGGGCGGACAAGGAATGGGTTGTGGACGTTGGAGGCGTACCGAAAATGGGATCAAAATTGAGCGCATGGCCGTTTTGGAAACCTATCGAGGCAAAGGCGTTGGGGCCATGGTTATGCGCGGTTTGTTGAAAGACATTCCCCATGTTCCGCATCTTCCCATTTATTTGCACGCTCAAACCCATGCTCAATCGTTCTACGAAAAATTGGGTTTTGTAGCCGAGGGCGATTTGTTTTACGAGTGTGAAATTCCACACTACAAAATGGTTTTGGCCCAACGGTCGTAAAGAGTAATAAGGTGGAAATAAAGAAAGCAGAATTTTTAGTGAGTTCGCCCAATTTGGCGAAATGCCCCGAGGTCGATCGACCTGAATTTGCCTTCATTGGGCGCTCGAATGTGGGGAAATCATCTCTTATCAATTGTTTGGTGAAGCATAAAAACTTGGCCCAAACTTCCGGCCGCCCCGGGAAAACCCAGCTGATCAATCACTTCAAGGTGAACAACGATTGGTTCATGGTGGATTTACCCGGTTACGGATATGCACGTGTAGGGAAAGAACAGCGGTTGTCGTTTGTAAAAATGGTGCGCGATTATTTGGAGAAGCGGGAAAACCTGATGGTGGTTTTTCAGTTGATCGATTCTCGTTTGGAACCTCAAAAGATTGATATTGAGTTTACCAATTACTTGGGTTCCAAAGGCATCCCTTGTACGCTGGTGTTCACCAAGGCCGATAAACAGAGCTTGCAAAAAGGTCGAATCACCATGGATGCTTACCGAAAGGCGTTGCTAAAGACTTGGGATGAAGCGCCCGAAATGTTGTTGACTTCTGCCGAGAGCGGACACGGGCGCGAAGAATTATTGGATTATTTGGAACAGTGTTTAAAAAATGAAGCATGAACATTCAATCGTTCACCTTTAATCCGTTTCAAGAGAACACGTACGTTTTGTACGACGAAACCAAGGAGGGAATCTTGGTTGATCCAGGCTGTTATTTTCCGGAAGAAGAGGATCAGTTGTTGCATTTCATTCAGCAGGAAGGAATTTCCATCGTTTCATGCGTGTTAACCCACGCTCACATCGATCATGTGATGGGATGTGCTTGGGCGAGGCGGGTTTTGGAAGTTGCACCGGAGTTGCACGAGTTGGAGGTGGAGAATTTGGAGCGTGCGGCCGAGGTGGGGAAAATGTACGGGATTCCGGTAAAATCGGCCCCGGCCATTGGCAATTACCTCATTCCGGGTCAGCGGGTGGAGTTTGGAAATACCGAATTGGAAATATTGTTTACGCCGGGGCATTCGGCCGGCAGCGTTTGTTTTTACCACGAGCCCTCGTTGCGGCTAATCGGTGGCGATGTTTTGTTTTACGACAGCATTGGCCGCACCGATTTACCGGGAGGCAATTTCGAAACCTTGGAGAATTCCATTCTAACGCAATTGTACCGTTTGCCCGACCAGGTGGAGGTTTTTCCGGGGCATGGCCCAAGCACCACGGTAGGGAGGGAAAAGGTATCGAATCCCTTTGTGCGATTGGGGAGATGATGCTTTGCGAGTTAAAATGATGATTTGGAATGCACGACTATTATTCATTCGAAGTAGTGGTGGAATATTTTGGGTTATTTTCGAATGATTTCTCCCTTGCGGTTGATGATAGCTCCTTGACCATTTTTAAGAACCACGGATAGTTGGTTGTTTTTAAACAGCCATTCATTTTCGCTTGGATTTAGTTTCCCTTGGTATTGAATGGGAATAACCAATTCTCCTTTTTTATTGATGAACCCAATTTGGGTTTGATAAACCCCGGGATCTTCCTCGTCGAAAACTGGCATTTCTATGGCAGCGAGTCCCTCTGAAAAAGAATATACCTTTAAATAATCTCTTGTTGCCGAGATAACCTCATTTCCAGTTGAATCGATGTATCCAAAATTACCAGAGGAGGTATTTTGAACCCAAGCCATTTGATCAGAGAAATTGCCTACGTTTCGGTATTGGGGTTTTACAATAATTTTGCCGGAGGTATCAACAAAGCCCCATTGGCGTTGCATGGAAAAACGGCATTTCCCTTGTTGAAATGTTGAAGCTGTATTCCGATCTATATCAAAAATAAAAGGGGCAATTTCTTTGCCGTTCGCATTGACCCAAGTTTGCTTTCCATTTCGTTCTACCTTGGCAAATCCTTGAATGAATGGTCCTATTCGATCATACGAAAGGGGAGTAATGAGGTTACCCAATGAATCAATAAATCCCCAAAATCCCCCCAATTTCACACCTGCTCTTTTTTCAGAAAATAGAATGAAAGCATCGAAATCATTGGTAGGTGCAGGGTTGATGGAAAATAAAACGGAATCGTATCGAGCTGGAATTCGATGGACAATTGTGCCGGTAGAATTTCCCCATTCCAAGCCAAATTTACCTTTTTCGTTTCGGTAGGCATTCCATTGCGCATGGGTAGAATAAAGGCCAAAAAAGGCGCAAATAACTGCAAAAACAATTTTTTTACTCATCTTGATTTTCAATTTTTTCTCCTTTGGTGTTGATGTAATAGTGCTCTCCATTTTTTGTGACCCAAGCCTTTCCATCTGAAAAATACGCCTGAACTTTTCCGGAAGGCGTTTCAAATTGGGGTGCGATGACCTCCCTACCCCATTGGTCTAAATAGCCCCATTTGCCGTTTCGATGAAAGGGTAGAAACCCTTCGTGAAAATACATTCTTAAATAGGAATACGTATTGGTATTGAGTACTTGGCCTTGGGTATTTAGGATATTCCACTCTTTTCCTCCCTTTAGAATAAAAAGTTCATCGCCATTGTCATCTTGTTTTTGTTCCTTGAGTTCCCATAAACCGGTTTCTAATTTTTGTTCCATCAATTCCCAGGTTTTTACGGTATCTAAAACTGATTCCTTGCAGGCTTTCAAATGGTTAATGATAAACACAATGGTTGAATCCTCATTGGGAGAGGAAGTTGCAATGAATTCAAGTCGGTCGTATTGGGTTGGAACCGCTTCTTTTCCACTTTTGGTATCCAAACAGCCCCACTGTCCATCTTTTTTCACGAGGACGAACTGGCAAGTGCCATGGCCATCAAAATCATAGGAATAGGCATCATAAAACGGCGTGGTGATTTCTTTTCCATTTCGATCAATCAGCCCATACTTTCCTCCCTTTTTCACCATGATTCCGTAAAAATGCGTGGGGTCATATTCCGCTTCATTGATCTCTTCGTATTGGAATGGTACAAGAATCTGACCTTTCATTCCAATCATCCCGAGTTTTCCGTTTTTTGATACCAAAAACGATTTTTCACTTCCAATCATTCCTTCTACGCTTTTGATATGGTTATCATAAACCGGCGGAATGGCCCATTGATTTTGATCATTGAGGTAGCCTACTTTTCCCGTTTTAAGGGTAACCGCAAAACATTTTGAACCAAGGATCATGCATTTTTTGTATTTGCAAGGAATAATCAGTTTCCCCTCTGGGTTGATTACCCCATATTTTCTCTCTTTTTCAGCCAATAATAATCCAAATTGCGCTCTTTGAAGATGATCGAATTGAGGCGGAATGCAGAATTCCATTTTTTCATTTACGGCTCCATATTTACCATTTACCTTAACCATGCCCATTCCTGATTCGAACAATTCTGCATCATCGAATGTTAATTCCCCAATTTTCATACCAAGGGTATCGGCATAAATAGCTGATTCTTTCTCCCCTGATTTTTGTCGTTTCAAAACCAGAAATGGATGGTCATCCGATTGAATAATCCAAGAATAAACCATTGGTGCAATTAGTTTACCCTCTTCATTGATTAAACCGATGGAGTTTTGCATATCGGTAATGGTGGCCACTCCTTTTGAAAAACTACCGATGCTTTGGAATGTTGTTTCAAACAATAGTTGCCCTTTACTATTGATTAATCCAACCCGATTACCTGAGGAATCATCCTTCACCACTTCCAATAAAGAGTTGGTTTTCCATGCCATTTGTTTGTATTTGGGAGGCAATACCACTTTCCCTGCTCGATTAACGACCCCTAGATTTCCGCCATCGGTTTCCTTCGCACGAACAACCGCACATTCATCGTGAAATTCGCCTACATAAGCATACATGAATTTCCAATCAATGCTGTCATTTTGGGCGGTGATTCGTTTGGAAATGAAAAGGGAGAACAATACCATTCCCCAAGAAAGGTGTATGAATTTCATGGGCGATTACTTGATGAATTTAAACTTACGAAATAAATTTAAAAAATAATTTTCAAAAGAGCAAAGCGGATGAAAAACCGTTTTCATGTTCCTTCACGGAATTTTAAAGCAAAGGCAATGCGACCCATCATTCCCAGTAATTTCCAGTTCAAACAAGGGTTTTTGAGAAGTTGGAAAACAGAATAAACCTTTTATTTTTAAGATGATGGATCGGGCACCCAACCTGTTCCTCGAGAATTTAAGAAAAATCTTGGATTACTGCCGTAAATGGAGTTTCATCCCGACTTTGGCATGGAATGTTTCAATTGGGCAAAAAACAAAATAGACAGATAGAAGAGAAATGATTGGAATGTAAGGTAGTGTTCACAACACATCCTTCCCCTTATCTCGCGTATTTCCGCTTCCTCCTCCAAGAAACCACCAAGCCAAAACCAAGCAATAAAACGATCGGCCCAACCATGTTGATCACTTGCCATTTCACTTTTTCCTTCTTGGCTTTTTCCAAATTCAACAGTCTGAGGCTAATTTCCTTTCCTCGAATATTGATAAATCCGGTTTCGTCGGTCAAATAATCGATGCAGTTCAAAACAAAACGACGGTTGCCCCA
>CANHCV010000012.1 GCA_947459245.1 Bacteroidota bacterium
ATAGCTACAATTCCCAATTTCTTACGAATTTCTTCGGCCAAACGGATGTTGGCGGCCAAAGCGATTTGGGAATAATTCTGGGAAGCATTGCGGAAACCTCCGGCTTCGGTTCGCCACAATTGTTTGATCAAATCCATTCCTCCCTCTTTAGGTTGAAGTTGATTGAGGGCCGCCATCACGTTTCCAGCTCCTGCATGATAGGTATGCATCACCAACATTTTGAACCATAGTTCATCGGTGGAGTAGCAGATCATCCGATTTTGAAGCATTTTTTCGGTCATCGGAACGCAAATCTTTTTGATGAGCATGGATGCTGCGTAAGCCGAACGTTCCAAGTTGGCGCGCTCATCGTTAGCACCACCCACCCGAAGTCCATATTGTTTTCCCACGTAAGGCATCAATTGGAAAGGGCCGTAAGCGCCAACGGGGCTTCTACCCGATAAACGGCCAGGGCTTTCAATCAACAAAATGGCTTGAGCGTAAAATGGATCCACCCCATTTTCCTCGAACACCTCGATGCTTTTGGTGATGTGATCCAATACTTCGTCAACGAGGTAGTACCCCGAGCGTCCTTCGGTTTGTAAAATGCGTGTTTCAGGAGAAAATCCTAAATTTCGTTTGAGTGAATCCCTTAAATACTCGCGTTCCAAGGTAGGTTTTGAATTCCACTGACGGGTTGGAACGCATTGCAAAATTTCCCTTGACCCTTGCACGGAAATCAAACTGGAATCGGCTTTGATGTTCATCAAACTTTTCCAAAAACTCACCTGAGGAAGACGATCCCAACCCAACTCAAACAATCCAGAATCGACCAAGATGGTATGATTTTTTCCAGTTTGAGGATCGGTAAACGTTATCTTGTGCATGCGAGAAGCCGATTCATCGGAAACGGCGATGGGTTTTGCAAGAACTCGAATCGAATCTATTCCATTTCCTTTTTTTCCGATGGCAACACCAGAAAAGGAAACGAGCAAGGCAATCAGAAGGAAACCAATTTTTAGCATGTCTCGAAAATGAGAAAAAAAAAGCAGACTTTTCCCCTTGATGGTGATTGTTAAAGAAATTTTGCCAAATGAAATGTTAAGCTAACATTTTTCGATAAACGTCTGAAAAAGTAGCCACTTGTTTATGAATATCAAAATGTTGGGCAACACGTGTGGGACCCGCCTGATTCATGGATTCGTAAAGGGTAGGATTTTGAATGATTTGAAGAATTTTTTCGGCGGCTTCATTGGCATTTCTTCGCTGAAAAAGTAGCCCAGTTGTTCCATTTTCAATGTTTTCCGACAATCCTTCGGCATCGGAGCAAACCACAGGCAAACCCACGGATTGTGCTTCCACCACCGCGTTGCAGAATCCTTCGGAAATGGCAGGATGGAAAAACACGTGAGCATCATTCAAAATTTGAGCAACTTCTTGTGGAGATTTTCTTCCGTGCAATTGAACGATTTCTTGCAAACCTAAATCGTGAATATGGAACCGAATGGCTTGTTCTTCTTCTCCAGCGCCAACAATGTGGTACTTCACATCCATTCCTTGATCAACCAATTTCTTGATGGCCATCAGGCCAATCATGTACCCTTTTTTCCAGGTTAATCTTCCCACTGAAACCAAATGAATGGGACCACCTTGGGGCAACTGTCTTTTCTTCCATGGGAATTGATCAATGAAAATAGCAGGAGATGCCAAAAAATACGGATGATCCTTGGGAAATCCCCGCTGAATTCCCTTGTTCAATAAATCTTCTCCCAAGAAATGAACCATGGTTGATTTTTTCCAAACTTCATCGTAAAAATGGGGTTGATGAAGACCCACATAAGCGATATCGTACCCCCGAAATGAGGTGATGACCTTTGCTTTGAAAAAATCAGCAATAAAAATCAATTCCTGAGCAATGGTTCCAAATTCGAAGTGCATCAACTCCCATTTTTTTTGAACCAGAGGAAAACATTGTAAAAACCACTTTAAGCCGTTCTTTAGCCCTTTCTTTTGAACACAAAAACGAAAAAAACGAAACATGGACGCAGGCCGAGTGAAGCAGAAAAACAAGAAAATTGATGCAAATTCAAGCGGTCTTTTGCCCGGATTTTCAAGGCTGATAAGCGAGGCTGGGCCGAACTTTTTATGATATTCTTGACGGCCCTTTTTTCCTTGCTTGGAAGCAAAGGAAATGGAAAATTCCTTGGATAGCGTTTGGAATTTGTACCTCAAAAATGGGGTTTGAGAGGGAAAAGAATATTCAAAAAAAAGGATGTGTTTCACCCTTCAAAGATATTCAAAGGAAGCAGCATTTTTATTTGTGCGGCGTAACATCAAAAATTTGGGATGCAAAATCGTATTCTTGGGGATCGTTGGAAGCAATCAACACCAAACGATTTTTGCTGTTTTGGGGACATGCGATGCGGTACCAAGCTATTCCAGCCGCATCCAAATTGGTGCAGGGCTCATCGAGCAACCACACGGGAACATCGGCAAAGAGCACGGTGGCTAGCTTGATCCGCTGCCGCATTCCCGAACTTAATTGATGCAAATATTTGTCCCGCGATTCCCACAATCCCACTTCCTTTAAAATTCCCTCAACGGAGGTTCCTGCAATCATGGGTTTGATGGAAAAATGCCAATTCAACGCCTCCTGTGCAGTAAAATCCTCCACCAAATCCAATCCAGGAGCGCACCAAACCAAATGTTGGTACCATTGATCATGATCGGTTGGGGTTGGATTCTCGTGGGCGACTTTTCCTTCCGAAGGGCTCAGCAAACCGGCCGCAACTTGCAATAGGGTCGATTTTCCGGAACCGTTTCGGCCGGTAATCGCATAGGTTTTGCCCGATTCAAAAACAAAGCTGATTTTTCGAAAAATCCAATCGTAGTGGTACCTCCGTCCTACATTTTCGAAAACAATCTTCATTCGCCGTTATGACTCTTCGCGTTGTAACCTTTCATTACTCCTCGCTTGCTTTCCCTCACAAACGTTACAATCTCGTCTCTTTCATCGGTTACGTTGATGTTGGATTCGATGTAGGCCAAGGCCTTGTTGAAAGGACGACTTTTCAGGAACAATTCCCGGTAAACGTCTTGAATGTTTTGAACTTGCTCGTTGGTATATCCTCGGCGTTTGAGGCCAATGCTGTTTACGCCAATGTAACTCAAGGGTTCTCTTCCGGCTTTGCAGAAGGGAGGAATATCTTTACGTACCAAGGAGCCGCCGGAAACCATGCAATGTCGACCAATCTTCACGAATTGATGCACGGCCGAAATGCCGCCAACAATAGCATAATCTTCAATTTCAATGTGGCCGGCCAATTGAACGGAATTGGCTAAGATGATGTAATCACCTAAAATACAATCGTGGGCTACGTGAACATAAGCCATCAACAAGCAATGGCTACCAATCACCGTTTTCCATTGATCGGTGGTCCCTCGGTTAATGGTAACGCATTCCCGAATCACGGTATTGTCTCCAATAATGGTTTCAGTTTTCTCGCCTTGGTACTTCAAATCTTGTGGCGGAGCGGAAATCACTGAACCCGGAAAAATCTTACAATTTTTGCCGATTCGGGCACCGTCCATGATGGTTACATTGGATCCAATCCATGTTCCTTCACCAATTTCAACATCTTTATAGATGGTTGAAAAGGGGTCAATGACCACGTTATCGGCTATTTTTGCCTCTCGGTGTACGTACGCTAGCGGTTGGTTCATGGCTGTTTCTTTACAAGCTGGGCCATCAATTCTGCTTCAGAAACGATGCGTTCTCCCACCATGGCAACCCCTTTCATTTGGCAGATGCCTCGGCGAATGGGTGCGGTTAGCTCTAGGCGCAACGTAAGGGTATCGCCGGGAATAACTTTGTCTTTGAATTTGCAGTTTTCTATTTTGAGGAAATACGTCCAATAATCGCTGGGCTTTCCGTCCATGGCGTGCAAACACAAGATCCCGCCCACTTGGGCCATGGCTTCAATTTGAAGCACGCCCGGCATTACCGGATTGGCAGGAAAATGCCCCATGAAATAGTTTTCATTGAAGGTCACGTTTTTAATTCCCACCACGTGCGTATCGCTCATTTCCATGATTTTATCAACCATCACAAAGGGATAGCGGTGCGGTAAGGTTTCCAAAATTTCCAAAATATCAAATTTTGGTTTTTGGTTCGGGTGGTATTGGATGTAGGAATTGGAAGATTTCTGCTTTTTTGCGTACTTTTTTAGCAATTTAGCAAACTCAACATTCGCCGCATGCCCAGGCTTGGATGCTAAAATGTGGCCTCGGATGGGCATGCCAACCAACGCCAAATCACCAACCATATCCAACAATTTATGACGAGCCGGTTCGTTGATGAATCGGAGCTCAACGTTATTCAAAATTCCTTCTTTGGCAACGCTCACCGTTTCTTTTTGGAATAACGTGGCCAAACGGGCTAGTTCATCCTCTCCAATCGCACGATCAACCACCACAATGGCGTTGTTCAAATCGCCACCCTTGATCAACCCGTTTTCCAACAACATTTCCAATTCATGGAGGAAACAGAAGGTTCGACTTGCGGCCACCTCGGTTTTGAAATTTTCGATGTGATTCAATACGGCGTGTTGGCTTCCCAATACGGGCGATTTGTAGTCGATCATGGCCGTAATGCGGTACGTATCGTGCGGAATTACCATCATCTCAACGTCCTTAATCTTATCGTAAAATCGGATATCTTCTTTAACATCCAGGTATTCGCGGTACTGATTTTGAGTCGCAATTCCAGCTTTCTCAAGGATTTCAACGAATGGAAGGGAACTTCCATCCATGATCGGCATTTCCACCGCATTCAGTTCCAACAATACATTATCGATTTGCAAACCCACCAATGCGGCTAGCACGTGCTCAACCGTTTGAACCCGGGTGCCGTTTTGTTCCAGGGTGGTTCCCCGAGAAACATCAACAACCAAATCAGCGTCGGCAGGGATTTTTGAATCTGGACCGAGATCGCTTCTCCAAAATACAATTCCGTGATTTTCAGGGGCGGGATGAAAGGTTAATGTTGTAGATACTCCGGTGTGCAGGCCACTTCCAGAAATGGAGCACGATTGAGCGATGGTATGTTGGCGGTCTTGCATGTTTGGTGATCAAGATTTATGCAAAGATGTTACGAATTTTTGTCTTTTGGGTGTTTTCCCGAAAGCAATTCTAATTTTTCAATTCTTTTCACGATTTCGGGCAGTTTTCTTAGGAAAGATAGTGCACGCATCGAATCCATGTATTCCAGTAAAGGTGTTCCATTCCATTTTTTCCCCGGCTCGGTGATGGTTCGATTCACCCCACTTTGAGCTCCAACCGTGGTGCGGTCGGCCACTTGGATGTGTCCTGCAAATCCAACTTGACCGCCAACGACCAGATTTTTACCCAAAACAGCGCTTCCCGAAATTCCAGTTTGAGCAGCAATAACGGTATTTTCTCCGATGACCACGTTGTGGGCAACCTGTACCAAATTATCCAACTTCACCCCATCTTTCAATTCGGTGCTGCCCATCATGGCGCGGTCAATGACGCAATTCGCGCCAATTTCCACCCGATTTCCAATCACCACGTTCCCCGTTTGCGGAACTTTTTTGTAGGTTCCGTCGGCTTGAGGAGCAAATCCAAATCCATCGGATCCAATCACGGTGTTGGCATGAACAATCACCTCGTTTCCAATCGCGCACTTAGCGTACACTTTTACGCCGGAATGCAACACGGTTTTTTCTCCTACCTCACATCCGGCGCCGATCCAAACGTGCGGACCCAATTGGGCGCCATCGCCTATTTTCGCATTGGCATCAATCGTTGCAAAAGCATCGATCCACGCATTAGGGTGCACTTCTGCCGTTTCATCTACGCTAGCCAAGGGATGAATCCCCGATTTCCGATTTCCTTCTCCCTGGAAAAACTCGAGCAATTGGGAAAAACGAGCGTAGGCAGCATCAACAACAATGAACGTTTGATGCGGATAATTTTCAACGGGAAACCCCTCGCTCACCACAATCGCCCCAGCCATCGAGGTTTCTACAAAAGGCAAATATTTCTCGTTGGCAAAAAATGCCACGTGGTCGTTTTGTGCAATCTCCAATTTTTCAGGAGAAGTAACTTTTCGAGAGGTGTCGCCCACCACTCTTCCGTTCATCAGTTTCGCTACATTTTCAATGGTCATTTCTCTTTTCATGGCGTAATAAATTTAGGAAGATGCGCATCCTTTGGGAAGATAAACGAAGTGTTTCACCACATTCTTTTCTTCCAACAAATGCCGCATATGGGTTGAAACCTCGGCAAAATCTACGATTCGGCCATCTTTTTGAAGAATTTTGATGGCTCCTTTTGCCGGATTGTAAACGTCGTTTTCCACGATCCCGGTAGCAAACAAATAATCGGATTGAACGTCGGCATTCATTTCAATTACCGACTTTTTCCAATGTTCAAGGTTTAAAGCTGAAAAGGGTTGGTTGGATAACATCACTTGATGAAGATCTCGATCCAATAATTTATTCGCCAAGCAACGAAGCGTAGGATCGGGATGAGTAATCCACATTTTGCAAGATACCAACACATCGGAATCGTCGAGCATGAGGAATTTATTCAGCACTTCGGGATCGTTTTCCAAGGTATCATCGTCGGGCTGATGTTCCATGAACCATTTCAACATGGGAGATGCGGGCAAATCGTGTCCGGAATCGACCAACTCCTGGGCCCGCTTCAACAAATCAATGATCAAAAACTCGGCAGAGAGAACCGTTTTGTGCATGTAAACCTGCCAATACATGATGGATCGGCTAAGAATAAACTTTTCAATGCTGTGAATTCCTTTTTCTTCCCAAACCAACTGATCTTCTTTTACGCTCATCATTTTTAACAAACGGTCGTACCCAATGATTCCCTCGTTCACGCCAGTAAAGAAACTGTCTCGGGTGAGGTAATCCATGCGATCGATATCGAGTTGGGAACTCACCAATTGGTGCATGAACTTGCGCGAATACTGATTCAGGAAAATTTGGATGGCCAAATCCAATCGGCCTTGGAAATGCCGATTCAATTTGTTCATGATGGCCAAGCCCACGCGTTCGTGGTGAACCTTTTTAATCAAGGCATTCTCCAATGCGTGGGAAAACGGACCATGCCCGATATCGTGCAGCAAGATGGCGATGCACAACGCTTCGTCTTCCTCCACCGAAATTTCAACGCCTTTGGAACGAAGCGAATCGATGGCCATGCCCATCAGGTGCATGGCGCCCAAGGCGTGGGAGAAACGGGTGTGCATGGCACCAGGGTACACGAAATGCGATAATCCCAATTGTTTGATTCGACGTAACCGCTGAAACCAAGGGTGTTCCATCAAATCAAAAATAATTTCATGGCGCAAGGAAATAAATCCGTAAACGGGATCGTTAATTACCTTTCGCTTGTTGATCAATCGTGTATCTTTGAGCACCTTACTTTTTTTCAAAGTGTAAATTTATTGCAATTTATGGAGAACATTGCCATTCTTTGGGCCGACGATGAAATTGATTTGTTAAAACCTCATATCCTCTTCCTTAAATCGAAGGGATACATCGTACAAACCACCTCATCCGGCAGGGATGCCATCCAAATTTGCCGAGAAAATCATTTCGATCTCGTCTTCCTCGATGAAAACATGCCGGGCATCAGCGGATTAGCCGCCCTTCAAGCCATCAAGGCCGACAATCCCAACCTTCCCGTGGTGATGATCACCAAAAGCGAGGAAGAGCACATCATGGAAGAAGCCATCGGACAGCAAATTAGTGATTATCTGATTAAACCGGTGAACCCTCATCAAATTCTGTTATCCATCAAAAAAATCATCGACAATAAGCGCATCTACAACGAAAAAACCACACAGTCTTACCTCCAAGAATTTCGCCAATTGGGCATGGAGATCAACGATGATTTGGACCACAACGGCTGGGTAGAAGTGTTCCAAAAGTTGGTTCAATGGGAGATGCGCCTCGAAAACGTTGACGATGCATCCCTCCGTGAAGTCTTCGAGGCTCAAAAAGTTGAAGCCAATGCGCAATTTGGGAAGATGATCAAGCGGCAATACCGCAATTGGATGCAAGGAAAAGACAGCCCGATCCTTTCCCATCAAGCTTTCCAAAAATTGGTGATGCCGTTCGCCGAAGACGGTCCGCTTTTCCTCTTTCTCATCGACAACCTTCGGTTGGATCAATTCAAGACCTTGGAAAGCAGCATCTCCGAATATTTTCGAGCCGAAAGCAGCGTTTGTTACTACGCCATGTTGCCCACCGCCACCGAATTCGCAAGAAATGCCTTTTTTTCGGGAATGACACCCCTCGAAATTACTCAAAAACACCCCCAACTTTGGGTGGAAGAAGGAGACGAAGGATCGAAAAATCAGCACGAAGAAGCATTGCTTAAATCGCAATTGCAGCGACTGGGCTTCAACAAAAAATGGAGTTACCACAAAGTAACCAATCCCCAATCGGGTCAACAACTGATTGACCAATTCCACCAATGGAAAAAAGAAGATTTGGTGGTGATCGTGTACAATTTTGTTGATTTGCTTTCCCACGTTCGAAGCGAAATGAACGTGTTGAAGCAATTGGCTCCCGATGAAGCGGGGTACCGGTCCCTCACCAAAAGTTGGTTCGAGCACTCCCCGCTTTTGGAAATGATGAAATTGGTGGCCAGCATGCCGAATGCCACGATGGCCATTACCACCGACCACGGAAGCATTCGCTGCCACCAACCTTCAAGGATCATCGGCGACAAAACCACTACTTCCAACCTTCGATTCAAAGAAGGCCGAAGCCTTAGTTTCGATGACAAAGACTTGTATTGGGAAGATCAACCCGAAAAAATTGGGCTACCCAAATCGACCTTGAGCGCCTCCTACGTTTTTGCCAATGAAGACAAATACTTCGTTTACCCCAACAATTACCACCATTACGTTTCCATGTACCGCGATTCTTTTCAACATGGAGGAATTAGTTTGGAAGAAATGATCGTTCCATTTGGTATTTTTACGCCGAGATAACGACTTTTCATGGATTTATTGGAACAATCAACCTCGGTAAGAACCTTTTCGTTGAATGAAATGACCCAAGCCGCTCAATGGCTGATGGAAGAAATTGGTGAACAACCTAAGATTTGGAAATTCTACGGCCCCATGGGTGCGGGAAAAACCACGCTCATCAAAGCCCTATGCAAAGCATGGGGTGTAGAGGATGAGCCCAGCAGTCCCACCTACAGTTTGGTGAATGAATACTTTGGGAAAACCGGAACCATTTATCACTTCGATTTTTATCGGCTTGAAAATGTGGAGGAAGCATTGGAAATTGGGGTAGAAGATTATCTTTACAAAGGAAATCGTTGCCTGATAGAGTGGCCTGAATTGGTGGAAGAACTCCTCCCTACGAATTCTCCCAGCATAGAAATCCAATACCACGGCGATGATGCCAGAACCATAACCTTAAAGAAATGAACACAGCCTCCCAGCATAACCCCATTGAACAGGCGCAGCTGGCCGGTGTGAAATCGGCCAACCAAGGAATGTGGATTGGTGTTCCCAAGGAACGTGGATTTCAAGAAAAAAGAGTTGGATTAACACCGCATGCCGTTAGCCGATTGGCCGCCATTGGAGTACAGGTAAAAGTAGAAAAGGGCGCCGGCTTCAACGCCTCGTTCGAAGACCACGAATACACCGAAGCCGGAGCAGAACTCGTTCACAGCGTTGAAGAAGTGTACCAAGCACCCATCATCGTTCGGGTTGGTCCCGCTCCAAAAGAAGAATGGCCCCTGCTCAAACCCAATACGGTTTTACTGTCGGCCATCCATCTTCCTACCCTACAAAAAGAATATTTGGACGTTCTCGTTCAAAAACGAATTACCGCCATTGCCTATGAATACCTGAAGGATTCGGAAAATAACCTGCCTTTCGTTCGAAGCATGGGCGAAATTGCTGGCATTTCGGTTGTGCTGATTGCCGCCGAGTGCTTGAGTACCACCGTTCTCGGACGCGGCAAACTGATTGGTGGAATTACCGGACTTCTTCCCAGTAAAATCGTTATCCTCGGAGCCGGAACGGTTGCAGAATACGCCACTCAAGCTGCCCTTGGCCTCGGCGCACAAGTCACCATCTTTGACCGTTCGTTAACGAAAATGCGACGGTTGCAAAATAAAATCGGCAATCGAGTGCTTACCTCCGTCCTCGACCCGGCTACCCTCACTCAAGAATTGAAACAATGTGATGTAGCAATTGGAGCCATTCACAGCAACGACGGCCGCAGCCCCATGATCGTAACCGAAGAAATGGTGATGCAAATGAAACCGGGTTCGGTGATTGTTGACGTTTCCATTGACCAAGGCGGTTGTTTCGAAACGTCCCGAGTAACCACCCACGATGATCCTACGTTTCGCGAATACGATGTGATCCATTACTGTGTTCCCAATATTCCATCCAGGTATGCCCGCACGGCTTCCATCGCCCTTTCTAATTTGTTGGGTACGTTGCTTTCGGAAGCCGAAGAAGCAGGAGGATTGGAAAATTATTTGTGGACCGACTCGGGCATCCGTCACGGAGCGTACGCTTTTGGTGGAGCCATTACCAACCGCTACCTCTCGCAAAAATTTGAGGAGCCTTACGTGAATCTTGAAATCATGGCAAGGGGACGGTTCTCTTGATGCAGGTAGAAATCAAAGAAAGGGAAACTTTCAACGTTTTGGGCAAGTTTTTCCCAACGTCGTTGGCCACGCAGCAACCCATGGCCTGGTGGAAATCCCTGCGCATCGCCGCAAATCAGCATGGATTTCTACAAAACCAAGGATCTTACTCTCTTCAAAAGTATCCACCGTCGTATTTTGAGTCGTTTAGTCCGCTTAATTCCTTTGATTACGCACCCGGCATTCCGTTGGAGGAAGGGATAACCCATCCGAGCGAATGGGAAATCATCAGCATTTCGGGTGGATTGTTTGCGGTATTCGTTCACCGAGGAACTGCTGAAACGTTTCCGCAAACCATGGGCGCATTTTTCGCACAATGGTTACCTCAAAGCGCATACGAATTGGACGATCGCATTCATTTCTGCTTCATGCCTCCGGATTATCGGTTGAATGACCCAGCAGCAGAAGAGGAAATTTGGATTCCTATTCGGCCAAAAAAATAATTTCTTTATCCTTTTTCTTGATGAATGCTCATCTTCCGAACCAAGTGTCCGGCCAAATTTTGGAAGGTCGCGTACAACGGATGGGTTTCGGTTCGAACTAAACCACCTCTTCCAGGGTCGTTCAAACCCAAAACCAAAGGCACCTGAGCCAACAATTCGGTTTCGAACTCCTTCGCTAGGGTCGCTCCTCCACCTTCTCCGAAAATCTTGTATTGAGATCCAGGATGTTCCAAAGGTTCAAACCAACTCATGTTTTCAATGATTCCCAACATGGGGATTTTTAGGCCTTCCATGTTGAACATTACCGCGCCTTTTCGGGCATCGGAAACCGCAACGGATTGAGGCGTGGTAACCACCACGGCCATGGCTTGCGGGGCCATCTGCGCCATCGTTAGATGAATGTCGCCCGTTCCCGGTGGAAGATCAACCACCAAATAATCCAAGGCGCCCCACCGGGTATCAGCAATGAATTGACGGAGGGCCGAACTGGCCATAGGACCACGCCACACCACCGCTTGAGCGGGATCGATGAGGAAACCAATGGACATGAGGGAAAGCCCCTCTACTTTTGCAGGAATCATGATATTCTTCCCGTCTTCTCGTTGGGTAATACCCGGGCGAACTCCTTCAGCATCGAATAAAATCGGCTGAGAGGGTCCGTAAATGTCGGCATCGAGGAGGCCAACCTCGGCTCCAAGTCGCTGAAGAGCGAGAGCCAAATTGGCAGCAACCGTACTTTTTCCAACTCCTCCTTTTCCACTGGAAACGAAGATGACCTGTTTCACTTCGGGCAACAGGGAAGCGGGATCAATGCGTTGGATTTGTTTCGCGTCGAACTTGATCTCGATTTGAACATTCGAACCAAAATCGGCATGGATTTCTCGAATGCACTCCTGTTTCATCTGCTCTTTGAGCGGACAAGCAGGAGTGGTGAGCATCAAAGTAAAGGATATTTTCCCCTCTTCAACCACCAAATGATGGATCATTTGAAGGGTTACTAAATCTTTTTTCAAATCGGGTTCTTGAACCCGGGAAAGTGCTTGTAGTACGGACTCTGGAGTCATATAATTTTAATTTGCCATCTCGTTGATGAACTTAATTTTCATCAATTGTAATTCTTCTATCGTGTAAACATCGCCGTATTCCTGAATGATGGGCTCGAGGTCGTCAATTTCGCTTTGACGGAAAAAATCGATCAATTCATCTTGATAATCAGGATCTAAAATGCTATCGACGAAATAATTGATGTTGATTTTGGTACCCGATTTAACGATGGATTCTACTTCGTTGAGGACTTCGTTGTAGGAAAGGTTCTTCGAACGGGCAATGTCGTCCAAACCAATTCTTTTATCGATGCAGTTGATGATGAAGATTTTCGTTTCGGACTTATTGCCGACGCTTTTCACCACCAATTGATCGAAGTCGTTGGGACGAATGATATCGTTTTCTTCCACGTATTTTTGGATGTACGAGATGAAGGGGTGACCGTATTTTTCGGCTTTTCCTTTCCCCACCCCGGTAAGATGCGTAAGATCTTCCAAGGAAATGGGATAATACGTGGCCATTTCCTCCAAGGAGATGTCTTGGAAAATAACGTAAGGAGGAAGATTTTTATCTTTTCCGATCCGCTTCCGAATGTCTTTTAATCCGGCTAGCAATTGCGGATCAGTAGCCTCAGCTCGGGTAGAAGTGTTGTCCTCGGCTCGTTCTTTGGTGAAATCGTAATCTTCGGGAACCTCTAAGGATACGGGAGTTTCCAAATAGGAGTTTCCAAAATCTGAGGTATGAAGGAGACCGTAATTCTCGATTTCTTTCTCAATGAACCCGTACAACAAACCGTATTTCAAAAGCGAGCTCCAGAAAGCGCGGGTTCGCGATTTTCCAAAACCGAAATCTGCTTTTTGATCGTGTCGATACAGAATGATTTCATCGGAACGAATACCGGTTAGGTAATCCAAAACGTGTTTGTGTCCGAATTTCCCTTTCAACTGCCCAATCAGCTGAAGCAGATCGATCATTTCCTGTTTCACAGAAACGCGGGGTTGAGGCGTTTTACACGAATCGCAGCCTTGGTTGCATTCCTTCTCCTCGAACTCTTCGCCGAAATATTTTAGGATTTGCTTTCGTCGGCAAACGCCGCTTTCAGCAAACGAAATCATTTCATGCAACAATAAACTGCCGATTTCTCGCTCGGCCACCGGTTTATCTTTCATGAATTTGCGAAGCTTTTCGATGTCTTTGTAATCGAAATATGCGATGCATCGTCCTTCCAAACCATCCCTGCCAGCTCTCCCCGTTTCTTGGTAAAACCCTTCCATCGATTTCGGCATGTCGTAATGAATCACGTAACGAACATCCGGTTTATCGATGCCCATTCCGAAAGCGATGGTCGCAACGATGACATCGACCCCTTCCATCAAAAATTTATCCTGATTTTCGGCTCGGGTATGGCTGTCGAAACCGGCGTGATACGGCAAAGCATTGATGCCATTTGCGCGAAGCAAGGTGGCGATTTCTTCTGCTTTTTTTCGACTTAAACAGTAAATGATGCCCGATTTTCCTTCGTTCTCCTTGATGTATCGAATGATGGATTTTTCGGCATTGACTTTAGGGCGAACTTCGTAGTAAAGATTTCCTCGATTAAAGGAGGATTTGAACACCTTAGCATCTTGGATGTGAAGGTTTTTTTGGATATCTTGTTGAACTTTTTCGGTGGCGGTAGCGGTTAGCGCAATAACGGGCTTATCGCCAAAAACCGAAACCATCTGCCGAATTTTTCGGTATTCTGGTCTGAAATCATGCCCCCATTCCGAAATGCAGTGGGCTTCATCCACGGCGATGAAAGAAATCTCGACTTCTTTCAGGAACTCGATGTTTTCTTCTTTTCCAAGCGATTCTGGGGCAACGTAAAGCAACTTGGTTTTTCCTGAGCGAACCATTTCACGGGCTTCGCGAAGTTCGGATTTGTTGAGGGAAGAGTTGATGAACGTGGCGATTCCCACTTCTCCGGAGAAGGCGCGAACGGCATCGACCTGATTTTTCATCAAGGCGATGAGGGGGGAGATAACGATGGCGGTGCCGGGCAAACAAAGCGCTGGCAATTGGTAGCACAAACTTTTCCCGGCCCCGGTTGGCATGATAACGAAAGTGTCATTCCCACTGTAAATATTCTGAATAACCGGCTCCTGCAACCCTTTAAAGCTGTCGAAACCGAAAAACTCTTTCAGGGTTTTTCTTAAAAGTTCGGGCGAGTTTTTTTCCATAATGCCTCAGTTCTCCACCTTCGGTTCCTCGCAGAGGGGGATTTTGTCGTAAATTTGGCTCCGAAGTTAATAAATAAACATCAAAGTGAGAAAAAGTTTTGATTTCATTTCCAAAGCAAGAGCCATTTTGGAACAAGAAGCCCAATCAGTGGCCAAATGTGCTCTTTCCCTCAACGATTCTTTTTCTGAATTGATTGAAAAAATGCTTCAACAAAAAGGCAGAGTCGTTATTAGCGGTGTTGGAAAATCGGCCTTGGTGGGTCAAAAAATGGTGGCAACCTTCAATTCAACGGGCACCCCTGCCCTGTTCATGCACGCTGCAGATGCGGTTCATGGCGATTTGGGCATGTTGCAAGCCGATGATTTTCTGATTTTGATTTCGCAAAGCGGGGAAACAGCAGAGGTGTTGTATTTGCTTCAGTTTATTCCTGCAGAAATTCCCATTCTGGCCATTACCGGAAATACCCAATCAACCTTAGCCCAGAAATCGAAATGGGTACTTTCATCTCATGTAGATCGCGAAAGTTGCTTGCACAACCTGGCTCCTACCGATTCTGCCTTGGTTCAAATGGCTTTGGGAGATGCGTTGGCGGTGTGCTTGATGGAAGGTCGATCGTTCCAGCGGGAAGACTTTGCTCGCTTTCATCCGGCGGGAAATTTGGGGAAACGGTTGTACTTAAGCATTGGGCAATTGGCCGAGCGAAATGTTTTGCCCATGGCCTTTCCAACCGATACGCTGGCACAAACGGTTGTAAAAATATCGGAAGGGCGAATGGGTGCCGTTGCTGTGGTGAACGATTCCAAGGAAGTGTTGGGCATCTTTACCGATGGTGATTTACGCCGAAGTTTGCTCAAAGGATTGCACATGGATGCTGCGTTGGAGGGATTGATGACGCATTCTCCCTTAACGGCGGAAGCGGAAACGCTTGCGGTGGAAGTGTTGCAAACCATGAAAACAAAATCCATCAATCAAATAATTGTGGTTGATTCATCCAATCGTGCAGTGGGCATGGTACATTTGCAAGACCTTCTGAAAGAAGGGTTGTAACCAACGAAATTTAATAAAAAAGCGTTTTCCAAGCATGTTTCAAACTCTCTTTCTGGAATCTTTCCGATTTGCTTGGCAAGCCCTGGTTGCCAATAAACTTCGATCGCTTTTGTCGTTGCTGGGCATTACCATTGGCATTTTTTCGGTCATTTCAGTTTTCACGTTGGTCGACAGTTGGGAGTACAAGATCAATCAGAGTTTCGCCAAATTTGGATCCGAAATTTTATACATCCAGAAATGGCCCATGGAATTTAAAGATGATTATCCATGGTGGAAATACCTCAGTCGGCCGCTACCGACTCTACGGGAATTTCAGCGCATTGAAAAGAAATTAGAAACGGCGGAAGCGGCCTGTTACATGGCAGCCACGCGGGCGAACCGCATCAAACACGGTTCTTTTGAAATGAAAGACATTCGCGTTGCCGGAGTGACCTCCAACTACCCCATCATGCGGGAAATGGATATTTCTGAAGGTCGATTTCCGGCAGCCTCAGAGTTTAAAACGGGAGCTCGCGTTTGCGTGATCGGGCAAACCATCAAAGAGGATTTGTTCGATGGGAAAAATCCGATTGGGCAGCCCATCACCATGCTCAATACCAAATTTGTGGTGGTTGGTGTGTTTGCAAAAGAAGGTGAAAACGTGTTGGACAATACGCTCGACAATCAAATTGTAGTGCCCGCCATTCCTTTTCTTCGGTTCACGAATTTAGACGACTTCAATTCCGAGCAATTGATCATGGTGAAAGGAAAGGGCAACATTCCTTACGAGGAGATGAAGTACGAAGTAAAAGGGGAAATGCGTTCGTTGAGGAAGCTCAGACCGGGCAAGGACGACAATTTTGCTTTGAACAACATGAGCATGGTTACGACCTTCATTTCCGGATTTTTTCAACAAATTTGGGTGTTGGGATTGATCATTGGAGGATTTGCTTTGTTGGTTGGTGGATTTGGAATTGCCAACATCATGTTTGTGAGCGTTTGGGAAAGAACCGGGCAAATTGGAATCCAGAAAGCCTTGGGAGCGAAGAGTCAGTTCATCCTTCTTCAATTTTTATTTGAATCGGTTTTGCTTTCCCTCGCGGGAGGGTTGTTGGGATTGGGGTTTGTTTCGCTCATTGTTTTTGCGATCAATTCCTTTACCGATTGGGGGATCTTTTTATCTTTGAAAAACATTTTGATTTCTACAGGAATAAGCGGCCTGATTGGCTTGTTAGCAGGGTTGCTTCCGGCAGCGAAGGCCGCCAACATGAATCCCGTAGAGGCCATTCGTCAAAATCAGTAATATGAAAATTCGTTTTTTCCTTTTGTTTTCTGTGCTTTCCACCGGCGTTTTCGCTCAGGAGTTTCTTGGAATTTCTCAATCGAGGTACGCCGGAATTCAGGGAGTGTACGCCAATCCCGCTTTTTCTACCCTCAATCAAATGAAGCGGGAGATTGGAAGTTTGGGATACGAGTTCGCTTTTTCCAACAATTTTATGGGAATCAATGGCACCTTGCTGAACGATCTCCGTTCGCTTACCATTTACACCAGTTCTTTCAGAGATTCCTACACCTACGACAATTATTCTCCCACCGCACCTGGGCAATCGAATTTCATCATGAATACCAGCATACAGGGGCCCAGTTTCACCACCCGATTATTGAAAGAACGTGCCGGATTTTCCATTTACACCCGCCGACGTTCTTATTTCAATGTTAACAACATCGACAATGCCTTTTTCAAACAGATTTATGAGGGGTTCAAATACAAACCATTGCAGAATGTTGATTTGAAAGACGATCAGTTTGAGTTTCAATTCATGAATTGGACAGAAATTGCGGCCAACTTTTCGCTTCGGGTGCTGAACGTTGATCGCCACCGATTGGTGGTTGGAGCAACTCCAAAATTCATTCTCGGTGGCAATGCCATCTACCTAAAATCCAGCGATTTCAACTACACCGTATTGAACGATTCCAGCATACGGGTTCGTAGTGCCGGCTTGGAATTTAGCCATTCATCCGGTTTTTCCATGCCAAAAATTGGAATTGGATCTCCGTTTTCTCAAATCTTTCAAGATTTGAGCCAATCGCCTGGCACCGGTTATTGCTTCGATGTAGGCGCTTTCTATGAATTCAAAACCTCAAAAAATTCCGATGTTTACCGTTTACGGGTGGGTGCAAGTTTAACCGACGCAGGGGCAATTCGGTACAAAGAATCCATCTTCAGCCGAGATTTTTATTTGCAGGATTCTGCAACCATCAATTTGAACGATTTCAAAACGTTGAATGTGAATAAAATCGACACGTCGTTCATCACTAATTTTCTTTCGAAACCACCAGCCGAGTATTTTTCCATGCGTTTGCCAACGGCCTTCCAACTTACGGCCGATTTTCGTCTCAACCGTTGGATGTATGTTGCGGGAAGTGCCTTTTTGCCGATGGATGTTCCCGAAAGATTTGGAGGAGTGAAACAAATTCGTCGTTTTTCCGTAACCCCACACTTGGAGTTTGAACAAATTTCCATCATGCTTCCTTATTCCTCCAACAATTACGATCAAGCCAATTTGGGATTTGCCTTTCGGGCAAAAGGAATGTGGATTGGCACGAACGACCTCCTAACGCTGTTCGGTTCTAACCGCCAACAAAGTCTATCTTTTTACGTTGCAACCAAATTCCCTATTGGGCTAGAACGAGCAGAATGAGGTTATTTTCCACCGTTTTCTTTCTTTTCGTTACCCTTTTGTTGAGAGGGCAAGACGCCTTTTTCCAGTGGAAACAGTTGCATCCTGAAAGATGGTTAACGATCAGCGACTCGATTTCGAAGGCGATTCCCGTTCCACAAATTGAATTGGATCATCCTTTGATTTCTGAGGCTTGGGGAAAGAACTTGATGAAGAAAAAGAAGACGGAACGCGACCTTACGGTAAGGTTTTTGGTTCTTTCTGCAGGGCTTTACGATTTCATCCAAGACAGCATCAACATCCTGGAATTGAAGAAAACAGCATGGGGAATGGATTCATTTCCAGAGCGTCATCAACTTGCGATCCAAGGCATTGAAAAGATTCAATTGGGATTAAAAGATCTTCCGAAGCAGTGGTGGCCTTTATTGATCGAGAAGGAAATGGCTGTTATAGAATGGGAGAAGCACGAAGAATGGATAAGCCAAATGAGGTCTCAATCCGAATACTCCCCGAATGAGCTCGATTCGATTTGGATGGTAGGCATGATTCGAAATGTTCAGGAAGCTGTTTCTTTGAAAAACCAATTGTTACCGTGGAACGGTGTTCTGATTCGCTCTAAACAGGTATTTTCCCTAAAAACTTCTGAGTCGTTGGTTACCATGGGAAAAAATTGGAATTATTTCTGGGGTTGCGATTCGATCAAAAAGCCTTTTCCTGCTGAAAAATGGAAAGGGTTGGTTGGAGAAAATCGGATTAAGCAAGTTGAACTCGAGCGGCAGAAAGAGGAATTGTATTTTTCGGATCTTCAAAAGAATAGGGAGAACTGGGAGTTTTTAGACAAGCGGGAAAATACGTTGGAGCGGATGCGGGCCTATGTTCGGCAATACGATTTGGTTTTTTTTCAAGAAGATTCGATTCGGGGGATGGGCATCATGCGAGCGCGCTCGCCCCAAGAATTGATCGATTTAAAGCGCGAACGCGAGCGCTGGAGAATGGCGTATTTCCAAAAAGGAATGGCCCAATTGGCCGAGATCGGACAGGGAATTGAGGGCGGACCAACCGTACAAGATTACAGCAAACAGAAAGGATACTTCAAATTAAAGGATGTTCAAAATGTTAAAAAACAAGCTATTGGGCCTTTAACAACCGAAATAATTCAGGAAGAAAAAGAAACCATTAACCCCGTCAAATCCTTGATGATGCTTCAAATCCTTGATTGGAATGAGTTACCGAATACTTTCAAAACGTTAAAATAAATAAGCATTTCAAAGAAAAGCGTAAATTTGCGCACTTAATTGAATTCTTTGAAAACTTTTCACGAACTAGGTTTAAATCCTGAAATTGTTCAGGCGTTAGACGCCCTTGGGTTTGAGACTCCAACCCCGATTCAGGAGCAAGCGATTCCGTTCCTATTAGAAACCAACACCGATTTGGTTGCATTAGCCCAGACAGGCACCGGAAAAACAGCTGCTTTTGGATTACCATTGTTGCAAAAATTAGACCCATTCGCGATGGAGCTACAAGCATTGGTTTTGAGCCCCACCCGCGAATTATGCATGCAAATTTCGAATGACCTGAAGGCATTCGCAAAGCATCTTCCTTCCGCCAAAATCGTTTCCGTTTATGGAGGCGCACCCATTGGCGGTCAAATTTCTCAACTTCGCAAATTCCCGCAAATCATCGTTGCAACCCCAGGTCGCTTGATGGATTTGATGGATCGTGGAGCGGTAGATTTATCTGAATTGAAGTACGTTGTACTCGATGAAGCCGATCAAATGTTGAACATGGGATTTGCTGAGGACATGGAAAAAATCCTTGCCCACACCCCCAAAGAAAAAAACACGGCTTTGTTCTCGGCAACCATGCCCAACGAAATTCGTCGCATTGCCAACCAATACTTGAGCGGTGCCCACGAAATTACCGTTGGCAAGAAAAATGCCTCTCAATCGAACATTACTCACCAATATGCTTTGGTGGATCGTTCCAATAAATACACCGCTTTACGCCGTGTTTTGGATACCATTCCAGATTTTTATGGCATTGTATTTTGCCGTACCAAAATTGAAACCCAAGAATTGGCCGATAAAATCATGCGCGACGGTTACAATGCCGACGCTCTTCACGGCGATTTGAGCCAACAATACCGCGATCGCGTGATGGATCGTTTCCGCGAGAAAACGCTTTCGGTGCTTTTAGCTACCGATGTTGCCGCTCGCGGAATTGATGTGGATTCGTTAACCCACGTGATTCACTACAGCCTTCCTACCGACAATGAAAGTTATACCCACCGAAGCGGAAGAACAGCTCGCGCAGGAAAAACCGGAATTTCTCTTTCCATCATTACTCCTAGCGATAAAAAACGCATTCCAGAAATCGAACGACAAACCAACGTCAAGTTGGAACGCTACATGCTTCCAACGTCTACCGATATGTTGAAAGTGCGCATGTCTTCCTTCACCGATCAAATTTTGGCGGCGGAAGCAGGAACCTTTGAACGTCACGACGGCTTGTTGGAAATTGCACAACGATTGGAACAATTGTCGAAAGAAGAACTAATGGATCGTTTGTTTGGCATGGAAAGCGAGCAATTCCTTCGGGATGAACGCGAACAAGCCGACTTGAACTTGATCGAATACGGAAAAGTTCGCGATAAAAACTTGGTGCGCTTGTTCATTAATTTGGGATTGAAAGATGGATTGAATGCCGGTAATTTGGTAAAAATGATTGCCGATTATACCCAACTCCCCATCAAATCGGTGCCCGACATTGCAGTGAAAGGAGTTTACACCTTTTTCCGTGTCCCTAAAGAAGAATCCGACGTTATTGTTAAAATGTTTACCGAAACCCCAGCTTACTTTGGCGACCGACAAGTTCGCATTGAAGTAGCCGATCCTAACGACAGCCAAAACAGCGGTGGCGGCGATCGTGGTGGACGTGGCGGTTACGGTGGTGGAAACCGTGGCGGTGGTTACGGCGGAGGCGGCTATGGCGGCGGTGGTGGAAACCGCGGTGGCTATGGTGGCGGAGGCGGTAGAGATCGAGACCGCGGTGGACGCGATGGCGGTCGCGGTGGATACGGCGGCGGCGGTGGATACGGTGGCGGCGGCGGTGGCGCAAAATCGAGCTACGGAGGTGAAAATAGAGACCGACGCTCTGGAGGCAATTCCGGAGGTGGAAGACGTGGTTCTGGTCGATTTGAATAAACAAAAGAGGGCTTTTAACATTTAGCCCTCTTTTTTTGAAACTTTTTTTGAAACTTTTGTCTTTACTGTAAGTATACAAATTATAGACCTAGCAATTATACATTAATTGTTTCAACTTTGAAAGAAAATTAATTTTGACATAATGGGTCAAAAAAATCATAACTTGCAAATAATCAATATTTTTCCCTTGCTAACATTTTGTACTTGGTTCGTTTACACGAATTGTTTGAATTTCACGCCATGCAAATAAATCACGGTGAAATTTTAAGAAAAGAGGTAATGCGTTCTGGGAAATCTGTATCCCAAACAGCATTGGATTTGGGTATTTCCAGAGCTTGGTTATACCATTTATTTGAGAAGGATTATTTTTCTACAAAAGACGTAATTACGCTATCAAAACTATTTCCATTTTCCTTGTCCATTCATTATTTAGGTGGTGAAGATTCTCCACCGGCTGACAATGAAAACTCACAAGAATACTGGAAGAGAAAATACGAACATTTGTTGAATGAATTTGAAGACTTGCAGAAAAGGCATCAAACCCTCATTCGCATGCGCCGCTAATCAGCGCTTTGCAAAATCTCTGTAACGTTTGAAAATTCCTTGAATGGAAAACAACTGCATCACTCCAAAATCTTTGGTTTCTTCGCGGTAGAAAAACACCCGCTCAACGTCGGTGTATTTCCCAGTTTCATCGTTCTGAGGTCCAACAGTATTGTTCATATTGATAAAGAAAGGCCAAAATTTCACGGAAGTTTTGGCCTTTCTTTCGTTAAGGAGGGTCAATTCAAGAATGGGTGTTGTTTTCATCACACTATCGCGATGGGGATTATTCGGTTCGAAACCTTCGCAATGCACTCCATTGAAGAAAGATGAGTACAAATTCATCAAAGCGGTATCGGCCAACATCGGCGTACCGTTTCCACTGAGCTGATACGATCCGTTGGCCGATTTTTTCATCACGAAGTTATCTTCGGGATGGGTGGGGTATTGAACCGAAACCTCGGCCAGCTTTCGTGGTGCAGCACGAAAAATAACCCGGCTTTTCCAGTCGATGGGATCGATAAAAAAGCGGGGAGTTACCGTACCTTCCCAACCCGGCAAGTGCATGATGTAGGCCATCTGAGCGTCTTCCAACATCATGTACGTCCCCCTGAAATCTTTGGTTGGAGTTCCGAGGTACATGGTCTTCACTTTTTCACCTTTCTGATAAATTTCAACCTTTACACCGTCAACCACCAAATTACGTTTCACGGTTTCCATTCCGTTTACCGGAACAGGGCTTTTCACGGCCAAGCGCTTGAAGGTTTCGAGAATCATATCCACGGCGTCAATGCGCGCTTCTTCTTTCCCATTTAATTTCCAACCGCCATCGGCATTCCGTTCCAACAAGATGGAAGCGCCCGTTTTTTTCGCAAAAAAGATTCGGTCGATCGAGGCAGTATCGTCGATGGTGAAGTTTCTTTCTTCTCCAGACAGGGTATTGGTTGGTTTCTTTCCGTAAAAAAACCAGAACGCTGCGCCACCTAATGCGATCACCAACGCCAAATAAACGATGTTCTTCTTCATACGATTTAAAAAAAATGCCCCAATCGGAAGGATTGGGGCGGTGGAGGTTCCGACCAGATTCGAACTGGTGTACAAGGTTTTGCAGACCTCTGCCTAGCCACTCGGCCACAGAACCCTTTGTTTGGGCTACAAAGATAAGGAAAAGAGCGTTGATGCGCCTTTGCCTTTTAAAAAAAATTATTCGTGCCGAAGCGCCTCAATGGGGTCCAAGGCTGCCGCTTTTTTGGCGGGGTAATATCCAGAACCCACTCCAACCAAAAAACACAGCACCACCGCGGTAATGATCCATGCCCAAGGAATAATAAATCCACTTCCCACCAAGAGTCCCACCAAATTACCAATAGAAATTCCCAAAACCACTCCAATGATTCCACCCATTTGACCAATGAGGATGGACTCCCATAAAAATTGCCAACGGATGGTTTTTTGAGTTGCACCCAACGCCTTTCTGGTTCCTATTTCTCGGGTGCGCTCGGTTACACTCACCAACATGATGTTCATGAGGGCAATGGCTGCTCCCAGCAACGTAATTAGGCCGATGGCCGTAGTAGCCCAAGTAATAAAACTGAGGTTTTCGATCAAATCTTTCGCAATCTGATCGCTTTTAACAAGTGAAAAATTTTCGCCTTCCCAACGGTGCAAACGACGAACCTGGCGCATGACTTGGAACGCTTCATCCATGGTTGGATCCAACAAAGTAGGTTGGGGCACTTTCACCAATAAATCGTACGATTCGTTCCCTTTCGCAATGGAACCTCGAGCGGTTTGAACGGGGAGAACCACTATTCGGTCGTTGGAACGTCCCATGCCACTTCCTTTGCTTTGGAGAACACCAATGATCCTGAAACGGTGGCTACCAACGTCGATAATGGCTTGCAAAGGATTCCCATCGGGAAAGAGGCGGGTAACGATTTCTTGTCCAACAATGCACACGTTGCCGCCGGTTTGTATTTCTACTGGGGTAAAGTTTCTTCCTTCTGAAAGCTCGTACCCGCCTGTTTCGATGTAAGAAGCGTCGCCACCCCAAACCACCACATTGGGATTGGTTTTTTGATTTCGATGCTTTACGGTGGTGGCTCCTGAAGCAAAGAACCGAACCGATACTTTGGTTCCGGTTGGGCCTTCAAACTTTCGGATAAATTTTTGGGCCTCGCTCCACGAAATGGGTTTTGCGGGGGCTTGTCGGCGAGGGCCGCCCAGCGACATTTCTCGATTCCGTATGGTAAAAGTATTGGCACCGAAACGCGAAAAAGAATCGTTGATGGTTAGGGTTAACGCATCGATGGCGGTTAGAATACCAACCAAAGCGGTAATTCCAATTCCAATGATCAATGCTGTAAGGATTGATCGAAGGCGATTGGCCTTTAATGCCGCCCATGCCATTTTCAAATTTTCGATTGGTGCTACCATGTTTTCTGAACGAGGATAAATTATTTTCGTTGGTTCAACATCAACAAGTTTTGGTATTCTTGAATCATTAACCCGGTGTGAATCTTTTCATTAAATTGCCGCACAACTCTTTCCTCGCAAGCTTTAGAGGAACTCAACCGCCATTCGTTGTTGGAATAAATCGTTTCAAGGGAAGTAACCATGCTCGAAATTTCTCCGAATGCATGAATAAATCCTGTCCCATCTTTTCCAATGGCTTCGTTCATTCCTTCGCAATTCCAAACCACCGGAATACAACCGGTTGCCATGGCCTCCAAAATCACATTTGCCAATCCCTCTGCAGCACTCGTGGAAAGAAGAACATCCGATTCATTGTAACGCTGAACCAATTCCGTGCTGTTCAACCGTTCGATCAACTGAACGTGGTCGGTAAGATTCAATCGATCCATCCAATGATTAAACAACGGATCGTTTTGGGGTACCCCAACCCAGGTAAATCGAAAAGGTATCTGTTTCTTCTTCAACTCATAGAGAATAAAAAAGGCACTTTCAACGCATTTTGACCAGTAATTCCTGGCAACCATGATGATTTCGAGCTGTTCAATGTGCTTTGATCTGGAGTTGAAATTTTTAAACAAATCCGTATTTACGCCATTGTAATTGTTGATGATCTTCCCTGAATTTACTCCCAATTTCACCAATTTATCCTTCAAATCCAAACTAACGGTTTGAAAGTTGGAAATGTTTTTAATGATTTGATCTAAGATTTCTTTGCTTTTTTCGGAAATAAAGGGTGAAGTGGTGATTTGAGTGCCACGAACAGCAGCTAAAACAGGAATATTCAAAAACTTTTGAAGCGGAAGATAATCTCTGGCCGCATTGGTCCACTGAACGTGAACCAACTGAGGTTGATGATGGGCTATTTCGCACAAAAAAAGTGCCTTGCGAAATGAATTCTTCAAGGAATAATGGCATTGCGACTGCAGAAATTTAAAGGAATCCAAGAAGAAACGAGGAAAGAAAAACAAATGATGAAATCGTTTCCATGATGGTTTCTTAAAAGCTACTTCCATAATTTGCTCACCCTCCAACAATGGCGGAGCAACATCCCAATCTACCAAAAGATCGATGTTTACTTCTTTCAACGCTAGAATGCGTCGTGCAATGAATGCGGTGGGTTTTCCAATGCTCGCAAAAAAAATCTTCATGGTTGCACCTCCGTCAATCGTTGATACAATTTTATCCAATCCTGGGTAGATTCCTGATGGGAAGGAAAATTCATGGAAGAGGCTACAGCATTCTCACTCCATTTTTTCCATTCTACCTTTCGATCCATCAGCACGGCCATCTGCCTTTTCATTTCCATCACATCTCCCCAAGGAATGATGGTTCCAGCATCGTCGGTTGGAATCAACTCCTGCATTCCAGTAGCTTGGAATACGATGGGGATACAACCGCAAGCCATTGCTTCCAAAACGCTGTTGCACAATCCTTCCGAGGAGCTAAAGCCCAACAAAAAATGATGTTTTTGGTATTGATTGGCCATCTGTTGGGCGTTCAATCCTTTTAAAAAAACCACCTGAGATTCGGGCAAATCGAGCAATTGAACGAAATATTGAAAACGTTTTTCTCCATGTCCTTCCCCAATAAAAGTCCATTGGAAATCCAATTGTTCTTTTTTCAATTCTGCCATGAGCGAAAGTGCCGCCAAATGATTTTTTCGAGGATTAAAGTTTCCAACCGTAAGCAAGCGAACGGGAGAATCATCCAATGATTTTGAATCCAATGGCTTGAAGATGCTTCGGTCTAAACCGTTGTAAATGACCGTTATTTTTTCGGTTGGAATGCCTAAGGAAACGAGTTTTTCGGACATTTCCATTCCAACGCAATGAAAGTGAGTGGCATATTGGGCATTCAATAAAAACCTTTCCATCCCATCCTTTGTGCTGTCGATGTAATAATTGGCTTGGCTACCACGAACCGAAGCCAAGAGCGGAATATTCCATCTTTTTGCTATCGGTGCAAACCGAACCGTTTCGTGTAACCATTGAACGTGGATCAAATTCGGTTTTTTTCGTTGTGCCAAAACGCAGGCGCCAATGGCCATTTTCATCGCATCCAATCGGTTGTGTTGCCGCGTTTTTCTAAAAAATTGGGCAACTTCAAGGAACCAAGAGAAATGAAAAAGAACCCAGAAAAAGGTAGTGATCGACTTTTTCTTCCGATCGATTTCTTTTTTTGAAATTTTTGGAGTGTGAAGATGCTGGTAATCGTTGTCGTTTGGTGTGATGAGAAACACTTCCCAATTTTGGGCCATCAACCCCTTTATTTTTTCCTCAATAAAGGAAGAAGGTTTTCCGGTGACAACCCAAACGATCGATTTCATGACTCGGTCATTTGTTGTGCTAACGACAAAATGGTGCACCCATCTTCCAAGGAGATGGGGGAAGGGATTTCATGGTGCAGGGCATGCGCAACATGTTCGTAAAACAACCGATGATTGTCTTGAACATTCTGGGTAGGATGGGTTAATGGATTGACCTCACAAACCGGTGGAGCGTCGTTGCCATCCCAATGGGCGAATACCAATTGGTCCATGTACGGCCCCATCAATTTAACGCTTCCTTTTTCTCCCAAAATGGTTAATGTGCTTTCCACATTTTTTTGAAAAGCAGCGGTTGTGTAGGAAAACGTACCCATGGCACCCCGGTGAAATTGCAATCCCACCAACCCGGTATCGTTAAATTCCGTGGTCGTTTGGTGGGCAACATTGGTTTCCATTTTAAAGGTCACCTCCCAACTTCCAAACAACCACAATAAAATATCTAAATAATGACTGAATTGAGTAAGTAAAACTCCGCCATCCTGATCTTTTTTACCTTTCCAACTGTTGGGTTGGTAATAGTTATCTCCACGATTCCAGAAACAATTCACCTGAATCATAAAAATCTTTCCAAGTTTTTCTTGATCAAGAACAGATTTCAACCATTGAACAATGGGATTGAATCGGTTTTGCATCACCAAAAAAACTTGTTTTCCCAATTGATTCTTCAATGCAATTAATTCTCTTGCTTCTTCTTCGTGAATGGCCAACGGTTTTTCTACAACCACATGAAACCCGTTCTTCAGTGCAGTTTGGGCCAATGGAGCGTGCAAATGATTGGGCGTAGCAACGCTAACCAAATCTGCCGAAATACCAGCTTCAATGAACTTTTCCAGCGATGGAAAATGGGGAATGTTCTCCAATCCCAAATTCACGGGATCAACCGTAGCAACCAAATCAAAGGATTCCAAAGATTGAATAATCTTGGCATGCCTTTGACCAATGTGTCCTAATCCAACTAAAACAACCCGAATTTTCATTCTATTCTTAGCAGTAATCCTTTTAAATAATGCCCTTCGGCATGAAAGATATTGATGGGATGATCGGCCCCTTGGCTCAAAAAATGAAGAATTTGTACCGGCCGACCCACTTCAATGGCGGCAGCCATGATGGTGCTTTCGAACAATGACCGATCTACCACTTGGGAACACGAGAAGGTAAATAGAAGCGCCCCCGGTTTCATTTTTTTGATGGCCAAAGCGTTCAGGCGCTTGTAGGCATTCATGGCATTGTGGCGTTTTTCGCGGCTTTTTGCAAAGGCAGGAGGATCTAAAATCACCACATCGGCGTCGATGGCGTCTAATTTGGTGAGGTACGGCAAAACATCCTCGGCCAAGGCAGTGTGCTTTTCGGGTTTAAACCCGTTGCGAAGAACTCCTTCGCTGGCTTCCAACACCGCATCTTTGCTGATGTCGACCGAGGTCACGTGCTTGGCTCCTCCGTTCAAGGCGTACAGCGAAAATCCGCCGGTGTACGAAAAGCAATTCAACACTTTTTTTCCTTTTGATAGCGAACCTACCAAGGCACGGTTATCGCGCTGATCGAGGAAAAATCCGGTTTTCTGACCCAATCCGGCTTCGAAATGAAATTTCACTCCGTTTTCCAAAACGATTTGAGGTTCGCCTTTCCCCAACAACCATTCGTTCGAGATATCGGGACGTTTCAGCACTTCTTTGCTGCGGCAAAAAACCGAAAGTTCAGGATGCAGGGAGCCGATGGCCGCAGCAATTTTTTCCCGCTCCAAGTACATGCCCCAAGTGTGGCATTGAACCACTGCAACCGTTCCAAACACATCGATGATCAAGCCCGACAATCCGTCGCCTTCGCCGTGAATCCACCGAAAACAAGTGGTTTTTGCGGGCAACACATCTTGGCGTTGATTCCATGCCAATTGAAGAACATCGTTCCAAAAGGTAGCACTTCGCTCTTTAAAAAAGGAAAGAATTCGAACCGAAATGCTTCCCATTCCAACGTGGCCTTCGCCCAATAAGTTTTTCTTGGAATCGAAAACCAAGGCAGAAGCCCCATCTTCCCAAGCCCCCATTTTTTCGTGAATGGCCCCTGAAAATACCCAAGGGTGGTAGCGGTGAATGGACTTTTCTTTACCGGGTTTTAAAATTACTTCTGTCATGAGCTGGAAATCGATTTCAAAAGTACAAAAAATAAAGGGAATCGCAGAAATGTGTAATTTTGAGTCATGGCAGAAATTCAGTTGTACACCGATGGCGCTTGCAGTGGAAACCCTGGACCGGGAGGATATGGACTGGTCTTGATCAGTGGTGAACACCGAAGGGAAATTTCTGCCGGATTTCTGCACACCACCAACAACCGCATGGAATTGATGGCGGTGATTGTAGGGTTGGAATCGCTCAAAGGCGCCGGGCATTCGGTTCAGGTGTTTTCGGACTCGAAATATGTGGTAGATGCCTTTTTGAAGAATTGGATTTCGGGGTGGCGCATGAGGCGTTTCGATAAAGTAAAAAACCCCGATTTATGGATGCGTTTGTTGAGGGCCATGGAAGGCCACCGCGTAACGTACCACTGGGTAAAAGGCCATGCCGACAATCCGTTCAACAACCGTTGCGACGAACTTGCAGTGGCCGCCAGTAAATCGAACTCCCTTCAAAAAGACCTGTAAACCCTACTCCTTTTGGGGTATTTTGATGTAAATCAGGCAGTTAGTTTTCCACATCTGCTTGCACGTTTGCTGTCTTTTTCTATTTTAGAATTCGAAAGGAACTTCCATTCCTTTTGGCGGATTCCGAAAAGCCTTCAGAGTAGGAAAGAGAAACACAACAAACACATGAAAAAAACCATTCACTTCGCAGCCATTGGCCTATTGTTGGCCGGTGTTATTTTTAAAATCATGCATTGGCCGGGAGCAAATGCCCTCATTGTTTTAGGAAGTGCTGCCAATCTTGTATCCGGAATTCTCCAGCATGGTGTTGGAAAAGCCGAAGGAGAGTCTGGAACTCCCTATCTTTTGTTAACTGCGGCCCTTTGTACGACCATTTTGGGAGCATTGTTTAAGATTATGCATTGGGAAGGTGGCGATTTTATTGGGCTAGTTTCCATGTTTATCACTCTGGCTGCCATTTTGGTTTTGGCATCTAACCCTGTTCATGTTTCTTCCAGTTACGTCAGTTCTTACTTGCTGGCCATGTTTGTTGTTTTTGCAATGATGAAAAACAGCCCATTATCGAATATCATGCAAGGTGAAGCTGATGAAACTTCCACCGAACACACTGAAGATACTTCTGCTGCTCCAACCATGGATTCAACAGCTAACCCATAAAACATTTTTTGTTTGCATCGATGAAGGGTGGGTTTTCAGTCTCCTTCAGGCCGCTTCGAACGAAGCGGCTTTTTTATTTTTGAAACGCGTTGAAATCGGCCTCTATTTACAAAATCGAAAACCTGTTTTGGAGGGAAAACCCTTTGGGCTATTGCAGAAATTATTTTACCTTGCTGCAACCAAGCAGGCGAAAGTCGTGGAAACGTTGGAAACCAACAACAAGAATAGCATTTTCCAAGACTTCATCAAAAAAAGAGTGGGCCCTGCAGGGTTTGAACCTGCGACCAATGGATTATGAGTCCACTGCTCTAACCGCTGAGCTAAGAGCCCAAATTTTGAGACCACAAAACTAATACACTTTTAACTTTGTACCAATGAAATGGACCAACCTTTTTCGAAGAAAGATCCGCCTTCTTTCAGCGGTACCCGAGGCAGCCGTACGAAATCGATTTTATCCGGTAGCTACCACTCAGGGGGAAATGATGGGCGTTTTCGCCAAGGAAGGTTGGGTGTTTTTTAAAAATCGCTGCCCTCACGCTGGCGGAACTTTTTCGGAGGCCTTGGGCAGCGAAAACGAACTGGTGTGTTCCCTTCATCGATTTCGTTACAGCTTGAAAGACGGAAAGGGAGCTCCCGGGCAAGGCGATTTCCTGCGGATTTACCAATTGGTGGGTATCGATGAACTGGTTGAAAAGGGCGCATGAATTTTTTTAGATTTTTTTTAGATTTTTTTGAACTATCTTTACAAAAAAAACATGAAAAAGTTATTGCTAACTCTGGTCCTTGCAACAATTGCAATCATTTCCAACGCACAACGCAATAACCGAGCTGCCTGGCGTCTACAGACTGTCTTCACATACTACTACAACGAGAACGGTGGACAACCAACCAGCATGAACGACATTCGCATTGAAGTGTACTGGCTGGACACCACCAACGGTCGAACGATTCTAGCAAATTTCCAAGGCGTGCCATACTATGGAAGGTCATCAGCCAATTGGGGATATTCACAGTTTAGCCTCGACACTCCGCCCCCTACCGCCAACGGTTATTTCTTTGTAAAGTACATCTTGGACAAAGAGGTGTATAAGAATCAATTGACCGAGTTTTTCTATCCCTATCATCCGTCCACTCACAATGCCAAGGCCTACGACTTCTACTGTAGAAATGGTATGAACGGCGCAACATTTTCCATGACCGTTCGGCTCTGGTGTTACACGCAAGAGCCACGTTACTGGGGTAGCGCCATTGATATGAAAATGGTTCCGAAACCCTACACTTGGTAAAACTGTTGGGAGATATCCAACTCTCGGAAAAGGGCGCTTAAAATCGGTTCTGTTTCCTACCTTTGGGTATGCGCCCTTTCTTTTTTACGCTATTTCTCCTTTTGGGTTTAACCCTTTCCGCCCAATCCATTTCCGATACCCTTCCCGGGTTTACTAGAACCATCGAGGGCGAACAACTCGCCTATTTTTCTCCGCTTCGGCAGTTCGCCCCTCAGTCGCTCCTCACCCGCTGCAACGGGAAAAGTCCAATTCGTTGGGAGGGAACGGGCTACCGCGGTAGAAAGAAGTTCATCACTTACGAGTTCTTGGTGGGCCATTCCACCGGAACCAGCTCGGGAGCCAGAGCCTTCACGTTTTCGTTCAACAACGATTCGCTTTTCACCTTTACCACCCAACCCAAGGCCAAAGGAAATTACCGCATATCGGGAATCGGGAAAAGCGATTGTAAATACGAGTTTGTTGCCAAGGAATTCGATTTGAATCAGGACGGATTTGGGTGGCTGTACGTTACCGTTCCCAGCTCTTGGGGAGAAGAAAAACCGCAATTTTCGCTGTTGGGCCACGATCAGAATTCCCGCGATTGGATGATGGTTTTCACCTATTTCAGGGTGATAAAAATGGAGGTTCAGGTAACCGGATTGGTGACCCGTGCCAGCAAAAAACGATTGGTGAACGTTTGGGTTGATTGGCCGGAATCGGCTCCCAAAGTGGTGACCCTTTCTTCGTCTCAACTTCAACAAAAAATGACCCTAAAGCCCGGGTACAATGCCATTCAGGCGGAAGCCTACGCTCCCGAATTTACTGGAAAAGAAACGTTTACCATAAAAATATCGAACCAACAAGAGATCACCGCCACGGCCGAAATCAAGCCCATTCGGGCCTTCGAGTTTCACCTGATTCACCACTCGCACAACGACATTGGGTACTCGCACGTACAACCCGAAGTGGCCAAAATTCAAGCCAACAACATCCGAATGGCCCTCCAATGGAAACCTTCCGGAAATCAACAACCGCGTTGGCACGTGGAATCGCTTTGGGGCATTCAACAGTTTTTGAAAACGGCCTCCCCCAATGAAAAAGCTATGCTGGTAACGGCCATCAAATCCGGACGCATTGTGCTCACTGCCAACTACGCCAACGTGCTCACCGGCTTATGCCAAACCGAGGAACAGCGGTGGAATTTGAGGTACGGGCAAAAACTGGAGGCCCTTT
Source organism: Bacteroidota bacterium (assembly GCA_947459245.1). Taxonomy (GTDB): domain Bacteria; phylum Bacteroidota; class Bacteroidia; order UBA7662; family CANHCV01; genus CANHCV01. Next base: position 32,462 of record CANHCV010000012.1, read on the forward strand.
GGGGAATCAAAATCCAATCGGCTATGATTACCGATATTCCCGGCATTACGCACTCGGCCTTGAAGGCGTACACCGATGCCGGGATTTCGTACCTGTCCTTGGGACCCAATTATGTAGGGAATTTGCCCGATCGGGGCGATCGGGTGGGAAGCGTCATCGACTCCACCGGCGATCGTCCGTTTTACTGGAAGCCGCATGCGACCTCACCCCAAAAACTTTTGGTTTGGACTGCGGGGAAAGGGTATTCCTACTTCCACAATGTTCCTGAAAAAACCAAAAAGCAGGAATGGGAAAAAAGAATTTCCAACTATGTGGAAGAATTGACCTCCCAAAATTATCCCTACGATTTGGTCCAATTGAGGTACACCAAAAATGCCGACAATGGACCTGTGGATACCAACCTCACGGCTTTTGTTGCGGGGTGGAATGCCAAGTTTATCTACCCCCAATTGGTGATCAACGACATTCCTACCTTGTTTTATGCCTTTGAGAAAAAATACGGAAACCAAATTCCCACAAAAAGGGGAGAAATCACGCCTTACTGGGAAGACGGTGCGCTTTCTACGGTGGCCGAAGAAATGCAAGCTCGAAAATTGGCTCGGGAAGTGATTTGGTTAACCCAAGATCCGTCCGAAGAGAAGTTGCGATTTGGGGAGTGGGAAAGGGACATCGACCAAATTACCCAATACTTGGTGCTTTTCCATGAACATACGTGGGGAAGTTGGTGCAGCATCAGCGACCCCGACCTTCCGTTTACCACCGAGCAATGGGCCATCAAAAAAAGCTACTTGGATTCGGCCCAAGCCATCATGGATCGATTGATGGAACGGTATCCGATTTCTGAATCGGTGGCCGAATATCAAAACCTAACCAAAGAAATGGAAGCCTTCGCTTGGGACATTGATTCCACTACTGGAGGGTTGAAATCCATCACCATTAACCGGAAAAAAATCAGTGCGACCACCGCGGAAGCTGGACTGTTTGGCCTCATTTACCGAAAAGGGATCAATCCCATTGAAACGGTTCTTCCGAAAGTAAAACGAATGAAGGCTTCTACCCGGTACAATGAAAGCATCTTGTTGGTTTCTTTGGAATTGGAGGGGTTGGATTATGGCAGCATCACCTACCATTTTAACCACCAGAACCAACGGCTTTACATCGAGTACGATTTGAAAAAGCAGGAGGTTCGCACCAAGGAATCGTTGCACATTGGTTTGCCGTTGGATTGGAAGACGTTGTTGTACGGCAGCGGGGTTGATTCGTTGATGTATGGCTCGGAGAAGCAGTTAGCGGGCAGCAATCGGGAGTTCGTTTGTGTGGAAAAGGAAGTGATTTTGGGCAGGAGCGACGGCAATTTACGTCTTCGTTGCTGGGATTTACCGTTGTTGGAAGTGGGAGGAATGATGGAAGAGAATACGGTAAATGGGGCGAAGGTTTGGAAGCGGGAGGCGGCGAAGCCGGGGAGTGCCTTGTACTGGTACGTTTTGAATAATTATTGGCACACGAATTACAAGGCCTCTCAAGCGGGCTCCCTCCATTTTTGGATGGATGTAACGTGGGTGGATTGAGGGATTGCGAATGTAGCAGCTCCCTGAGGTTCTTGAAGGTCGGCCCCTCGATAAATCCCGACGAATGTCGGGACACTCGGCAATACCTGCTGGTCGAGTGAATTTTCGTCAGAAAATTAGTATCGAGACCAGCGGATACTCGGGGACCGGAATAGTGTGGTGCCTTCGAGGGCCACAGGCACCGGAATAATGCCTAGAAAAATTGGACCTACTTATTTTTTTGAAACAAAAAAAACGGCCCGAAGGCCGTTTAAAATTTATTTTTTCACTTTTACCTCAATAGAATAGGAATACAATATTCCACCTGTTAATCCTGAAATAAGAACATCAGTAAACTTAAATTTGGTGACTACTTGGCAATCGCCATCTTGTGGGGTAGCAACATTTGTTCTTCCTAAAGGAACTAGACCCCAAAACAACCATAGTTGCTTTCCTTTTTCAAAGGTTTGTTCTGTCCCTTGTTTTTGCTGATACATTCCAACATTTGTTTTAGTTGTTAAACATGATGTGGTGATAGCAAGTAACATCAACAAGAGTAACGCGTTTCTTAAAATAGCTTTTTTCAGCATAATTTTATTTTTTATTAGTTTCTGTTTTTGTAACTGGGGTTAACTCATAATTGTGTGTAGGTTTATATTTCATGGTCCAGAGAAATGGAACAAATAAAAATAAACCACCAACAACAGCCCCAACATCTACTTGTTCATTTCTAGAAAAGGAAGTATTAAACGTTTCAAATCCTTCTTTTTCCATTTTTACATCGGTTTGACTTCCTACAATTTTTGTGTCTTTATGACGATAGGGTGTGGTTCCTACAGATTCACCATCAAGGTAAAGCTTTGCACCATTTGGTACAGAATTGATCATGGTTGAACTTGCGCAACTAGTAATAATTGCACCAGAACAAATTACCAAAAGAGTTTTTTGAATTTGTTTTTTCATTTTTTGAAGGTTTAATTTTTAATTGTTTTTCTTTATTTGGTAAACATACATTCTCAATTCAAAAAAAACAAATTTCTTTTAATGAAATAAAGTATTTTTTTAAGTTAAATATTTACATGCTTTGTTAGTAAAATAAATACCTAAAAAAGCAAATTAAAGCTATTATTGGTCCCTAATCTACCTCAATAAAAAATAAAAAAAAGAAGGATTATCCCATGAGTTGAACCTACAAACGGAATAACAATAAGGGATTAATGTTCCGTCTATTCAAAAAGACTTTTTCTCCCTCCTCACAAATACATCAAGAAAAACAGCCCCCACTGCAGCAGCAAAAGCGAATCCTGCAGCCACCACACCCGAATGCTGCTGATGGCTCTGGCCGAACCTACCGCTACAAAAGGTGAAATCACCATCCAAAAAAAAACAAATCTTAGTTTCTATAACTTGGGGATCGGGATAGTGTGGTGCCTTCGAGGGCCTAAGGCAGCGGAGTTGTCTGATTGTGAAAACCAATCCGAAGTTGTAGCAACAAAAAATCCCGGCCAATGGCTGGGATTTTTTGTTGGGGGATTGGCAATTGAAACTACATTGACAACCAATTAAAACTTAATTGATAAGCCCGCATTGATTCCAAGAGCGCTAGTCGATTCTTCCGGAGTAAAAATATTGTGATATTTTACGTTTGAATTAAAAGCAACTTTTTCAGAAATCGAAAAATTAATTCCAAAAGTTGGAGCTAAACCAATATATGAATCACTATATTTAAATCCAAAAACAGAAGAACTAAGGTTATACAAACCGAAATCTAACCCTAAGTATGGATTAACTTTCTTATCTGAAAGATGATATTCAACTAATCCAACGATTGGCATGGTAGAGGTTTTCATATCAAAATCTTTATCGTTCTTAGAGAAAGATCCGAAGGTTGCACCAACTGCGAATTTTGGATTTAATTTATATTTGGCTGAAATACTGAACCCAACCTGTGATTCTGAACCTTCATAGGTAGGTTTAAAAATTCCAAAATTTGCTGACCCTGAAACCTGAGCATTAGCTTTGATTCCAAGAAAAATTAGGGCTGAAATAAATAATAGCTTTTTCATTGTTTAATTGTTTAATTGTTTAATTGTTTAATTGTTTAATTGTTTAATTGTTTAATTGTTTAATTGTTTAATTGTTTAATTGTTTAATTGTTTAATTGTTTAATTGTTTAATTGTTTAATTGTTTAATTAATAGGGCAATTTTTTACTAGCTTTTCTCATTAAACCATTTATTAATTGGGTAGGATTTGAACCTATTCCGCCCGAATATGTATGTTTAAAATCCCAAATGGTTTTTTGTCCTTTATTATCAAAGATTCCTAGATCCATTGAAACTTGATTAGTGGAAGAATATCCACCCAAAACCGCCACAGCAATTGCCGCCCCTTCTGACATAGGTTTTGATACTTGAAAAGAAGAAAATATGATTCCATCTACGTTAAGAATAGAGCATAATTCAGAATAGGAATAACTATTATCTAAGAAACCAGATTTTTTAAGTTTACTATTTGTAACATTTAATTCCTGCAAATTTGGAATATTATTTCCTTGCATTTGTCGTTTTTGAAACCAGTTAAAAATCTCATTTTGAAAGTTCTCTCCGTCTGCTAACTGTTGCTGCCGAATAGATTCAGAATCGATATTCTTTCTTGCAGCAATTGTAACTTTAGATGGAATTACTGCAATTGTTTTTTGATTCTTAGCTAAATCTTGGGCATCAATAGACTGATAAATATTTACACATGATGTAACAATTAGAAGAAAAAGAGCTGAAGAAAGAATTAATCTGATTTTCATTTTAAACATTTTAGGGTTTTGGTTTTATCTTCGTTTTTATGATTTCAGCCGTAAACGCCCGAATTGGTGAGAAAATTCGTAAAATCCGAGAATTGAAAGGATTGAAACAAGAAAACATTGCCAAAGAATTAGGAATGTCCTTGGGTGGTTATGGAAAAATTGAGCGAGGAGAATCCTCCATTTCCATCGATCGCCTCGAACAGATTGCTAAAATACTTGACCTAGCAGACGGAATGGATATCATGAAATTTGACGAACAAGTTGTTTTTAACATCCAACACAACCAATCGCCTTCCATCAACGGTGTGGTGAATTATTACACCGTTTCCGACGCTGAACGAGCCTCATTTGAATTACGAATTCAAGAATTAAAGCAAGTCAACCAACAATTGGAAAAGGTCATTGAAAACCAATCGAAAATGATTGACTTGCTCCAATCTAAAATTTAGTGGATAGATTTGACCTTTTGTTTTCCGAAACTGGGAGTAGATTTTCTCTTGGCAGCTAAATCTTTGTAAACAGTGATTTTTACTGTTCCCAATCCTAAATCAATAATTGGATCTTCAGTGTCATTAATATCACTGTAACATTCTAGATGCACATTTCCATTTTTGTAGGTGTACGTAACTTCATTGGTATACAATGTAGCAGGCAATCCTAAATAGCCTCCTCCAAAAATCGATCCAGCATCTTTAATTTCAACATCTACTGATCCATTGGTCAGTACAAAGTCCGTAATTCTTGAATCCGGAATGTCTGCATAATAAAGATCATCAAATTGATTGTAATTCCAAGTAATTGATTTTTCTTGAACCGAAAAATCATCCTTCTTACAAGACCCGAGTAAGCTCATTCCCAGAATGGCTAAACTCATGAATTTAATTAGTTTCATTGGTGTTTTTTAGTACACAACAAAACTAGATTTTGAGCACTTGAACTACAAGTTACAAAATAACGCTATGAAGTTATTTGAACTACACCCAAAGCAGTATCATCTCACTATTGACTCATTTTGTCGAAAATCAATGGAAGTTTTTTCATTGAAAAAAAACTCCCGTAACCCCCTCCTCACAAATACATCAAGAAAAACAACCCCCACTGCAGCAGCAAAAGCGAATCCTGCAGCCACCACACCCGAATGCTGCTGATGGCTCTGGCCGAACCTACCGCCACAAAAGGTGAAATCACCATCCAAAAACTCAATGCGCCCTCCCCAACCAACAAACCATAGCCCATCAAAACCAGGGCGCCAAAAATAAATGCCTGATTGATCCTTCGCTGAAAAACCAATTTCCCTCGCTCCAACGGAATCAGCGCAACTCCCAACGTTAGAACCATCGAGAAACCCAATCCGTAAAAATGATCGCTGCTTGCAAACGAGAAATCAGGAAGAAACCAACGGTATTCCTCCAACAACCCCATATTCAACGCTTCCGCATCCACCAAAAATAAGATCGAAGCAAACAAAAACAAGGGAGAAAGCAATCCCAAGAAAAACAAGAATACCGTGCGAATGCGCAAAGTGCCAATGACCATGGCCAACAGCAGCAGCACCACCGGAAGAAACGAAAACGAAGGGGTTAACAACGACAATAATCCCAATAAAAATCCGGTATCGTACCCTTTTACCAAGAATTTCTTTTCATGAGCCAAATCCTGGATTTGCCATAACGTGAACAAAAAAACCGGCAAAGCCCAGTGGTGAATTCCCCCCCACCTCCACTCTGGAACAAAAAACAATACCGTAAAAAACTGCAAAGCCACCCACCCCCACTCGCTTTCAATGAACTCTACTTTCAAAAGGAAAAGAATGAGCAACACCCCTGAGAGCAAATCGAGGAGCAACGAAAACCAGGTGGAAAACGCCCAAGCGGGTGGCTCCCAAACCTGCAACAAACCGCCATCGGGAAACGACAACCGAAGGCCATCGCTCGAAGGAGCAAGCATAGCCCAAAATCCAAACATGCCCACCAAAACGAGGAGCGACATGATTGGATTTTTGAGCAGCGCCTTTCCCATCGATTATTTCTTTTCCATCAAATCGCGAATCACCACGCTAGCAACCGCCAACCCAAAAGCGGCCGGCAAATAACTCATGGTGCCAATGGTTGATTTCTTGGGGCCGCCTTCCGGATTCACCGTAATTTTCCCCACAGGGAGCTCCGGTGAAAACGCCACCTTCAACCCTTTGTAAAATCCTTTTTGATGCAGTTTCTTCCGAACGTATCTCGCCAAATTGCAATTGTACGTCTCCGAAATATCCACCACCTTCACCTGAGTTGGATCCAACTTTCCGCCCGCTCCCATCGATGCAACCACCGGAATGCCCAATTCCATGCACTCCAACAAATAATATACTTTGGGAGAAAGCGTATCAATGCAATCCACCGCATAATCGTACTTGGCGGCATGCAGCAATTCCGAAGTTACCCCATCTCGAATGTACAAATTGCGCATGTGCAATTTCAAATTGGGATTGATATCCAAAAAACGAGCTCCCAACACCTCGGCTTTCGACATTCCATCGGTGCTCACCAACGCGGGCAATTGCCGATTTCGGTTGCTGGGCTCCACCACATCACCGTCAACAATGGTCATTTCCCCCACTCCTGCCCTGCAAATCATTTCGGCGGCAACGGCACCAACACCTCCCAAACCCACAATCAACACGTGCGATTTTTGTAGTTTTTCAATGTTTTCTGCTCCAATGAGCAATTCCGTTCTCGTTAACCAATCAGGTACCATATTTTTCAAATGTAGTCGCAAAATTACTCCAAATTTCTTGCTTCACCACGTCCATTTCTTTCTGTTTGATGGCGGCGGCTTGAACATAAATGGACTCTAAAAGGGGAATGGCCGCCGCATCGGTTTCCAAAAAAAGTTGCCCCATGGGGGTGTTTCGAAAGGTTTCCTGGGTTGCTGCATCGTTCAGCAATCCCTTTCCAAAGGAGAAACAAACGCCATGGTCCATCCATTTTTTCCACCTTTCCCATTTTCCCATCGCCCCGTGAATAACCCATTTTTTGGCAGGAAACGCTTGAATCATCTCCCACATCTCGGCATCTGCTTTTACGGCATGAACCAAAACGGGAAGGGCACACGATTCGAGTTGCTTCAGCAAAATCTTTTGCTGTTCGACCATGTTTGGCCCCCGCAACCGATCCAATCCGCATTCCCCCAAAGCCAAACAGCGGGGATCTTCCCAGGCCTTTTGAATTGCGGCCCACTGCTCTTCGGTTGGCTGATACCACGGATGAATCCCCGCCGAAAAAAATCCATTCGGGAGTTCCACATCTTCCCAATAATCGAAGTTCCGAATCGAAATCGATCCCGAAGATGGACCGTGATGGTGCACGTTTACGAAAGGATTCATCGCAAAAACTGAAGTTCTTTCAATCCGTACGATCCCACTTTTCCATCTTCCCATTCAACCATTAGCCTTCCATTTTCATCCACATTTCGAATGCACCCCATGCGTTCTTCGTTTTCCGCCTGAATGCTTTGCCACTGGTCTTTCATCCACAAAAGATCTAAATAGCGATGTTGAAGATGCGCAGTTGGCACTTTTTCCCAATGTTCCAGAAAGGAAACCAAGCATGCGGAAGGATCGGATACCTTGGAGTGAGACAGGACCATGGAGGTAGCCGAAAATTGAGGATCGAAATTCTGTTGAAGGATGTTCCAACCGATCCCGATGATGCTGCTTTGCCAGTGCTCACCTCGAAATGAATTTTCAACCAAAATTCCTGCAACTTTTTCGTGATGAACCAAAATGTCGTTGGGCCACTTGATGCGAACTTCCGATTCGGGAAGCAGTTGTTGGATGGTTTGACAAAGGGCGATGGCCACCCACATTGAAAGTTGCCATGGAGAAGTGAGATTCCATCGGCTTGGTTCGATGTACACCGAGAAAGTAAGGTTCATGTTCGATTTCGCTTCCCATGAACTGCCCATTTGTCCTCTTCCTTGGGATTGAAATCCGGCACGAACGAGCATTCCATCTGCCAATTTTTCCGATGGCAGATTTTTTAATACCGATTGTGTAGAATCAATTTCTTCAAAATATTGATAAACTTGTCCGAGGACTTTGGTGTTACAGTTGGGAAGCGACAAAGGATTGTGTATTTTTGTTGGTTGCAAATCAATCAAAAAAAGCGCAAATTGCCAACAAAAACCATTCAATCGTTTTCAACTCATTAAATTTCCACCGAAACCTTCCATGGCTAAATCTCCAAAAGTAACTCCCATCCATTCTCTGAACGACGCCATCGTTCACGGCATTCAAGAAAAAAAAGGCACAGACATTGTCATTCTCGATCTACGCGAATTAGGCGAAACGGTAACCGACTTTTTCATTGTTTGTCATGCAACCTCAACCACCCAGGTGAGGGCCATTGCGGGCTCCATTGAAGAAGAAGTTCGAAAGTTGATGCAATCCAAACCTTGGCACGTTGAAGGAATTGAACACTCCCAATGGGTTTTGATGGATTATGTGAACACCGTGGTGCACGTGTTCCTTAAAGATTTACGGGAATATTACCGGGTAGAAGATTTATGGAACGATGCCCAACGAACTGACGTTCCTAACCTATCGTAACATTTGCGATTCAGAAAAAAAACCATGAGCGAACAACCAAAAAACCCCATCAAAGGTCCAAAAATTAACTTTTACTGGATTTACTTCATTTTTGGAGCACTTGTTTTGTATTTCACTTTTTTCCGTGATTACCAAAACGTAAAACAAATTTCTTACAAAATCTTTCGAAATGAAATGCTGGCCAAAGGCCACGTAGAGAAATTGTCGGGGTACAAAAAAGACGAAGTCCACGTCATCGAAATCACCATCAAGAAGGCTTTTTTCAAAGATCACAAAATCAAAGAAAGCACCCCTACAAGCAGTCCACAATTCTACTTCACCAAGCAGGATGTGAATGCGATGGAGGTAGATATTGACACCACCCAAACGCATTACAACATTCCCGAAGCCGATCAAGTGGAGGTAAAATGGGAGCGCAGGGCCAATTACGGAGAATGGTTGGGCTATTTGCTTCCGCTCCTGGTGATGGTAGCCATCTGGATTTTCGTCTTCCGCCGCATGAACGGTGGCGGTGGCGGTCAAATCTTCAATTTCGGAAGATCGAAAGCCACCTTATTCGAGAAAAACGCCAAAGTAAACGTCACTTTCAAAGACGTTGCTGGCCTCGATGAAGCCAAAGTAGAAGTGATGGAAATTGTCGATTTCCTCAAAAATCCTAAAAAATACACCGCATTGGGCGGGAAAATTCCGAAAGGAGCCCTGTTGGTTGGCCCTCCCGGAACCGGTAAAACCTTATTGGCCAAAGCCGTAGCCGGTGAGGCTCAAGTTCCTTTCTTCTCCCTTTCCGGATCCGATTTCGTTGAAATGTTCGTAGGAGTTGGAGCTTCTAGGGTGCGCGATTTGTTCAAACAAGCTCGAGAAAAAGCACCTTGCATTATTTTTATTGATGAGATTGATGCCGTTGGACGCCAACGCGGCAAAGGTGCCATGATGGGCGGAAACGACGAACGCGAAAATACCCTCAACCAATTGTTGGTGGAAATGGATGGTTTCGGAACCGACTTGGGAATCATCATCATTGCAGCAACGAACCGCCCCGACGTATTGGACGCGGCCTTGCTTCGTCCGGGGCGCTTCGATCGTCAAATTTCCATCGATGCTCCCGATATCAAAGGAAGATCAGAAATTTTTAAAGTACACCTCCGCCCACTGCGCATCAGCGCAGATGTAGACGCCGTTCAATTGGCCGAACAAACCCCCGGTTTCGCCGGAGCCGATATCGCCAACGTTTGCAACGAAGCTGCCCTCATCGCTGCTCGAAGTGGAAAAGATCAAATTGAACCCATCGATTTCAACAATGCCATCGACCGCGTTATTGGTGGATTGGAGAAGAAAAACAAAATCATCTCCAAGGAAGAAAAACAAATTGTGGCCTACCACGAAGCCGGACACGCCGTAGTGGGTTGGTTCCTCGAAGGGTGCGATCCCTTGGTGAAAGTAAGCATCGTTCCTCGAGGCGTTGCCGCCTTGGGATATGCCCAATATTTGCCCAAAGAACAATACTTGTACCGCACCCAACAACTCATCGACAACATGTGCATGGCTTTGGGTGGACGCGTAGCTGAAGAAATTTTCTTCGGTCAAGTAAGTACCGGAGCCCAAAACGATTTGGAACGCATCACTCGAATGGCCTACGGAATGGTCACCTTATACGGCATGAACGACCGCATTGGATTGGTGAGCTTCAACGACAAAACGGGTGAATATCAGTTCCAGAAGCCTTATTCGGATGAAACTGCCAAAATGATCGATGAAGAAGTTCGAAAAGTGATTGAAGATGCTCGAAATCGAACCCGTCAAATCATTCATGAACACCGCGAGCAATTGGAAAGCATCGCTTTGGAATTGCTGGATAAAGAAGTCATCTATACCAAAGACGTGGAACGATTGATTGGAAAACGTCCGTTTGCAAAAACTGCCGAACACGAAGATGTAGCATTGCTTCCCGAAACTCCTGCGGCCGAACTTCCGAACTCGGAAGAACCTTCAACACCCGCTTCAGAAAATAACGAAACCGAAAATGGTTCTTCCCCAGAAGATCCGAAAAACGATGAATAACTCGTTCAACGAACAAACGACCGCTCGCGAGCAAATGCTCAAGAAAATTCGGGCCGCTCTGCTTACCAAAACCGATGCTCCAGCACCGGTGAACGAGCAGCCCGAAGCTGGTTTGTTTGTAACCGATGATGCCGATCCCACGATTGCTTTCGCAAAACGTTTCACCTCCCTCAATGGCCAATTCATTTATTGCAGCAGCCGACACGAATTCGCGGCTTTCTTCCGGCAATGGGTGGCTCAGAAAAATTTGGTCGACGTGTTTTGCGTGGAACCTTGGTTGAACCGTTGGACGGATGAATACCAACTTCCCGTTCAAAAGAAAACCGAATTGGATCAAGCAGAAGCGGTTGTTACCGGCTGTGAGGCGTTGATTGCCCTGTCGGGCAGCGTGGTCGTTTCCAGCCGACAAATGATGGGAAGAACATCTACCGTTATCCCACACATTCATGCAGTGGTGGCCTTTGCCCACCAAATCGTTCCCGAATTCATCGACGCGTTTGATGTAATTCGCGAGCGTTACCAGGGAGAAATGCCCAGCATGATTTCTACCATCACCGGGCCTTCTCGAACGGCCGACATTGAAAAAACCTTGGTTTTGGGAGCCCACGGCCCCAAAGAAATTGTTCTCTTCTTGCTGCAAGATTAATGGGAAAGATTTATTTCGCCTCCGATTTTCACTTGGGTACGCCCAACGATGCTGAAAGCCGAATTCGGGAGCGAAAAGTTGTGGCGTGGCTCCAATCCATTGCTCCCGATTGCGATGCCCTTTACCTCATGGGCGATGTTTTCGATTTTTGGTACGAATACCGCTACACCGCCCCCAAAGGATTTGTTCGACTGTTGGGAAAACTCGCCGAAATGAGCGATTCCGGTATTCCCATTTACTTTTTTCCAGGCAACCACGATTTGTGGGCCAAAGAATACCTGGAACAAGAAATCGGTTGGAAAACCATTCGGCGGCCCATTCGCATTTCATTGCAAGGAAAAACGTGTTTACTGGGGCATGGCGACGGCTTGGGCCCAGGAGATCACGGATTTAAGTTGATGAGCAAAGTATTTCATGCTTCCTGGGCCCAGTGGCTTTTCTCTCGCTTGCATCCCAATTTTTCGTTCAGTTTGGCCAAAAAGTGGTCGAAAAGTTCGAGGGATAGCCAAGATCCACACCCGGCCTTTTTGGGGGAGAAAGAATACCTGGTAGCGTACGGCCGGGAAGAACTGCAAAAAGAACCCTTCGATTACATGATCATGGGGCACCGGCATCAGCCACTGATGTTTCAGCTCAATGAAAAAGCAACCTACTGCAATTTGGGAGATTGGATTCATTCGTTTACCTATGCAGAAATGCAGGAAGGAATCCTATCTTTGAAACAATGGGAAAACTAATCCTCCTTTTTTTCTTCATTTTCTTTTCGTCCTTTTCTTGGGCCCAAATTTCCATTGACTTGGGAATTCCTGCCAAAGAAGTTCAAACCGATGCGTTAGGAAATGCATTTGTGATTTTGGAAGACGGAGCCATTCAAAAATACAGTGCGCAAGGGGTTTTGATTGGTCATTTCCGGGAAAGCGGCTGGGGAATTCCTTCTCAATTGGACGTTTTGAATCCGCTGAATCCCATCGTTTTTTATTCGGGCAAAGGTTTTTTGCAGGAATTCGATAACAACCTCACTCCCATCTATCAATTGCCCTTGGAAGGAGGTTTCACCAAAGCCACGTTGATTGCGCGCAGCAGCGACGGAAATTTCTGGTGGTACCGGGAGCGCGACCGAACTTTGGTGAAAATTAACCGATCAGGGCAAATCATTTTTGAAGGAACTTCCCTCGATTTTTTGAGTTTGCCCGAATCCATCCTCCCCGTTTTTCTATTCGAAACCGTTGAAAAAAACTCCATCAAGGTTCAACTGTACGACCCACAACTCGGCTTGTTCACCTTTGGAGCCAACGCCCAATGGTTGCTGCGAAGAGGAGACGTTCGCATGGACGCTTGGTACCGCTGTGGGAAATCTTGGGGAATTTGGAAAGATGGAAAAACCATTCCGGCAGAAATCCTTTTAAACACGGCAACCCCTTCCAAAATGTGCAGAGGAATTTGGAAAATTTCGGGAAGCAGATTGATCAAGGATGAATAACGAACTTTCGCTTTGGGGGAAAGGAATGCTGGCGATATCCGTTTTCCTCCCTTTTTGGTTATGGGGCGTTCTGGAACAAGGAATGTTTGTTGACGGATTAACCTACGCCAGCATCAGTCGAAATTTATCGATCGGGTTGGGTTCGTTTTGGCACCCTAATTATTGGAATGATTCCTTTTACGGACATCCGCCCCTGTTTTTCGGATTGGAATCGTTGGTATTTCTGGCATTGGGCGATTCCATTTGGATTGAAAAATCGGTTTCTCTTCTCCTAAACGTGGGGATTTTTATTTCCTTCTTTCCCTTGTTGAAGTGGATCAATCCTCGCCTGGATCGGTGGCTGATTGCCACCTTGTGGACCATCCTGCCATTGGTTTGTTGGTCGGCCGGAGCCCATATTTTAGACACTCCCTTAACCCTTTCCACCCTTTGGGCGGTTGGATTGGCATACCATCCCGTTCGAAAAGAAAAAGCGTGGCCGGGCCTTGTTTCAGGTTTACTGATTGGCATATCGGTGGGAATTAAAGGCCCGGTGGGTTTGTTTCCTTTTCTGGTTTTCCTTTTAACTTCCGGAAATCTGAGAGAGAAAATCGGTTTTTTCATCCAACAACTGCTGGGTTTTCTGCTATTAGCGGTTCCGGTTTTTGCAGGGGAAGAAGGGCGGGATTTCTTCACGAACTACTTGAAAATTCAGGTTTGGGGATCGATGGAAGAACCCCACCGCGGTTTATTTTTTCAGCACGGGTTGCAATGCTTTCTTCCTTTTGTGGTGGTGCGGATGTTGGTAAGCGGTTCTTTTCGAATTCCACGAACCATTTGGATAGGTTGGGCAAAGGTCTTTTTGGTACTTCTTCCCCTTTTGTTGAGCGGCAAACAACACGACTATTATTGGTTGCCTTTTCTGCCCTGGATGGCCATAGCGACTTTTTCAGACGAAAAATCTGTTCTTCTTCCAAAAAAAATTCGTCCGCTCACATGGATTTTGTTTCTATTTATGGGGGTAGAAATTTGGTGGCATACCGGTGAGAAAGAACGGGATCGGGAGCAAATTTTGGCCATGGAAAAATTCTCAAATTTTCTTCCAGATGGGAGTTTGGTGGGGCATCAGCCGCCTTTGGACCAAGACTGGGTTTGGATTGCGTACGGCATTCGTTACCACCGATGGTGGAACCGAGGAATGAGCGATGTGGGGTTTTATTTTTCTACGGATTCAACAAATGCCTTGGCATCATCTGGCAAATACCATTTGAAAAAAGTACCTTTGAAGCATGAATGAATGGTCGATAAAAAACGCCACGGTTGTTTCCGGGAAGGGACGATTTGAAGCGAATTTGTACATCAAAGATGGAATCATTTACGACGTACTTCCGATTGGGAAAAGTAAAATTGCTGCCAACACGGTGGATTTGAAAGGCGATTTACTTTTTCCGGGATTGATCGACGACCAGGTTCACTTCAGGGAACCGGGATTAACGCACAAAGGAAACATCGCTTCGGAAAGTAGGGCCGCTGTTGCGGGAGGGATTACTTCGTTCATGGAAATGCCCAATACGAATCCGCCGGTGTTAACCCAAAATCTTTTGGCCCAGAAATACGCGATTGCCGCCGAACATTCGGCCGCGAATTACAGCTTTTTCATGGGCTGCTCGGCTGATAATTACGATGAAGTGATGAAAACCGATCTGCAAAACGTTTGCGGATTGAAAATTTTTCTCGGATCATCAACAGGAAATTTGTTGATGGACGATTGCGAAGTGTTAGAAAAAATATTCCGCACTTTCGAAGGGCTCATTGCCGTTCACGCCGAAGACGACGGATACATTGCTCAGCGTTTGGCTGAAGCCAAAGCTGAATTCGGAGACGATATTCCTCCCCATTACCACCCCATCATTCGAGACGAAGAAGCTTGTTACCGAAGTTCTTCCAAAGCGGTGGCCTTGGCTGAACGCACGGGAGCACGTTTGCACGTGCTGCACATCAGTACCGCCAAGGAGTTGAGTTTGTTCAAGAACAACATTCCGTTGAGGGAAAAGAAAATTACGGCCGAAGCCTGCATTCATCATTTGTGGTTTTGCGACGAAGATTATGAACGATTGGGAAATTTCATCAAATGGAATCCTGCCGTGAAGAAAAAATCGGATCGGGATGCCATTCGTGCGGCGGTATTGGATGGCCGGATTGATGTTTTGGCCACCGACCATGCGCCGCATACGCTGGAAGAAAAACAGAACGTTTACGGCAAGGCGCCATCGGGTGGACCGCTGGTTCAACATGCACTTCCTGCGTTGTTGGAAATGTGCAGAAATGGCGTTTTCAACGAGGAGCTCATTGCCCTGAAATACGCCGAGAATGTAGCTGAAATGTTTCAAGTTGACCGAAGAGGCCGGGTAGAGGAAGGTTTTTTTGCAGACCTAGTACACGTTGACAATCAGTCTTTTAAGGTAGAAAAATCAAATTTATTGTACCATTGCGGTTGGTCGCCATTTGAGGGCGTAACGTTTCAACACTCGGTTGCCCATACGTGGGTGAATGGGAATTTGGGGTGGAACGGTGAACAAGTCTTGAACCACCGAGGTGCAAAACGCCTCACTTTCAACCGAAAATAATTCTTTTGAAGAGAAATCTTCTTCAACAAAATTTGGGATTTTTGCCGATAAAACATTAAATTTGGCAAAACTTTTCCTACATGAAAAAACTATTTACCATGCTCATTGCGGCTTTTGGCTTCTTGTTAGGAGCTCAAGCCCAAACCGACCTTGCATTAACCTCGATTGACACCATGTCATCGGGATGCGGGTTAACCACCCAAATTGTACGGGTGAATTTCTCCAACGTTGGTTCAACCGTGATCAACAGCCCTTCGGTTTCTTACCGGGTGAACGGCGGTGCTGCTGTGAACGGCACCATTGCTGGAGCCATTCCTGTTGGTGGAACAGGTTCGTTCAACTTTCCAGCTGCTTACGTATTTCCAAGCACGGGGACTTTTGTTTTCGAGGCATGGGTTCGCGCTACTGGCGACAACAACACCTTGAACGATACGGCTTTTAGAACCGTAGTTAACCTTTCTTCCAAAACCGGTGGTGATACGTTGAATTTCGACGTGAATTCCAGTTTAGCAACAGGTGGTACCAACAACAGTTGGGCGCATGGAGCTCCAGCTGGAACAGTAATTACTACCGCTCCTTCTTCGCCCAACATTTGGGTAACCAATCTTTCTGGAAACTACAACACCAACGAAGATTCATGGATTCAAACCGGTTGTTACGATCTTTCCGGTTTATCTCAGCCCATGGTTCGATTTGATTTGAACTACCGCACTGAAAACTCTTACGATGGTGCTATTTTGGAAGCATCTACCGATGGTGGTTCTACTTGGGCAGCGGTTGGTGCACAGGGAACAGGTTCGAACTGGTACAACGGTTCTTTAACCCGCACCTATTACACCGGTCCAATTTGGATGAATAACTCCAACGGATGGGTTCGTGCACAGCACAACCTTTCTGGTTTAACTTCTTTAACTCAGGTTATTTTCCGTTTCCATTTCTATTCCGATGGTTCTGTTGAATACGATGGGGTTGGAATTGACAATTTTGAAATTTACGATTCTGCTTCTTTGTTGCAACCAAATGATGTTGGTGTTGCATATTTTGAAAAACCCATTTCAGGTTGCGGTTTATCTGCTTCAGATACCGTTGTTGTTTGGGTTCAAAACTTTGGAACGTCCAACCAAAGTAACGTTTCTGTTGCTTATTCCATGAACGGAGGAGCACCAGTAAATGCCACCATTCCTGGAATTATTCCAGCAGGAACTTCCGTAAGGTATGCCTTCGCTACTCGGGTTAACGTTTCAGCGGGTGGTTCATACAATTTTGTAGGATACACCTCCTTGGCGAACGATCTTTTGCGTTTCAACGATACTGC
>CANHCV010000013.1 GCA_947459245.1 Bacteroidota bacterium
GCAATAAGTTTATTGGATAGAAGCAGGAATACCCAAGTTTTTCTGCATTACTTCCCTTCCCAAAATCCGGTGATTGGTTCCCAATGGGCCCTTACTCCTACCCACGTTTATCCCATCATCAATACTTCGAAATTTCAATGGAATTGGTTAGGTGGAGCCGGAATTGCTCGAATTGAGAACCCTTTCCATCAAGTTTCTAATCCAAAAAACATTGCCATCGGCTCGAAATGGAACGTTTCAATCTTAACCGGATTTCAAACTAAATTTCAAATGAACGAATGGAACATTGGAACTGAACTTTTTGCACAACACGCCAGCAACGGATCCTTTAAAAAACCAAACCTCGGTTTGAATTACCTTAATTTCTACTTTGTGGTTGGTAAATCACTCCCAAATTCTCCAAAATTTCCGTTAAAAGCTCCAACTACAAGCTTTCCACCCTCAGCATGGTATTCAACCCTCTGCGCATTTGTTAATCAAGCCAATCTTCCTGGCGCACCAACCTCTCTGGTTCTTTCTAGCCAAACCGGATGGATTCAAATGATCTCGAAGAAAAAATTCTTCACCACTGGAATGGATATCTTCCTAGATGGCTCGAATCGGAAAACCCTTTCCCAAATTTTAGAAAAAGAGTTAACCCCAGTTCAAACAGCGCAAATTGGAATGCAAGTGGGGTATGGTTTCTGGGGAAACAACCGTTTAGCTGCTTTCGTGCAGCAAGGCTTCTATTTGTATTCCCTGGAAAACCTCGAAGGCAAACTGTACCAACGAATTGGAATTCGTCGCAAAATAAACGATCAATTGCAATTCACGGCTTCCTTAAAAACACATTTTGCACAAGCCGACCATCTTGAATTTGGAATTTTATACCTTTGGAAATCATGAGAACGTATTTCATCATCCTTTTCGGGAGTGTCCTTTTCACTTCTTGCGCAAAATGGGAGGATGATCCGTGCAAACATCAAAGAGGCGAGAAAGGGAAGTTGGAAAAGGTCATCCTTCCTTTCCATCATTTGGAAATCAACCAGCATCTTCCATGCACCATCCTTTATTCCGACACTCCAAAGGTGGTCCTGTATGGCCCGTCGGGAAGTTTACCGTTCATTTCCATTGAAGTTGAAAACGATACGTTGAAGTTGAAAAACAAGAACCGCTGCAGTTGGTTACGGAATTACGATCAAACCCTTTCGGTAGAGATTTATACCCCGTACCTCAACTCCATCAAACAAAATGGTTCTGCCGATCTAAGCATTTCCAAACCGTTTTACACCCCCAAGTTGACTTTTTACACCGAGTACTATTCAGGAAATGTTACGTTCGAAAACTTGGAGACCGACACCCTCATGGCGTGGGTTAACTCTTCAGGCAGTGCATATTTTGATTTGAAAGGAAAAAGCAATTATGCTTATTTGTTCATTCGAGGAAGCAGTCAAATCAATGGGTTGGAGTTAGAAACCGAGACAGCTCATTTGGTTAGTTATTCCAATGGCGATATTCAGCTGAAAGCTCCAAATCAAACGATCATCGCAGAAATACGGTACAACGGAAATGTTGAAGTTAGCCAAAGGCCTCCACACGAAAAAATCGTTATTACCGGATCAGGAAAATACATCCACCCATAAAAAAAGGTCGATCCCGAGGGAACGACCTTTTTTGTTATCGATTTCTTAGTGATTATTCCAAGATATCCGCATGCTTGGATGGCATAATGGATTCGTAATCATCTTTATTGGCCACCAATACGCGATTGAAACGACGCATACCAGTACCAGCAGGAATCAAGTGTCCAACAATTACATTTTCCTTCAAACCTTCCAACGAATCTACCTTACCAGAAATAGCGGCTTCATTCAAAACCTTGGTTGTTTCTTGGAAAGATGCTGCAGAAATAAAGCTCTCGGTACTCAATGAAGCACGAGTAATCCCTTGAAGAACCGGACGTGAAGTTGCAGGAATGGCATCACGGTACTGAACCGTAGTCATATCACGGCGCTTCAATTTAGAATTCTCATCGCGAATCTGACGAAGGGTTACGCGTTGACCGCGACGTAAAACATCGCTATCGCCTGCATCAACAATGATTTTCTTGTCGAAAATCCAATCGTTCGATTTGTTGAACTCCATTTTATCAGCAATTTCTTGCTCCAAAAATTCGGTATCACCTGGATCTTCAATTTCAACCTTCTTCATCATCTGACGAACAATGACTTCGAAGTGTTTGTCGTTGATTTTCACCCCTTGCAAACGGTAAACCTCTTGGATGTTGTTCACCAAGTAGTTTTGAACGGCACTTGGCCCTTTGATCGCAAGAATGGCTCCTGGAGTAACTGCTCCATCGGAAAGCGGGTGACCGGCTTTAATGAAGTCGTTATCTTGAACAAGGATGTGTTTCGACATGGGAACCATGTATTTCTTCTGGGTTCCATCTCGAGATTCGATGTGAATTTCACGATTACCGCGCTTAATACCACCGAATGTTACCACACCATCAATTTCAGAAACAACAGCTGGGTTGGATGGATTACGAGCTTCGAACAATTCAGTTACACGTGGAAGACCTCCGGTGATATCCTGGGTACGGTTTCCTGAACGTGGAATTTTTGCAAGAATTTGTCCTGGTACAATTTTATCGCCATCGGAAACGGCCAAGTGAGATCCCACCGGCATGTTGTAATTGCGCAACAACTGATCTTTCTTCACAATGCGAAGAACTGGGTTACGCTTTTTATCACGTGTTTCAATGATTACTTTCTCACGGAAACCGGTTTGCTCATCGGATTCTTCTTTGAACGTAATGTTTTCAACGATGTTTTCGAATTCAACTTTACCTTCAAATTCAGAGAGGATAACCGCGTTGTAAGGATCCCAAGAACAAATCTTCTGACCTTTACTGATGGTTTCTCCATCTTTTACGAAAAGCGTAGAACCGTAAGGAATAACGTTGTTGGCAAGAACTGTTTTGGTTTCAGGGTGCAACAAGCGCAATTCACCAGAACGTGTTAATACCACTTCATTTGCAGCGTCGTTGGTTTTGTTGGTAACGGTGCGAATTTCATCAAATTCAACAATACCGTCGAATTTAGCTAAAATTTGAGACTCCCCAACGAAACCACCCGCAACCCCACCGACGTGGAAGGTACGAAGTGTCAACTGAGTTCCAGGTTCCCCGATGGATTGAGCGGCGATAACACCAACTGCTTCACCCATCTGAGCTAATTTCCCTGTTGCCAAGTTTTTACCATAACACAAAGCGCATACTCCTTTTTCAGACTCACACGTCAATACGGAACGAATTTCAATGGTATCCAAAGAGGAATTCTCGATATTTTTTGCAACGAAGTCGGAAATCAATTCATTGGCTGAAGCCAATTTCTCTCCGGTTACTGGATCAATAACATCGTTCAAACTTACACGTCCAACGATACGATCAGAAATCGGTTCAACGATTTCTTCGTTGTCTTTCAAAGCAGAAACATCGATTCCGCGCAAGGTTCCACAATCATGTTCATTGATCACTACGTCTTGAGCAACGTCGTGCAAACGACGGGTTAAGTAACCCGCATCTGCCGTTTTCAATGCAGTATCCGCCAAACCTTTACGAGCACCGTGGGTAGAGATGAAATACTCCAATACCGAAAGTCCTTCTTTAAAGTTCGAAAGAATTGGGTTTTCAATGATCGCACCCTGAGAGGAAGCACCGGATTTTTGAGGCTTCGCCATCAATCCACGCATACCGCCCAACTGACGAATTTGTTCTTTGGAACCACGAGCTCCAGAATCCAACATCATGTAAATGGAGTTGAATCCTTGTTTGTGGCTCGAAATTTCTTTCATCAACGTATCCGTCAAGCGAGAGTTAATGCGAGTCCAAATATCAATAACTTGGTTATAACGCTCGTTGTTGGTGATGAATCCCATGTCGTAGTTCCCTTTTACCTCTGCAACTTCTTCCATCGCTTGGTTCACCAAAGAAACCTTTGCTTCTGGAACAATAACGTCGGCCAAGTTGAACGACAATCCACCTTGGAATGCCATCTTAAAACCAAGAGACTTGATATCATCCAAGAACTTAACCGTTGTTGGAAGATCGGTATAATTGATGATGCGGGTAATCAAATCACGAAGTGACTTCTTCGTCAACAACTCATTGATATAACCCACATTTTCAGGAACACAAGCATTGAATAAAACACGACCTACGGTTGTTTCAATTACTTTTTTCACCAATGCATCGCCTTCGCGAACATTTACACGAACCTTAATGATGGCGTGCAAATCTACACGTCCTTCATGGTAAGCAATCGATACTTCTTCTGGTCCGTAAAACGTTAAACCTTCCCCGCGAACTGGATTCTCAGGAATTGATTTACGTGGTTTTGTGATGTAATACAGCCCCAATACCATGTCTTGAGATGGTACGGTAATAGGAGATCCGTTCGCTGGATTGAGAATGTTGTGCGATGCCAACATCAACAACTGGGCTTCCAAAATTGCAGCATTGCCCAACGGCAAGTGAACCGCCATTTGGTCACCGTCAAAGTCAGCGTTGAATGCAGAACAAACCAATGGGTGCAATTGGATCGCTTTTCCTTCGATCAATTTTGGTTGGAACGACTGAATACCCAAACGGTGAAGGGTTGGAGCACGGTTCAAAAGAACTGGATGTCCTTTCATTACGTTTTCCAAAATTTCCCAAACCACGGCTTCTTTGCGTTCAACTACTTTTTTAGCAGATTTTACGGTTTTTACAATTCCACGCTCGATCAACTTGCGAATGATGAATGGTTTGTACAATTCCGCTGCCATATCCTTTGGAATACCGCACTCGTGCAATTTCAATTCAGGACCAACAACGATAACGGAACGACCGGAATAATCCACACGCTTACCCAACAAGTTCTGACGGAAACGGCCTTGCTTACCTTTCAACATATCGGAAAGGGATTTCAAAGCGCGGTTACCCTCTGCTTTTACGGCATTCACTTTTCTTGAGTTATCGAAAAGAGAA
Organism: Bacteroidota bacterium; assembly: GCA_947459245.1. GTDB lineage: Bacteria > Bacteroidota > Bacteroidia > UBA7662 > CANHCV01 > CANHCV01. Next base: position 5,009 of record CANHCV010000013.1, read on the forward strand.
TCTACCGCTTCTTGAAGCATGCGTTTTTCATTTCTTAAAATCACGTCTGGAGCCTTGATTTCGATCAAACGCTTCAAACGGTTATTACGAATAATTACACGGCGGTAAAGATCATTCAAATCAGACGTTGCGAAACGACCGCCGTCCAAGGGCACCAACGGACGCAATTCCGGTGGAATAACAGGAACCATTTTCACGATCATCCACTCGGGGTTATTCGACCCGGTGGTTTTGGCATGACGGAAAGCTTCTACCACTTTCAAACGCTTCAATGCCTCAGATTTACGTTGCTGAGACGTTTCCGTATCGGCTTGTGCACGCAAATCGATGGACATGGTATCCAATTCCAAGTTGGACAAAAGATCCAAAAGTGCATCAGCACCCATCTTTGCAACAAATTTGTTGGGATCGGAATCGTCCAACATTTGATTGTCACGTGGAAGAGCATCTAAAATTTCGAGGTATTCTTCCTCGGTTAGAAGATCCAAACGTTGGATGGCACCTTGGTCTTTTCCTTTAGCATCTTCGCCACGGGTAAATACCTCATTAACCATCCCTGGACTAATTACTACATAACGCTCGTAGTAAATCACCGTGTCGAGCTTCTTGGTAGAAAGACCCAACAAGTATCCAATTTTATTTGGAAGAGAACGGAAATACCAAATATGTGCAACTGGAACCACCAATTTGATGTGTCCCATGCGCTCACGGCGAACCTTCTTTTCAGTTACCTCAACTCCGCAACGATCGCAAACAATTCCTTTGTATCGGATGCGCTTATACTTTCCGCAATGGCATTCGAAATCTTTTACTGGACCGAAAATTCGTTCGCAGAAAAGACCTCCCATTTCGGGTTTGTAAGTACGGTAATTGATGGTTTCAGGTTTCAATACTTCACCATACGACATGTCGTTGATGCTCTCAGGTGATGAAAGTCCAATTCGGATGGTATTGAATCCATTTTTTACTTTAATGTCTTTACGGTAGGACATAATTCTATTTCCTCTTCTTAATGATTAATCCAAAACAACATCTAAACACAATCCACGCAATTCGTGCAACAATACGTTGAACGACTCTGGAATTCCTGGTTCAGGAAGGTTGTCACCTTTAACGATGGCTTCGTACGTCTTCGCGCGACCAATGATATCATCGGATTTAACGGTAAGAATTTCACGAAGGATGTTGGCTGCACCGAATGCTTCGAGTGCCCAAACTTCCATTTCCCCGAATCGCTGACCCCCGAACTGCGCTTTACCACCCAACGGCTGTTGAGTAATCAAGGAGTACGGTCCAATGGAACGAGCGTGCATCTTATCATCAACCATGTGGCCCAATTTCAGCATGTAAATCACGCCTACGGTGGTTTTCTGGTCGAATTGATTACCGGTCAATCCATCGTACAATTGAGTCATACCCAAGGCTGGCAATCCAGCTTTTTGAGTATAGCCATCTACTTCCGCCAAGGTAGCACCATCGAAAATTGGAGTTGCGAATTTCACACCCAATACTTTTCCAGCCCAACCCAATACGGTTTCATAAATCTGACCCAAGTTCATACGAGAAGGTACCCCTAGTGGATTCAAAACGATATCTACAGGTGTTCCATCTTCCATGAAAGGCATATCTTCAGCACGAACAATACGAGCAACAATACCTTTGTTACCGTGACGTCCTGCCATTTTATCCCCTACTTTCAACTTACGTTTAACAGCCAGATAAACTTTGGCCAATTGAAGAATTCCATTTGGAAGTTCGTCCCCAACTGTAATCGCAAATTTCTTGCGTTTATGATCGCCCAAACGCTCGTTGTAGGCTAAACTATGGTTGTGGAACAAGGTAGCAATCGATTGGTTCAACTCTTTATCGGTTGTCCAACCATCTGGGTTGATGTTAGCAAAATCCAAATCACTCAAAACCTTTTTGGTGAATTTGGTGCCTTTAGCAACCACTTCCTCTTTGAAGAAATTAATCACACCTTGAGAAGTTTTACCTTCCAATAAGAACATCAATTTCTCGATCAACAGATCGCGAAGGTTTGACACTTCATTATCGAAAGCTGAATCGATCTTCTCAACCTGAATTTTTTCTTCAGAACGCGTTGATTTATCTTTTTTCGTTTTAGAAAACAACTTTTTGTCGATCACAACACCTTCAGTGGAAGGTGGAACGCGCAAAGATGCATCTTTAACGTCACCTGCTTTATCACCAAAGATGGCGCGAAGAAGTTTCTCTTCCGGTGATGGATCAGATTCTCCTTTCGGAGTAATCTTACCGATCAAAATATCGCCTTCTTTAACGTGGGCTCCAACGCGAATCAAACCGTTTTCATCCAAATCCTTGGTAGCTTCTTCAGAAACGTTTGGAATATCTGGTGTTAATTCTTCTTCACCACGTTTGGTATCTCGAACCTGAAGTTCGAATTCTTCAACGTGAATGGAAGTAAACCAATCTTCACGAACAACTTTTTCGTTGATTACAATCGCATCCTCGAAGTTGTAACCTTGCCAAGGCATGAACGCAACCTGAAGGTTTCGTCCCAATGCCAATTCGCCACCGTCGGTTGCGTATCCTTCACACAAAACCTGGCCTTTCGTTACCTTTTGCCCTTTTACCACGGTTGGCTTGAGGTTAACGCAGGTTGATTGGTTGGTCTTGCGGAATTTCGTTAAATGATACGATTTGGAATCGCCTTCAAAGCTGATGGCTTTGAACATTTCATTCCGGTTGTATTTAACGGTAATTTTGTTGGAATCAACAAATTCAATCACTCCATCTTCTTCAGCTGTAATGATGGTACGGGAATCACGAGCAATTTTGCCTTCCAAACCAGTTCCAACAATAGGAGCTTGTGGACGCAACAATGGAACGGCCTGACGTTGCATGTTCGATCCCATCAAAGCACGGTTAGCATCATCGTGTTCCAAGAAAGGAATCAAGGAAGCAGCAATACCTACAATTTGGTTAGGAGCAACATCCATGAACTGAACGCGTTCAGCATCCACGTTCGGGAAGTCACCCATTTCACGGCTTTTTACAGCATCCAATTGGAAAGTACCATCGTTCTTTATGGCATTCTTTGCTTGTGCAATGATTTTGAAATCCTCATCTTCAGCAGATAAGAATTTAATATCCCCTTTCAAATCAACTTTTCCTTTTACAACATGGCGATAAGGAGTTTCAATGAAGCCCATGCTGTTAACTTTAGCATGCACACAAAGGGATGAAATCAAACCGATGTTCGGGCCTTCCGGAGTTTCGATGGTACACAAACGACCGTAGTGGGTGTAGTGAACGTCACGAACCTCGAAGCCTGCACGTTCACGAGAAAGACCACCGGGACCAAGAGCGGAGAGACGACGCTTGTGCGTAATTTCAGCCAATGGATTGGTTTGATCCATGAATTGGCTCAATTGGTTGGTACCGAAGAACGAATTGATCACCGAACTTAACGTACGGGCATTGATCAAATCGGTTGGAGAGAACACTTCGTTGTCGCGAATGTTCATTCGCTCACGAATGGTACGTGCCATACGTGCCAAACCAACACCAAACTGAGAATACAATTGTTCTCCAACGGTACGAACACGACGATTTGACAAGTGGTCAATATCATCAACGTCGGCTTTGGAGTTCACCAATTGAATCAAATACTTAACGATTTCAATGATGTCTTCTTTGGTCAATACTTTGGTTTCCAAATCGGTGGTAAGGTTCAACTTACGATTGATACGGTAACGACCAACTTCACCCAAATCATAACGCTTATCAGAGAAAAACAACTTCTCCAAAATTTGGCGTGCAGATTCTTCATCAGGTGCATCGGAGGAGCGAAGAACACGGTAAATGTGCTCCAAAGCCTCTTTTTCACTGTTTGAAGTATCTTTCTGAAGGGTATTGTAAATGATGGTAAAGTCGGCAGAAAGCGACTCTTCTTTATGGAAGATAACGGTTTTTACACCAGAATCAATGATCAAATCGATGTGATCATCTTCGAGAAGTTGATCGCGTTCGATAACGACTTCGTTTCGGTTGATGGAAACTACCTCTCCGGTATCTTCATCTACGAAATCTTCTACCCATGTTTTCAATACACGAGCAGCAAGGCGTCGACCAACATTTTTCTTCAAACCAGATTTGCTTACTTTAATTTCGTCGGCAAGTCCGAAGATGTTTAGGATATCTTTATCAGCATCGTAACCGATTGCACGGAGCAACGTGGTTACGGGGAATTTCTTTTTTCGATCGATGTATGCGTACATCACGTTATTCACGTCGGTAGCGAATTCAATCCACGAACCTTTGAAAGGAATGATTCGAGCTGAATACAATTTTGTACCGTTGTTGTGAATGGACTGTCCGAAGAACACCCCTGGTGAACGGTGCAATTGAGAAACAATTACACGTTCGGCACCATTGATGATGAATGTTCCTTTGGGAGTCATGTAAGGAATCGTACCCAAGTATACGTCTTGTACGATGGTTTCGAAATCCTCGTGTTCTTCGTCGTTACAGAACAAACGAAGTTTGGCTTTAAGTGGCACTGAGTAGGTTAATCCTCTTTCGATACACTCTTCAATGGTATAGCGAGGGGGATCTACAAAGTAGTCCAAAAACTCCAGCACGAAGTTGTTACGAGTGTCGGAAATTGGAAAATTTTCCGCGAACACTTTGAACAACCCTTCACCTTGACGGTTATCGGGAGCAGTTTCTAACTGAAAAAAATCTTGGAAAGACTTTAATTGGATTTCCAAGAAATCGGGATAATCAACATTGAGGTTAACTTTCCCGAAATTTATGCGTTCGGTAATAGTGGATTTAGCCAAAGCCAGTAAAATTTATTGGTTTCAAAAATCAAAACAAATAGCCGAGCACCCAACCTTCCGGAGGGGTGCTCAGCTTAAAACGGGAAACCGTAAGAATTACTTGATCTCAACGGTAGCTCCTGCTTCTTCCAATTTCGCTTTCAAGGCATCTGCTTCATCTTTAGCAACACCTTCTTTAACGGGTTTTGGAGCAGCATCTACCAAGTCTTTAGCTTCTTTCAAGCCAAGACCAGTAAGGTCTTTAACAACCTTTACTACGTTCAATTTAGAAGCACCTGCATCTTTCAAGATTACGTCGAAAGAGGTTTTCTCTTCAGCAGCAGCAGCGCCACCACCAGCAGGAGCAGCAGCAACTGCAACAGCAGCAGCAGCAGGCTCAATGCCGTACTCATCTTTCAAAATTTGTGCTAGTTCGTTAACTTCTTTTACAGTTAAGTTAACCAATTGTTCTGCGAAAGCTTTTAAATCTGCCATGATTTTGTTTGTTTTTTTGTTTTACTTATTTGAATTAACCACGCTCTTCAAGCGCTTTTACGATGCCAGCCAATTTGTTGCCACCAGATTGCAATGCACCAAGTACATTTTTGGCTGGAGACTGGAGAAGGCCAACGATATCTCCGATAAGCTCATTTTTAGATTTCAACGAAGCCAAAGCATCCAATGACTCATCACCCAAATAAATGGCTTGGTCAATGTAAGCCGCTTTCACAAGAGGCTTGTCTTTTTTGGTACGGAAATCTTTAATCAACTTTGCAGGAACGTTCCCAACATCGGAAACCATGATTGAAGTTTCACCATGAAGAGCATCGAAGAGACCTTGGTAACGCTCGGAATCAATTTGCTCAAGTGCTTTACGCAACATGGTGTTCTTCACAACCGTATAATCAACGCCACGTTGGAAGCATAGGCGACGTAATTGGTTGACGGAATCAACGTTCAAACCACCCGCATCGGTAATGTAGAAGTAGGAGGCATTCTCCAGACGATCTACCAAGCTTTGAATCGCTTGTGTTTTATCTTGTCTTGTCATACCTTAAACGAGAGATTTAGTTTCAACATGAATTCCTGGAGACATGGTAGAAGAGATAGCTACACTTTTGATGTAGGTTCCTTTTGCAGCAGAAGGCTTCAATTTCAAAATCATTGAAATGATTTCCTGTGCATTTTCTACCAATTTGTCTGGGGAGAAAGATACTTTTCCAATGCGGGTGTGAACGATACCGTTCTTATCCACTTTGAAATCAATTTTACCACCTTTTACATCGGTTACCGCTTTTGCGATATCGTCGGTAACGGTTCCGGTTTTAGGGTTTGGCATCAAACCACGAGGACCCAAGAAACGGCCTAAACGACCAACTTTTGCCATCATGGAAGGTTGAGTTACAATAACGTCAACGTCGCACCAACCACCTTCAATTTTCTGGATCATGTCATCACCACCCACGTGATCAGCGCCAGCAGCTTTCGCTTCAGCTTCTTTGTCAGGGGTACAGATCACCATAACTCGAGCTACTTTACCTGTTCCATGAGGAAGTGTAACAGAGCCGCGAACCATTTGATTTGCTTTACGAGGATCAACGCCCAAACGAACATTGATGTCAACAGAAGCATCAAACTTAGTGAAGGTGATGTCTTTAACCATGCCAGCAGCTTCGCTCAAAGCGTAGTTTTTGGTCAAATCAAATTTGGCCAAAGCTGCTTTACGATTTTTAGTAAGTTTGCCCATTATGCGTCCCCTCCATCTTTATCCCAAGGTGCAGTACCTGAGATGGTAATTCCGAGTGAACGAGCAGTTCCAGCAACCATTCGCATAGCGCTGTCTAATTTGAAAGCATTCAAATCAGGCATCTTGATTTCGGCGATTTCTTTCACCTGATCCCAAGTTACTGATCCAACTTTCTTCCTGTTAGGTTCTGCAGATCCTTTAGCGATCTTGGCAGCGTCGATCAATTGAATCGCTACCGGAGGAGTCTTCACCACGAAGTCGAATGACTTGTCCTTGTAAACCGTGATAACTACAGGTAAAACCTTACCGGCTTTTTCCTGAGTTCTCGCGTTGAATTGCTTACAGAACTCCATGATGTTCAACCCCTTTGAACCTAAGGCAGGACCAATCGGCGGCGATGGATTCGCGGCGCCTCCCTTTATCTGCAATTTGATAAAGGTCTCAATTTCCTTAGCCATTATTAATTATTTAGTTTAAGAGATTCTTTCTACTTGATTGTAGTTCAAATCCAACGGAGTTTTACGTCCGAAGATTTTAACCATTACTCGCAATTTTTTCTTGTCTTCGTTCACCTCATCAATCACACCAGTGAAATCGTTGAAAGGTCCATCGACCACTTTAACGGATTCTCCGATGATGAAAGGTACGGTAGCGAATGCAGCCGAATCGGTCAATTCATCCACAATACCTAACATTCTTTTTGCTTCGGATTCACGAAGTGGTGTTGGATTCTCTTTTCCAAGAAAATCGATCACGTTGGGAACATTTCGGATAATGCTGATTAAATCTGGATCAAGTTTGCCTTCAAGAAGCATATAACCTGGCATCATGTTGCTTTCTACGACAACCTTTTTGCCATTGCGAATTTGTAAACGTTTTTCAACAGGAATTACTACCTGCGGAACTTTTTCGGCAGCACCAACACCAGCTACTTCTTGGAGAATATAATCTTTGATTTTCTTCTCTTTGCCGCTGATGGTACGCAGAACATACCATTTGAAATCCAACTTTTTTTCTGTACTCATCTTAATTGATTCCCGTAGGATTAGAACAACTGATACAAATTATCAAGCAATACGGAGAATACTTTATCCATCAGGAAGATGATCACTGAAAAAATCAGCGTACCAACCAAAACGAGGACAAGACTTTGGGTAAGTTCTTCCCATTTGGGCCAGGAAACATTTTCCAATAGCTCGGTATAGGAATCCTTGATGTATGTTAGAACGGATTTCATGACATTATTTTCTTTTTGCACGGGCGGTAAGATTCGAACTCACGACCCTCGGTTTTGGAGACCGATGCTCTACCAGCTGAGCTACACCCGTAAACCTGGTTTTTTTATAGACAAAGAGAACCGGAGTATAAATTCCGGTTCTCCACGTCAATTTATGCTAGATATTAATCTAAGATTTCAGTTACCTGACCAGCACCTACGGTACGGCCACCTTCGCGAATCGCGAATTTCAAACCGATTTCCATAGCGATACTGTTGATCAACTCAACGGTGATGGTCAAGTTGTCACCAGGCATAACCATTTCAGTACCAGCTGGCAAAGAGATTTCTCCAGTTACGTCGGTAGTACGGAAATAGAACTGAGGACGGTATTTGTTAAAGAATGGAGTGTGACGACCACCTTCTTCTTTTGACAAAACGTAAACCTCTGCTTTAAACTTCGTGTGAGGAGTTACAGAACCTGGTTTAACGATAACCATTCCACGACGGATGTCGGTTTTTTCGATACCGCGCAACAACAAACCTACGTTGTCACCAGCTTCGCCGCGATCCAAGATCTTACGGAACATTTCAACACCAGTTACGGTAGATTTCAAGTTTTCAGCACCCATACCAAGGATTTCTACAGGGTCACCAGAGTTGATAACACCACGCTCGATACGACCAGTTGCTACAGTACCACGACCAGTGATCGAGAATACGTCTTCAACAGGCATCAAGAAATCTTTGTCTACAGCACGAGGAGGAGTTGGGATGAAGCTATCTACAGCAGCCATCAACTCTTCAATTTTAGCAACCCACTGAGGCTCAGCATTCAAGCCGCCCAAAGCAGATCCACGGATAACTGGGATGTTATCGCCATCGTACTTGTACTTTGACAACAACTCACGAACTTCCATTTCTACCAAGTCCAACAATTCCATATCGTCAACCATATCCACTTTGTTCATGAATACAACCAACTCAGGAACGTTTACCTGACGAGCCAAAAGGATGTGCTCACGGGTTTGAGGCATAGGACCATCGGTAGCAGCTACTACGATGATAGCACCGTCCATTTGAGCAGCACCAGTAACCATGTTCTTAACGTAGTCAGCGTGACCTGGACAGTCAACGTGAGCGTAGTGACGGTTAGCTGTTTCATACTCTACGTGAGCAGTGTTGATGGTGATACCGCGTTCTTTTTCTTCAGGAGCAGAGTCGATTGAAGAGAAATCACGCATTTGAGCCATACCTTTTTCAGCAAGGACTTTGGTAATGGCAGCGGTAAGCGTTGTTTTACCGTGGTCAACGTGACCAATTGTACCAATGTTTACGTGTTCTTTGGTACGTTCAAATTTTTCTTTAGCCATTTTAGGTTCAGTTTAGTTTGTTTTTTTTCTTTTATTTGAGCCGATGACGAGAATTGAACTCGTGACCTCTTCCTTACCAAGGAAGTGCTCTACCCCTGAGCTACATCGGCGGTGAAAATTGGAGCGGAAGACGAGGTTCGAACTCGCGACCTATAGCTTGGAAGGCTATCGCTCTACCAACTGAGCTACTTCCGCTTGCATTTCAACGCATGGTGTGGTGGGGAAAGAAGGATTCGAACCTCCGAAGTCGAAGACAGCAGATTTACAGTCTGCCCCATTTGGCCACTCTGGTATTTCCCCGGTTTAGAACATTTGAGCCTCCAGTCGGATTCGAACCAACGACCCCGAGATTACAAATCACGTGCTCTGGCCAACTGAGCTATGGAGGCAATTCCATTTGTTCACTCAAAGAACAATCCATTTCGTCCGGAATATTCCTTCTGAAATGGATTGCAAAATTATAACGCTTTTTTCAAAAAAAAAAGCACTTCTGAAAATTTATCTTCCTATTTCTTTTTCTTTGGCTTTTTTCAGTTGTTTTTTCAAGCCTTCAACGGCCAAATCTATGCTCTCTTCGAAGGAATTGCATTGTTCCTTAGCGAATAAGGTGTGTCCTGGTACGTTTAATTTTATTTCGGAAATTTTATTTTCTTTTTCCTCCGACTTTTCCAAACGCAGATAAACATCGGCACTAACAACTTTCTGATTTACGTTTTCAAGTTTTGAAACTTTCTTTTCTACAAATTCCAACAAGGCACCGCTCGCCGAAAAATGAATGGATTGGGTGTTTATTTCCATAATTTATGCTTTAGGATGTTTCTTTTTGTACATGTCGCGCAATCGCTCTATGGATTGATGCGTGTAAACTTGGGTAGCTGCTAAGCTTGAATGGCCTAGCAATTCTTTTACGGCAACCAACTCGGCTCCCTCATCAAGCAGATGGGTAGCAAACGCATGCCGAAACTGGTGGGGTCCTTTTTTAGTAGAAGTAGTTACCATCGTTAATGATTCTCGAACAAATTGATAAACGTGTGAAACGGTTAATGGCGTTCCTTTGGGATGAAGAAAAACTTCACTACCTGTAAACGACGGAAATTCCTCTTTCCGTATAGCAAGGTAACGTAAAATTTCTTTTTTCAAAAAATTTGTCATAGGAATCATTCGTTCTTTTCCTCTTTTCCCAAACACTTTTATTTGACTTCCTGATAAATCTAGATCCTTTTGTTTCAATCCTACCAATTCCGCACGTCGAACACCGGTGGAGTACAAAAAAGAACACAAAATTCTTTTTAAGGAAGATTGGTAATCATCAACCTCTTGAAAAGCTTCAAATAAGCTCTCCATGGTTACTTGATCTACGCCTTCTACCAACTTCTTCGAAACCTTGGGTTTCTTTATTTTTTGAAGAGGATCTGTGGAAATCATTTGCTTTTTCAGCAAATACTTACTGAATGATTGCAGGGAAGAAATTTTTCGATGAATGGTTTTGGGTTGATTCCCCTTTTCCGATAAATGAACCATGTAAGCCCGAAGGACGGTTGAATTTACTGTGGCGAACGACTGGATCTCAAACGAGTGTTGGATAAAAAAATAAAACTCGCGCAAATCCTGATGATAAGCGCGAGTTGTATGAGTACTAAATCGTTTTTCGAATTGCAAGTATTCGATGAACGATTGAATGTATGTTTCTTCAGCTTCCACGATGGAAAGCTAATCACAAACCGGATTAAATTCCAGCTTGTTGCTGCATTTTTTGACGGTAAGCAGCGCGAATGATACCTTGACGAGAGGTAATGGACTTTTTCTCATAAGCTTGGCGGGAACGCAATTCTTTCATTACGCCAACCTTTTCAAATTTCTTTTTGAAACGCTTAAGAGCGCGGTCGATGCTTTCACCTTCTTTTACTTCAATCAGAATCATAACAGTATTTTGGATTGCAAAAATAACAAAGAATTTTTATTGCGCAACCTTTACCATAAAAAAAGTGGGAGCAAATGCCCCCACTTTTTTCAGATTGGAATAAACCGATTATTTGATGGTAAGTTTTTGAACAAACTCACCAGTTTCAGAAGATACTTTCAACAAGTACAATCCGTTAGCAACCTGATTCAAACCAAGAGTAATCAATTGATTTGGGTTTTCAAACGACCAAGTTTGAACCATTTTGCCATCCAAGCCAGTAAGAACAACTTGAACATTTCCTTTTACTTCTTGAGCAAAAGCAATATTGCAAACATCCTTGGTTGGATTAGGATAAATGTTCAATCCGTTGAAGTTGGAAGCAGAGGAAATTCCTTTGCTCATCACACGTACTTCAGGAGAAGTAGAGAACAAACCATGAAGGTCGTTCATGCGAACGCGGAATTCATCGCCGTTGTTGGCACTAACTGTAGCGGAATAAACATCCATGGATTGGCGGTTAGTGTTACCGTTCACCTGACCAACAACTACCCAGTTTGTACCTACCAATTTTTCAACGAAGAAACGAGCATTGGAAAATTCTTCAGCAACTTTCCAAGTTACTTCAGCAAAACTTCCTTTTTGAGAAGCTTCTACTTGGTACCATTCGGAAGAGATCGGGAAGATTGACTCATCGGTAGTTTCCATAGCACGTGGAGAAACAGCCAAACGAGCTTGTGGTCCACCTTGGAGGGTAGAAGTAGTTCCAATTCTTCCTACAAACGCATCATTGGTAGTTCCAGCAGCGCTTAATGAAACGTTCATGATGGTAGCGGAACCTTTGTAAGTACCTGTGAAATAAGGAGTACCTACGTTCGATGCTGCTACACCATTGGTCATTTCATAGTCTGCACCTGAAGTTTTAGAAATGAAGCGAGGGTTGCCATTACCATCAATACTAGAAACAAAACCGTCACCCAATGAACTTCCAGCAATGATGTGTCCGAAGAAATTGGAATTATTTTGAGCGAATCCAGATACAAGCAAGTTGGAACCTTGGTTTACCATTCCAGTTGTGAAGTCTTCACCTGCACCACCTGAAACTTTCAATGATTGATAAACCCCAGAAGAATTCCATTTTGCGAAGAACAAATCACGACCACCTACGCTAGGCAACAAGTTTCTTGCAATAGAACCACGAGATCCAATTCCTAGGTCGAAAGTACCCAATACGCAAACATTACCGCTGCCATCGATGGCAACTTGATTACCAATTTCAGAACCAGTACCTGTAAGCGAACGAGCCCAAGAAAGTGAACCAGCAGAGGTTAATTTCGCAACAAACATATCGTAAATACCAGAAGATGCAAGTCCGAATGGTCCTAAAATATCTTTGTTGTTACACAAACCACCTGTTACATAAATATTGCCTGAGGCATCGGAAGTAATTCCACGCAAAACGTCAGCTTGAGATCCAGGACTGCTGTAAACCCAGTTAGAAGCACCAGTAGTACCATCGAATTGAGCAACATAAATATCAAGGTCTCCTCCAGAAGTAGTGTTGGTAGCGTCAATAACCATGGTACCATTGAATGTTCCACCAAGGCTAACGCTATTAGAAGATGGAGAATAAAGAATTCCTGCAACGGTTTCACTTCCTGTTCCACCAAAACGACGAGCCCAAGTAACAACTCCTGCTGGATTAATTTTAGCAACAAATCCATCTGAAGATCCAAGGCCGGTTAGGTTAACTGAACCAATTTTCATGGATGTTGAGAATTGACCTGCAACAAAGATGTTACCAGAGTTGTCAAATGCAATACCAGTAATGCGTTCTGTACCCAAACCGGTGAAAGCACGTGTCCAAACTGGATTACCTAAGGTATCGTATTTGGTCAAATAACCTTCTTCGGTATTTCCACCCTTCAAGGTGTCGTTACCAATGATTAACGTTCCACGGAAAGTTCCAGCGGTATAAACAACGTGATTTTGATCATAAGCAATGGTAGTACCGTTTTCATTGCCAGTAGCACCAGAAAGATTGTTAACCCAAGAAGCATTTTGAGTAACTCCAATGTTGTAAACGGTTAAAGCAGTGGTGTCGTTTCCACGGTTGATTTCACTTCCAAAAGTGGTGTAAGCACGAAGTACCAAAGCACCAGAATTGGTTGAAGTCCATGGAGTAGTCATGGTTACATTAACAGAACCACCCACTGGCACGTTAGACAAAGCGAAAGATTGCGTTGTTTTAACGGTACCGTTTTCAGAAAGCGTTACGCTTGCTGCTCCATTGTAGGTAACCGGTCCGAAATTCTTAATGGTTAAGTTCACGGTAGATGGTAAATTGTAGTTACCATTTGCGCCACCAGAAAGAGTTAAAGAAGTTACACCCAAATCACGTGCAGTTGAATCGTACATGCACAAAGAAAATGCTCCTGTAGCTGTACCATTGTAATCGGTTACTCGAACGCGAATGGTATCGCCGGGAGTAAGTCCAGAAAGGATGAGTCGGCTATGACCAGTTCCGCCTACAGCATCATCGTCATTACATCCTACTGAAGTAAGTGTACCAGCACAAGTACCGGTGTAGGCGTTAACCACGGGATCGGTTAACAATGAACCAGCGACTTGACTTGTGCGAACCACAAAACGACCAGATCCAGGAACTACCGTTCTGTACCAAACATCAACGTTACCGGATGTGGCCGTTCCGCAAGAAATGGTTCCACCGGTTGTAGAAACGGTAGCTCCAGTGTTCTTGGAAAGAACATTGTTGGTACAAGTGGTATTCAAAGTAACAGGAATGAAAGATGCTCCAGCACAATCGTCGTTACTTGGTTTCGTAGAAACAGAAATGGGTCCTACCCAAGTTGATGTTCCAAATCCTGACAAACATTCTGCACGTGCGTAGATGGAATAGGTTGTTCCAGGTTGCAAACTACTAATTGTAAAACTTGATGCATTCAAAGCAGAATTAGCTGTAGAAGTAGTTGTTGAAGTTGGAGCAGAAATGTTTGTACCGTAGTAAAAATTCATTCTGCGGAAACGAGAGGGTGACAAATTAACCCAATTGTTCGCAATGTTGGTTGAACCGGCAACTGAAGCAAAATTTCCAGGAGCTGGACATGGCAACAAGCGATACAAAGAAACTGAATCAATAATTAATGCAGAACTATTCAAATCATTTCCACCAAACAAATGGTAGGTTAAATAATAAGTACCGGTTGGTTTATTCCATGTGAATGAATCTACACGGTAAGTACAGGTGGTACCAGTAACCGTGAAGGATGGACGAATGGTGTCGAACGTAGTGCTACCATTCTGTGATGTTGAGAATCCAACACGCATTTGAGGAGCGTTAGTCCAAGGTGCAGAAACAGAAATGAAGTTACCCAAAGCATAATCGTTACCATTAACTAAATTTACGCAGCGGGTGTAAAAAATGTCATTCTGGGTGGTAGCACCTGAAGTAGGACTGAACCACATGCTTCGGCCACCTTGACATGCAGCAAACGATTGATTTCCGAAAACATTTCGAACGGTAACGATCACATCATTGTTCAAATCGTAGATTTTCCAACCAATTGGCAAGGTAGTTGTTGATTCGAAATCTTCAGTAAGTGAAGATACACTTAAATCAATCGGCAACGTATTGTGAGCAACATATCCATTAAAAATATTATCTATTGGATTTTCGTCACCAGAACGCGTTACGTTGAAGTTGAAGGTGTACTGTCCGCCAGTTGACATGTTCGCCACAGGCATGGTGATATCTTTGGTTGTGAACGGTTGGATGGTATCCAAGGTTGTTGCGTTGTACACCCCAGCACCGGTGCGAGCACCAGAGAAGGTATACGAAACCGAGAAGCCACCAATGATTGGATTAACTCCGCTGTTTTTCAAACGAACAGTTACTGGAGTAGTTGTTCCCAAAGAACATCCTGTTTGAGGATCAACAACCGCTTGAAAAGTAATGTCGTTGTTGTTCACTCGGCGAATCGTGATGTCATCAATATTCATTGGATAATATAAACCGCCGGTGTTACCTTGATTATAGTTAAAGGTCAAGAAATAGCTTCCAGTGGTAGTTGCTGTGAAATAACCGGTGTAGGTTTGACAAGCAGAAGTAAAGTTGGAAACCGAATCTTGGTTAAACACAAAGGAATTTGCATTTTGAGAGTTCGAAAATCCGAAAGTTACTTTTGGTTGAGTAGTCCATAAATTTACTGAAGAAGCTTTGTAACCAAAGGTTAACTCATACGTTTTTCCAGCTTCCATGCTGAAGCAATTCGAGAAAACCCACTCGTTTTGAACGGTCCTATCGCTCGTAACAACCAAGGCGTTGGTACCATTACAGCTGAATTGACCCGATCCACCGGTGTTGTTTTGCCACATATTGGCATAATTTCCAGAACCTAAGATAACAGCATCATTCTTTTCATCAAAAGTGTACCAACCACTTGGCAAACGACCACCTAAACCTTCAAAAGTTTGAGTGTAGGTAGAAGTTAAAGCGGTGGAAGCATTGTTGATGGTTGAACCGTAACCAATGTTGTTTCCTGAATTTGGATCGGAAGCATGGTTGGTACGAACCTCAATGAATTTATTACCAACTCCATTTAAATTAATGGAAATGGTATGATTGGAGGTTGCACCAGCAGCCAATGTTCCTGTAAATGAGGTAGTATTAACCCATGAACCATTGTTAACACGGTACTGAACAGGAATGGTTCCGGTAAAGGAAGAACCAGAGAAATTAGAGATACTAACACTTAAGGCCTCCGAAGCTCCAAGATTGCATCCAGTATTTGGAATACTTACTGCGGTGACCCCAAAATCGTTGTTAGATCCACTCACCAAACGAATGGAATCCACGAAGAAAAGGTATGAACTCGAATTGAAGGACTCGGCTACGGTTGGTGCGGTAGGTCCATCGTTCGCAAAAATTGCTAAAACAATTTCTTGACCAGCATAGGCAGAAAGAGGTAAAGAATAATTGCGGAAAGTTGGAGATAAATATTGACCGCGGGTAATGTTGAACAAGTTCGTCCAAGTTACTCCACAATTGGTAGAAACCATAACAGCTACTGTATCATCGGTATGCATGGAATCAGCTAGTACAAATCCAGCAGAATTATCAGAAATGGCGGCAGAAAATTGGAAAACATCTCCGGTACTCGGTGTAAATGTTGGACCAACCAACCAGTCTTTCTTTTTGGTATCAAGAGATCCAACTGTAATTGGAGTACCCATTGCAATGGCAGCTGAATTGTTACCTGTTCCATTCATTCCTGTAGCAGTTGCCCAAGTTGAAGCATAACTTAATGGTGTTACACCCGTACCTTCTCTCCATTTGCGGTTGGAAACCGTTTGGAAATGTAAATTCGCTCCGTTGTAATTGGTAAAATCTTGATTAAAAGGACCTCCGTTGGCGTAAAGCACATCACGTGAATACGTTGCAGAGTCATTACAAGCTTTTAAATCAACACCGGGCGCAGCATTTACACTGAAACCGAATCGATAGGTGGTGTCATTAATTAAATCATAGGCATTGGACATGGTAACCGTTAGGTTTGCATTGGGTGCCAATGAACCTGTACTGATGGTTACTGGAGAAAAAATTTGAGCATTGGAACCAGCAGCAGAACCCCGTACTTCTACTGGGTTCGTGGCAAAATTCCAAGAAGCAGTACCCGTATTGCGAATTACAGCGGAGATGGTTTTTCCAAATCCAGCCCAACAGCCAGTTGCGGCAGGCGTCATTCCATTAATGGATAAATCTGCAGCAACACTGGATGGAGCATTGTAACCGACTTGAATGTTTGGAACATACGTCCTTGCATTAGCAATAGCGGTTGGAGTGGCAGAAACAAACGGTGTGGTGGTAGAAAATCCAAAATAGTAGGAAGGGGACGTCTGACCAAGATAACCAGTTGTACCGTTACCACCAGCAGTTAACCCCCAGTTAATGGTGGTTCCGAACCAGCCGGTAGTTGCTCCATTCACGTTCATTTCAATCAATACCTCGATGTTTCCACCGGTGTAACTGAAGTTGGTTGAAAAAGGGAAATTAACAAACCCAGCAGTAGTTGGAATTGTTTGAGTGGTATTCTGATACACCAACGTAGCTCCGGCAGATGTCCAAGTATTGGGTGAACCGGAATAACTGCTTGATGAATTGCGCATGAAGATGCGCATGGTCAAATTCCTTCCAACGGTAGTTCCTGCAGCTGTGATTTTATTCAATGCCAGCGAAGAAATGGTTCCGCAAGAAACAATACCATTGGCAGCCAATTCAGATGCTTGGTACATAAACATGGACCTCTGATAGGGAAGAACCTGTCCTGTCGACATGTAGACCGGACCAATCGAAGCTGATTGGACGAGTGGCCCTCCGAGGGTCACTGTTGTTTGTGCTTGTGTGCCGGTTGCACCCAAGATGGCGAGAAATAGCCCCAGCCAGGACCATAAACGCCGTTTACTTTCGTGTTTTTTCATAAAAATTGGTTTAGTTTAAGTTTCAGAACTAGCAAACTTAACAAAAATTAAATGAGAAAAAACCGTGGTGGCTTTCTTTTCGAATTTTCAAGCAAAGTCACTCCAACGATTTAGCAATTTCAAATCAAAAAAAGCACTTTAAATTATTTATTTTTTTGTTTTTCAGCGACTTAAGGATTAAAAACAAAAATCGTACAATTTTTTCAACACTTTGAAATCCAATACTTTACACCCTACCCTTTTAGGAGTATGCGTTTAGCGTAGAATTTCTTACCTTTGTCAACAAAAAAACACCCATGGCCCAACCTTTAGCGACTTTAGAACAAGCTCAACAACTCGGTTTACTTCCTGAAGAATTTGAATCCATCAAAACCATCTTGGGAAGAACTCCAAACTTTACCGAAATGTCCATTTACTCGGTCATGTGGAGCGAACATTGTTCCTACAAAAATTCCATTGCCTACCTAAAAACACTTCCTCGGGAAAGCGAAAAAATGTTGGCTAAGGCAGGAGAAGAAAATGCAGGGTTGATCGATATTGGAAACAACCTGGGATGCGCCTTTAAAATCGAATCCCACAACCACCCTTCCGCCATCGAACCTTATCAAGGCGCGGCAACAGGGGTGGGCGGAATCAATCGCGATATTTTCACCATGGGCGCTCGCCCCATCGCTCAACTCAATTCTTTGCGGTTTGGAAAACTGGAAGATGAGCGTACCCGATGGATCATCCGTGGCGTTGTAAAAGGAATTGGTGATTACGGAAATGCTTTCGGTGTACCAACTGTGGGTGGGGAGGTGTTCTTCGACGATTGCTACAATGTTAATCCATTGGTTAATGCCATGAGTGTGGGTATTGTAGAAAAAGGGAAAACCGTTTCTGCCATTGCATACGGAGAAGGCAATCCGGTTTTTATCGTTGGTTCACGAACCGGTAAAGATGGCATTCATGGAGCAACCTTTGCATCCGGAGACATCACGGAAGATTCAGCCAACGACCTTCCATCCGTACAAGTAGGAGATCCTTTCCAAGAAAAACTTCTTTTAGAGGCTACCCTAGAAGCCATCGAAACCGGAGTAATTGTTGGAATGCAAGACATGGGAGCTGCAGGCATCACCTGCTCTACCTCAGAAATGTCGGCCAAAGGAAACAGCGGAATGATCATTCACCTCGACAAAGTCCCTACGCGTCAAGCAAACATGAAAGATTGGGAAATCCTTCTATCCGAATCTCAAGAGCGCATGCTCATCGTTGCGAAGAAAGGCGAAGAGGCGCCCTTGTTGAACGTATTTGAAAAATGGGATCTTCAGTGCGAGCAAATCGGCACCGTTACCGATGAACCGCTTCTCAAGTATTACATGCACGGCGAATTGGTAGCTGAGGTTCCCGCCGAATCATTGGTTCTCGGTGGAGGCGCACCCATTTATCAGCGTGAATTTACTGAACCCACCTACCTCGAAAAAATCAAAGCTTACCAACCGGAAAAAGTAGAGGAGCCAACCGACCTAAAGTTGGTGATGAAACACCTCATCGGACATCCCAATTTGTGTTCAAAGCGATGGGTGTACGAACAGTACGACTCGATGGTTGGAACGGTAAACATGAGCACCAATTTCCCTACCGATGCAGCCATTGTAAATGTTAAAGGCACGGACTCTGCCCTAGCCCTTACCGTTGATTGCAACAGCCGTTACATTTTTGCCGATCCGGTAAAAGGAACGGAAATAGCTGTTGCCGAAGCAGCACGAAACATTGTTTGCTCTGGAGGAGTGCCTCAAGCTATCACCAATTGTTTGAATTTCGGAAATCCTTATAATCCTGAGGTGTATTGGCAGTTCGCAGGTGCCATCAAAGGAATGGGAAATGCTTGCCGAAAATTCGACACTCCTGTAACTGGTGGAAATGTGAGTTTTTACAACCAATCTTCCTACGAAGGACCCGTATTCCCTACTCCAACCATCGGAATGTTGGGTTTATTGGAAAACAAAGAGCACGCTCAAACATTGAGTTTTCAGCAACCTGGAGATATCATTTATATCATAGGGACTTCATCCAACGACTTGGGTTCATCTCAATACCTCTATTCTTACCATGGTGAAAAGTTCTCAACTTGTCCTGAATTTAATTTGGATGAAGAATTTGAATTCCAACAGAATATTTCCAAGTTATTGCGCAAAAACAGCATAGAAAGCTGCCACGACGTTTCCGATGGAGGTTTGTTTATCGCTTTAATTGAGTCGTGTTTGGAAAACGAACTTGGTTTTTCCATTGAAACCAACAAGAATTACCGAGTTGATGCGTTTTTGTTTGGAGAAAAACAAAGTCGTGCTATCATCTCGGTTTCACCGGAAGAAGCGGAAATGGTTGAATCAACTTTGAGAAAATTTGATCAACCGTTCGAACGCCTTGGTGTGGTAACTGAAAATAGTATCTCAATCAACCATTCCGACTACGGTAGCATCTTGGATTTGAAGAAAACATTTCAAGAAAGCCTAGGCAATTTGTTGTCTTAATGTCATTTTGTTTTGAATTTACAAAACAAAGCAACCTTTTATGAGGTTTAAAGGTCGAAAGGAAAATGAATACCATGAAAAAAGCGAAAATCATTCTGTGCATGCTCTTGGGTTTCATTTTTTGGAACGACACCCTGGCGACCCACCTCATGGGAGGAAACATTGGTTATGATTTCATTGGAACATTACCCAATGGACAAAAGCGCTATCGAATTTATTTATTCATTTACCGGGACTGCGATAATGGGCAAGCTCAATTCGACAATCCACTTCCCTTGGCAGTATTCGATGCTTCCACGAATCGTTGTGTTCAAAGTTTACAAGTTAACTTCTTGAGTTCAAACATTCGAAATGTTACACCCAATATTTCTTCCAACTGCCCACCAAATACCTTACCTTCCTATTGCATTGAACAAGGGTACTATGAAACCACGGTAGATTTACCTGTAAGTACAAGAGGTTACCACATTGTTTACGAACGATGCTGCAGAAACAATGCCATTTTAAACGTAGCTCAGAGTCAAGGACAAACGTATTCTGCATTTATCCCCAACACCAATCTCAATAACTCTTCCCCACGATTTTCTGATGTTCCCGTTCCATTTATGTGTGCCAACGATACGGTAACTTTGAACAACTCCGCAACCGACCGCGATGGAGATTCTTTGGTTTACTCTTTTGTTCATCCCTTTGCTGGTGGAACAACGTCAAACCCTTTACCTCAATACAATATCGGAGATGTTTTAAACCCTCCACAGCCCATCACCTACAATCCCAATTTCAGCACGAATTTCCCTTTCGGACCAACGGGATATAACTTCATTGATCCTGTTTCGGGGATAACCTATTACAATTCTACCACCACTGGCAACTACATTGTAGCCGTTAACATCAATGAATTCAGAAATGGTGTATTGATCAGTTCTACCCGAAGAGACATCCAATTTTTGGTTGGAAATTGCCCCAGCAATACCCCACCTAGATTAACGGTAACACCTCCTGGGCCTGGACAGACTAACGGTTCTGGGCAAACCAATTTATCGGTTATTGAAGGGAGTTTGATTTCTTTCCCCATCACCATTCGCGACATCGATTCGGTATTTTTATCGGCTACAGGAACATTAGCAAATCCCGCAGCCAACGGAATTGCTCAACCCTACCCTACCTTAACGGTAACGAGAGGAATAGGAACCGTAAACGGCTCTTTCAATTGGCAAACCAGTTGTGCTCATCGAAGAAATGCACCTTACGAGTTTACGATTGCAGCTCAAGACCAAGGGTGTCCTAAAAAAACAAGCTACTTTAACTACCGAGTAACGGTTTTAAAATCGACCTCAGCCACCGGAATTATTGGTCCAAATCGCTTGTGCGAGGGCACCATCGACACGTTTAGGACCAATGGTGGAGATACTTCCACTTACCAATGGTTTATTAGCGCTGGAACCATTTTAGGTGGCCAAGGAACCAATCGACTGATTGTTCAAATGCCCACTGGGGGTGGAAATGTTCAAATTAGAGCCATCGAAACTTCCACAGTAGGTTGTAAAGGAGATACCCTTTTCTCCAACTTCCGAGTTAACGCAAAACCATCGTCAGCGTCTCAAGCAAATCCCAATCCCGCGTGTCCGGGTGAATTTGTTATCCTTCAAGCCCTTCAAGTTGCGCCCCAAAACAAATATTCTTGGACACCAACCACCAATCTTCAAAACCCATTATCGCCAACGGCGGCCTTCATGGCCTTCAACAACTCATCAAGTCAACAGCAACGGCTTTTTCAGTTAACCGTTATCGATACCATTACGGGATGTTCTGATTCTTCCTTGATTCGGTTTTCAGTTCGACCCAAAGTTGACGTTTTTGCAGGAAATGATACCACGGTTTGCCCAAACATTCCATTTCAGATTGGCTTGAATTTCACTCCAGGAATTGCTTACACTTGGGGCGAATTAGGGGGAACTTTCACTTCAACTCTCCCGAATCCAACGGTTAGTTTTACCAACGGAACCAATGGAAATATTCAAAAAACGCTGTTTATTTCTGCCTTTAGAAATTTAGACAATTGCAGAACCACCGATACCATCGTTATCACTGTTCGCCCACCAGCCATTGCCAATGCTGGTCCAGACATTCGGATTTGCAACAATGTATCAGGGATTATTGGCACAACTGCATTAGCCAATCACTCGTATTTATGGACTCCAACCTTGGGGTTAAATGACTCTTCAAGGGCGCAACCAACCGTACATTTACAAAATCCGAACACTGCGCCCATCGCATCCAATTACGTTGTAACCACCAATCGAAACGGCTGCATTGCTCAAGATACCGTACAAGTGACCGTGCTTAGTAAGCCACTCAAACCCATCGTTCAAGGCAACTTTTTCCCCTGTAAAAATAGCACGGGCCTCACCTATCGGGTGGTTCCTCAACCGGGTTCTACCTACAATTGGAACATCATTGGAGGAACCATTACCCAACGATTGAACACTTCCATCACGTGCAACTGGGGAACAATGGATACCGGTTTTATCATCATTCAAGAAAGAGATTCCATTGGTTGTTTGGGTGACCCAGATTCCAACTTGGTTTTAATCAATCGGGCAAAAGTTGACTCTCTTTATGGAAATCCTTCGGTTTGTCCGTTCATCGCTGGGGTTCAATACTGGGTTGATCTCGACTCAGGAAGCACCTACCAATGGAGTGTTTCAGGAGGAAGTATTGCTGGCGGACAAGGAACGGATACCCTTCGAATCAATTGGGGTGGTCCTGGAAATGGTTGGGTAAAAGTTATTCCAACCAATCGGTACGGATGTACCGGTGATAGTGTTGTAAAAAACATCTTTAAAAATCAACTTTTGGTTACCGTACCACCGGTTGGAGATACCGATGTTTGTGCGGGACAAGACTCTACCCGTTATTCGGTTATTCCAACCACAGGATCAACCTATTCTTGGAGCGTAACCAATGGAATTATTTTATCGGGACAAGGCACCCCAAGCATTTTGGTTCGATGGCCCAGTTCCGTTGGTACGGGGGTTGTTACCGTTTTAGAAAGAAGTTCATTTCCCTGCGAGGGAACGCCCGTTACTACCCAAGTAACCATTCATCCCCTACCTCAACGACTCCCCATTTTAGGCCCCGACACCCTTTGTCAGAAAGTTACAGGATCATTCCAAATCAATGGTTATCCTACTTCAAATTTTGTTTGGTGGGGCACGCAAATCGATTCCAATACCATTTTACCGAGAGGAAGCAATTCCATTTTTGCAGCTTGGAAAATTGCAGGAATTCAAACCCTAAAAGTTCTTGAAATAACCGAATTTGGCTGTATCCTCGATACGATGCGAAAAAATGTATTGATTCAACCTGAGCCAACCATTGTGGCACAGAACGACACCATCATTTGTTCTGGAACATCTTTGGTCATCGGTCAAACCTCAGAACCCAATCGTGCTTATCAGTGGACTCCGGGATTGGGATTGAATGATTCTACCATTTCCCAGCCCACCTTTTTCTGGCTCAACCGAAATGCGGTTGATGACACCCTAGTATTTTTCCGGAAAGTCATCAATACCACCAGTGGTTGTCTTTCTTTCGATACTTTTTCCATTCGAGTACACCCATTACCGTTGGTGTTTGCAGGAAACGACACGAGTTTCTGTACCGATTTCTCCCACCAGATTGGGGAAATTCCTCGTAGTGGTTATCGCTACTTGTGGCAAACCAATTTAGGTCTCACAAGTGATACCATTTCCAATCCCATTTTAACGCTCAATAATCTTTCCGACACGCTTCAGCGTTTCCCGTATATTATTCGTGCAACCGAACCAGTATTTGGCTGCAGCTGGCAGGATACGGTTATGATTGGCATAAAACCATTGCCTAAACCTTGGGCGGGCCCAGATCGGGAAGTTTGTTCCAACGACACCATTCAACTTGGCATTGGGCAACAACCTGCAGTGAGTTATTCGTGGTCACCAACCACTTATTTAACCGGGGTAAACTCACCTCAAACCATCTACCAAAGAAGCAACCCCAGTCAATTTCTTTTTTTCGATTCGAGTATCGTTTTAACTGCCAGTCATCAACTTTTTGGTTGTGTAAAGTCAGACACTGTTTTGATCAAAATTAAACCACGTCCGATTGTTCAGGCTGGACCAGATGTTCGAATTTGTTCTGAGGATTCTATTGGGCTCGGAATCCCAGGTAACTGGCAATATTCTTACCAATGGTCGCCAATTACCGGACTCTCAAATCCGAATATCAGCAATCCGAGGTTCGCACGAATCAACCAAACCTTGAACAACCAATTGCTAACCTATATTGTAACGGCCACGTTTACCGTTTATCAATGCACGGCAAGTGATACGGTAGAAATATTGCTTCACCCCGAGCCGAACACTGATTCTCTTCGTGGCCCGAGGTTGGTTTGTGAATACGACAGTCTTTCTTTGTATTCTTTGCCATTAAAAGTGGGCTCTATTTATCAATTCAATGTTCAAGGGGGATCTGTTATTTCTCAATTACCGGGAGGCCAAGGTTGGTTGATTCGATGGGGAGGAGCCGGTTTAGGTAACATTACCTACCAAGAAACCGATTCCAATGGCTGTGTAGGAAAATGGAGAAATGTTTCCGTTCAAATTGCTCCCCTTCCCTTCTTCAAGAAAATTTTGGGAGATACCATCGTTTGTGAACCCAACATTTCAAATGTTCCCTATCAAATCCAAAATGCTATTAATTCATCCACCTATCAGTGGTTCGCCTTGGGAGGAAACATCAAGACTGGACAAGGCACTTCTTCAGTTTTAGTGGATTGGAATGGCCCTTCTACCCAAAAAATTGGATATTTAGAAACCAATGTATTTGGCTGTAGTGGTGACACGGTTTGGCAAAATGTTTATTTCGACAATCTTTCTTTGGAAATTAATTCCATTACCACATTACCTGAAAATTCAAACGTTTTCAAACTTTCTTGGAGAGTTACTTCAGCGGTAAATCTCTTTAAGGGTCAATACCAGATTTATTACAAACAACTGGGGAACCCAACTTGGAGTATTTATGGAGGCGTTCCATTTACCCAAACGGAGACTACCCTGGATCGATTACCCACCAACCAAATTTACGACTTCAAAGTAGAAGCCTTAAACAATTGCAATCGATTGGCTTCAAGCCCTTCGCATCGCAATGTGGTGATCAACGGAACTCCCAATGGAAACCGTGATCTACAATTAAAGTGGAATACCTACCAAGGTTGGCAAAATGGAGTTTCTGCTTACGAATTGTTGAAAAACAAAAATGGCATCCTCGCTCCAGATCAAAGTGCCTATTACGGACCAGATACTGCACAAAGGCTTGAATTTTTGTTGGATGAATACCAGGTCTGTTATCGCGTTGTTTCCCACGAAAGAAACGGTAGCAACGAATCTTACTCCAATCGATATTGCCTTGATTTGGAACCGGTACTTACCATGCCCAATGCCTTTTCCCCTGATTTGAATGGCATCAACGACGCATTTAAAGCGGCTGGGTTTGCCATCAAAGATTTTCACATGGAAATCTACAACCGATGGGGAGAGCGAATTTATGAAACCAACGATATCAACCAAGGTTGGGACGGAACCCACAAAGGGAAAGATGCCATGGACGGCATGTACATTTACGTGGTTCGCTACAGTGGAGGTAAAGGAAGAATCAATTTGTTGAAAGGAAATCTTTCTTTGATTCGATAATGATTTATTGGCCTTGAAAAACGAACTGAAGGATATTTGCACCCATTTGCAAGGCTTTCATTCGAATTTCAGGGCTATCGTTGTGTACGCTCTGATCTTCCCATCCATCGCCTAAATCGCACTCCGCTGAATAAAAACAAACCAATCTTCCTTGGTAGAACAAACCATATCCTTGAGCAGGTTTACCATCGTGCTCGTGGATTTTAGGCAACCCGTTAAACTGATATTTCTGGTGATAAATGGGATGATTGGCTGGTATTAATTCAAAGTTTAATTCAGGGAAAACCTTTTTTATTTCTCTTCGAACGAATAGATCCATCCCATAATTATCATCGATGTGCAAAAATCCGCCGCCGATTAAGTATTTGCGAATAACTTCTACCTCTGATGGATTTAAAACCACGTTACCGTGACCGGTCATGTGGATAAATGGATAACGAAACATTTCCGAAGAGCCTAAGTCTACATCTGAAATATTCGGATCGATGGAGGTATTTAAATTTTTATTGCAGAATTTGGCGAGATTGGAAAGACTGGTAGGGTTAGCATACCAATCGCCTCCACCTTTGTATTTGGCGCGAGCAATTTTCAAGGAATAATTTTGGGTAAAACCAAATAGGGATGTTCCAAAAAATAACCAAGAAGCTAAAAAAACTTTTTTCATACTAAACAAAGGGTAGATGCTACAATAGCTGCGGTTTCAGTTCTCAATCTTTCTGTTCCTAAAGATACGGGGACTCCCCCCTGCTCCATCATCCATCGAATTTCATTTTCAGAAAAATCACCCTCGGGTCCAATGGCCAATGTGCACGGGTATTGAACCGTTAACGATTTCAACTCATTGGTTGGAAAAGTCTCCAAACAATGTCCGAAATACCAAGGTGAGCTTTGACTTAGAAAAGCCTGTTGAAGCGGAATTGGAGAGAGGATTTGTGGGATAAACGCCTTCAAAGACTGTTTAGATGCACCCATAATGATTTTGTCGTACCGTTCTTTTCTGAAACGTTTGCTTTCTGTTCTGTCGCAAAGAATGGGAAGAAACTGATGGATTCCAATTTCGGTTGCTTTTTCTAAAAGCCATTCGAATCGATCTTCCGATTTTAGGGTAGAAACAGCAAGGGTAATGCTTCGAGAAGCGGGTGGGACTTTTGTAATATCCCCTAATTTAATGAGGACTTCATTTTTACCGACTTCGTGTACCCACCCTTGGGCCAAGGTACCGTTGCCATCAAACAAGTGCACCACCTCTCCGACCCTTTTTCGATGGACACGGAGGAGGTGGTGCGATTCTTCTAGATCTAAAACAACGATAGAAGAAGTTAAATCATTGCAGTAAAAACGATCCATTTTATTCCTCTTCCTTTGGAGGAGTTACGATAAAAAGGTCTTCGTTTTCGCGTTTCATGAGGTATTTTTCTCTTGCGAATTTCTCTCGGGAACGAGGATCTTCGAACAACAGCTTTTTATCTTCTTTCAAACTATCGATCTGATTCTTGAGGTATTGAACATGTTCTTTTCGATCGTTCAATTCCATAGAAAGATGGATTTGTTTGGGTAAATCATCGTCATCAAAGAAGATTAGCCAGGTGAGTAAACCTAGAGAAACTAAGAAATACCGGTTTTTAAGGAGAGGTTTCACTTCACAAACTTAAAGGATTTTCCTAAAAATTTAGCACGATCTCCCAATTCTTCTTCAATTCGAATAAGCTGATTGTATTTTGAAATACGATCGGAACGAGACGCAGATCCCGTTTTAATTTGACCACAATTCAAAGCCACCGCTAAATCTGCAATGGTATTGTCTTCTGTTTCTCCAGAGCGGTGGCTCATCACCGAAGTATAACCATTCTTATGGGCCATTTCAACGGCATCCATGGTTTCGGTCAAGGAACCGATTTGATTAACTTTCACCAAAATGGAATTCGCAACGCCTTGTTCAATTCCTTGAGACAAACGATTTACATTGGTCACAAACAAATCATCGCCAACCAACTGGGTAGAATGGCCCAAAGCATCGGTCATCATTTTCCAACCAGCCCAATCGTCTTCTGCAACCCCATCTTCGATGCTGATAACAGGATATTTTGCGCACCAGTCTTTCCAATAACCAACCATTTCTGATGAGGTTAATTTATCACCGGTAGATTTTTTAAAGTGGTATACCTTCTCCTCTTCGTTGTAAAATTCGGTCGAGGCGGCATCCATAGCAATCCACACATCAATTCCAGGTTTGAAGCCGGCACTTTCGATGGCTTTCATCACCATGTCCATGGCTTCAATATTGGACTTCAAATTGGGAGCAAATCCTCCTTCGTCGCCCACGTTAGTAGATAATCCTTTATCCTTCAACACCTTTTTCAAGTGATGAAAAATTTGGGTACCCATTTGAAGGGCATGACTAAACGAATGAGCGCCAATGGGCATCACCATGAATTCCTGAAAATCGATTCCATTGTCGGCATGTGCGCCACCATTTAGAATGTTCATCATGGGAATGGGCAATGTTCTTCCATTTACACCACCAACGTACTGATACAACGGCAATCCAGTAGAAACTGAAGCAGCACGAGAAACAGCCAAAGAAACGCCTAAAATAGCATTGGCACCTAACTTTGATTTATTGGGAGTACCATCCAACGAAATCATCATTTGATCGATGGAGGATTGATCGTAGGCATACAAACCCAAAAGCTCAGGAGCCAAGATCTGATTCACATTGGTAACGGCATTTAAAACGCCTTTTCCCATGTAAATAGAGGAATCTCCATCCCTTAATTCAACGGCTTCGTGAATACCTGTAGATGCCCCTGATGGAACAGCTGCACGTCCCATAGAACCATCCGACAAATGAACATCAACTTCTACGGTTGGATTCCCACGAGAGTCTAGAATCTGACGAGCGTGGACGTGTTGAATAATTGCCATACTTTAATTTTTTAACAAAGTTACGAAATGATCGAACAAATATTTAGAATCGTGCGGTCCTGGATTACTTTCTGGGTGATATTGTACAGAAAATGCTGGCAATTCCCGGTGTTTGATTCCCTCCACGGAGTCATCGTTCAAATTAACGTGGGTAAGAATAACTTCGGATTGTTGATCGATTTCATCACGATTCAATGCAAATCCGTGGTTCTGAGAAGTAATTTCACTTAAACCAGTGAGCAGATTCAATACCGGTTGATTGATTCCTCGGTGACCGAATTTCATTTTGTAGGTATTTAATCCAAATGCCCTACCCAACAATTGGTGACCGAGGCAAATACCAAAGGTTGGAAGTCCTGAAGTTACTAACTTTTGAATAACGGCCACTTCATCGTCCATGGTTCCTGGATCGCCAGGACCGTTTGAAAGCATCAAGCCCATGGGTTGATACGAAGCGATTTCTTTGGCAGAAGTATTGGAAGGGAATATTCTTACCTCACAACCCCTGTTAACCAATTCATTGGCAATATTGGCTTTAAATCCTAAATCGAGCATCGCTACTTTTAACGGGTTTCCTTGACCCATCATTTCACCCTCTTTCCCAGTTACCTCTGAAACCAGGTTAAGTCCTTCCATATTTGGAACATCCTTCAATTTTTCATGAAGAAGTGAAATATCGATAATTTCGGAAGAAAGAATGGCATTCATAGAACCAGACTTACGAAGATGATTAACGAGTGAACGTGTATCCACACCGGTAATGGCCACCAAATTATTTTGGATGAAATAATCTTCGATATTGGTTTCAGCCATTTTTCTACTGAATGGTTTAGAAAAATTACGAACTACCAATCCTGCAATTTTGATGGAAGAACTCTCTTGGTCTTCGGAAGAAATTCCATAGTTACCAATATGTACATTGGTAGCAACCAAAATCTGACGGTGGTAACTTGGATCGGTGAAAACTTCTTGGTACCCAGTCATGGAGGTATTGAAACAAATTTCACCGGTGGTGGTTCCAATTTTTCCAGCAGCGTATCCGTGAAATACGGTTCCATCCTGCAGAAGTAAAACAGCTTTTGTAGTCATGTTGGCTATTGTGTTAAAAAAAGAGGCGAAAACAAAGTTTCCGCCTCTACCATTATTCTGATTAAAAAGAATTAACCTTCTTTATTTTCTGAATTTTCATCTGAAGAACTTTCTTCGGATGTTTGATCATCGGAAGAAGTAGCGTCTTCAGAAACAACTTCTGCTGTTTCGGTTGGTGCTTCTTCAACAGCTACTGGAGCTTCAACAACCTCTTCAACGGCTACTGGAACTTCTTCAACAGCTACTGGAGCTTCTTCAACAGCTACTGGAGTTTCAACAACCTCTTCAACGGCTACTGGGGTTTCTACTACATCTTGAGCGATTGAAGCGGATTCAGTACCAGTGGAGGTAGCTTTTCTACGGCTACGACGTGTGGTTGTTTTCTTAGCTTCCTTCACATAGATTTC
This sequence comes from Bacteroidota bacterium, assembly GCA_947459245.1. Taxonomy (GTDB): domain Bacteria; phylum Bacteroidota; class Bacteroidia; order UBA7662; family CANHCV01; genus CANHCV01. The sequence goes on from CANHCV010000013.1 coordinate 35,211, forward strand.
GTTGAAATCTACCAATTCAATCATGGCAGTTTCAGCACTATCTCCTAAACGGAAACCCAATTTGATGATGCGGGTATATCCACCTGGACGCTCGCTGATTTTACCAGAAATAACATTGAACAACTCGGTTACTGCAATTTTATCTTGAAGGTAAGAGAAAACAGTACGACGATTGGTTGTGGTATCACTTTTAGACTTAGTAATCAAAGGTTCAACGTATTTACGAAGCGCCTTAGCTTTAGCTACAGTCGTAGTAATTCTTTTTGATTTGATCAAAGATGCAGCCATATTCGCCAACATCAAACGACGGTGGCCGGCTTTTCTACCTAAATGGTTATTTGCTTTATTGTGTCTCATGATTAATCTTCATCTAGTTTAAAGCGAGATAGATCCATACCAAAGGTTAGACCTTTTTCGCGTACCAATTCTTCTAATTCAGTTAAAGACTTTTTACCGAAGTTACGGAACTTCAAAAGATCGGCAATATCGTATTTAACGAGGTCTGCCAAAGATTTAATTTCAGCAGCTTTCAAGCAATTGTAGGCTCGAACCGATAAATCCAAATCTGCCAATGGAGTTTTAAGAATTTTGCGGGTGTGCAACAAATTCTCATCAACTTCCAAATGATTATCTTTTGGTTTTGTTTCGAAGGTAATGTTTTCGTCCGAGAAAAGTAGGAAGTGATGAATCAGAATTCCTGCAGCTTCTTTCAAAGCCTCTTCTGGATGAATCGAACCATCGGTTTTAATTTCGAGAAGCAAACGCTCATAATCGGTCTTTTGCTCAACACGCGTATTTTCGATGGTGTACTTAACGTTTTTGATGGGAGTGAAAATCGAATCGATAGCGATAACACCGATTCCAGCGTCAGCCATTTGATTTTCCTCTGCTGGAACATACCCACGTCCGCGTTGAATGTGCAATTCGATTTCGAAGGTAATTGCTGGATCGATGTGACAAATCACGTGATCTGGGTTCAACACTTCGAAAGCTGCGCAGAAGTTGGAAATATCTCCAGCGGTAAACGCGTCTTTTCCTTTTACTGAAACGAATACTTTTTCATAATCGGAAGCACCGGCCTTCTTTTTGAAGCGAACTTGTTTCATATTCAATACGACGTCAACAACATCTTCAACCACCCCTTTGATGGTAGAAAATTCGTGATCAGCACCAGGGATGCGGATGTTGGTAACAGCGTAACCTTCCAAAGATGAAAGAAGAATACGACGCAAGGCGTTACCGATGGTCACTCCGAACCCGGGCTCCAAAGGTTTGAATTCGAAGTTACCTTCAAATTCATTGGCTTTGGTCATGATAACACGCTCGGGTTTTTGGAAGTTTAATATAGCCATGCTTATTTCTTTACGATTATTTAGAGTACAATTCAACGATCAGTTGCTCGCGAATATTTTCTGGGATGGATTCCCTTTCTGGATAGTCGATGAAAGTACCTGACATTTCAGACGCATTCCAAGTTAACCAGCCGTATTTGCTTGTAGTTTTTCCAGCCAAAGACTCAACAATTGATTCATTGGATTTTGATTTTTCACGAACGCTGATCACGTCGCCTGGGCGAACTTGATAAGAAGCAATGTTTACGACATTTCCGTTAACATTGATATGACGGTGAGAAACCAACTGACGAGCAGCACGGCGGGTTGGAGCGATTCCTAAGCGGAAAACAACGTTATCTAAACGACTTTCCAAGAAACGAAGCAAATTATCACCGGTACGGCCTTTTTTACGGGCAGCTAGTTCGAATGTTTTACGGAACTGACGCTCCAAAACACCGTAGGTGTATTTTGCTTTTTGTTTTTCAGAAAGCTGAACAGCGTATTCTGATTTTTTAGAGTTACGCTTGGAATTACCGTGTTGACCGGGGGGATAATTTCTTCTAGAAAGAGCCTTATCGGGGCCAAAGATTGGGTCGCGAAACTTGCGAGCAATTTTTGAAGTAGGTCCTGTATATCTTGCCATGATGTTACTTGTTAGATGCGACGACGTTTAGGAGGACGGCAACCGTTGTGCGGAAGCGGTGTTACGTCTTGAATTGAGGTGATCTCGATACCCAAACCTGATAGGGTACGCACGGCGGACTCACGTCCTGCGCCTGGACCTTTTACAAACACCTTTGCACGGCGAAGGCCTAGATCGTGAGCCACTTTACCACAATCGGTAGCTGCTACTTGGGCAGCATACGGAGTGTTTTTCTTTGATCCACGGAATCCAGCCTTACCAGCAGAAGCCCAAGAGATAACTTGACCTTCGGAGTTGGTGATGGAAATGATCAAGTTGTTGAAGGTAGATTTGATGTGAACTTCGCCCACAGCGTCAACCTTAACAACGCGTTTTTTTACGACGGTTTTTGATGATGATTTAGCCATTATTTAACGATTACTTCGTTGCTTTTTTCTTGTTTGCTACAGTTTTGCGCTTGCCCTTACGAGTGCGACAGTTATTTTTGGTGCGTTGTCCACGAACGGGAAGACCCTTTCTGTGGCGAAGGCCACGATAGCAGCCAATGTCCATTAAACGCTTGATAGACAATTGCACTTCAGAGCGCAATTCACCTTCGGTTTTAATGGTGTCACCAATGATTCGACGAACAGCTGCTACTTGAGCATCGTTCCAATCTTTTACACGAATATCTTCAGAGATACCCGCTTCGCTTAAAATACGTTCAGCCGTACGACGACCGATCCCATAAATGTAGGTTAAGCTTATTACGCCCCGTTTGTTATTGGGCAAATCAATACCTGCAATCCTTGCCATAGTTTATCCTTGTCTCTGTTTGAACTTGGGGTTTTGTTTGTTGATTACAAACAATTTTCCTTTGCGACGAACCATGATGCATTCGTCACTTCTTTTTTTGATAGATGCTCTAACTTTCATATCAGTAGCGATAGTTTATTCTTCCTTTTGTTAAATCGTAAGGCGACATTTCTACAGAAACTTTATCACCTGGTAGGATACGAATGTAGTTCATCCGCATTTTACCGGAGATGTGTGCAATAATTTGATGGCCATTTTCTAATTCAACGCGGAACATTGCATTAGACAGTGCTTCCAAAATTATTCCATCTTGTTTAAGAGACGATTGTTTCGCCATTAGATTCGTTTGTTTTTGTTTATGAAATCGAAACTCGAAAGAATTTCGGCTTTTCCTTTTCTGACCACCACTGTGTGTTCGTAATGAGCACTCAGCTTTTTATCCGCGGTGGAGATGGTCCATCCATCGCGGTGTTGTTTAATTCGGGCTGTGCCTTGGTTAATCATGGGTTCGATCGCCAAAACCATTCCTTCTTTCAGAACAATTCCACTTCCTCGTTTTCCATAATTAGGAACCTCAGGTTTTTCATGAAGATTTTTACCAACTCCATGGCCTACTAACTCACGAACGACACCGAATCCTGCTTTTTCAGCACATTGCTGAACAGAAAATCCGATATCCCCAACTCGGTTACCATCTATGGCGGCAAGAATTCCTTGATCCAAACACTCCAATGTTTTTTTCATCAATTGAAGCGCAGAAGGTGAAATCTCACCAACGGCATAGGTGTAAGCCGAATCGCCGAAGTAATCATTCATTTTAACACCGCAATCAACGCTTACAATGTCTCCATCCTTCAACTCATAGTCGGAAGGAATGCCATGAACAACTACATCATTCAGAGAAATACACAATGTATTGGGAAAACCATGGTAACCTTTGAAAGCTGGAACACCACCTGATGAACGAATAAATTCTTCAGCAATGGTATCTAGTTTTTTTAAACTTACCCCAGGTTCAATCCAATTGGATATTTCTCCGTGAGTTTTTGCAACAAGTAAAGAACTGTGTCGAATTAAATCAATTTCTGATTCCGTTCGAATGGGAACCATATTATTTGTTTACTTCAACGTTATCACGACGTCCGCGAACTCGACCAGAGCTCATCAATCCGTCGTACTGTTTCATCAACAAATAAGATTCTACTTGCTGAAGGGTATCTAAAATAACACCTACAAGAATCAACAAACTGGTGCCACCAAAGAACTGAGAAAACTCTCCGCTCACTTTGAAGATTTTTGCGACAGCAGGTAAAATAGCGATGGCACTTAAAAAGATCGCACCAGGAAGGGTGATTTTTGAAAGGATGTCATCGATGAATGCTGAAGTTGCTTCCCCTGGAGCGATCCCAGGAACAAAAGCATTGGATTTTTTCAAATCTTCTGCCATTTGGTTAGCTGGAACACTTAGGGAAGTGTAGAAGTAGGTAAACAAAATAATAAGAACCGCAAGAATTACGTTGTAAACTACCGAGGTGTAATCTGCAAAGTTTCTTCCAAATTCGGACATAACATCACTTTCTGGGAAAAACTGAGCAATGGTTGCCGGTAAGAACATGATTGCCTGGGCAAAAATGATTGGCATTACTCCAGCAGTATTTACTTTCAAAGGAATGTAATTACGAGGACCTTCAACAGCAGTAGCTCCGGATGCTTGACGTTTAGCAGAAGTCAAAGGGATTTTGCGAACTGCTTGAACAAGTGCAATGGTACCGATGATGATGGCCAACCAAGCAAGCATTTCGATGATCAAGGCTAACAAGCCACCTGACTCTTCTCCACCCAATTTCAATTGGAATTCTCCAATAATGGACTGGGGTAATCTTCCTGCAATTCCGACCATAATGATCAACGAGATACCGTTTCCAAGTCCTTTGTCGGTAATTTTTTCACCCAACCACATAACAAACATGGTACCGGCGATGAGAACAAAAACAGTGGATAACCAGAACGTGAACGTTAAGTTGTCTCCATTTTTTGCGCTATTAACGATGGCATTGAAGGATTCAGATTTCAAGTTGATGACGAAACCAACTGCTTGGGCAGCGGTAATCGCGATGGTAAGGTAACGGGTTACTTGATTCAATTTGTTACGACCAGATTCACCATCTTTTTGCATTTTTTGAAATGCAGGAACGGCCATGGTTAACAATTGAACAGCAATACTTGCAGAAATGTAAGGCATGATTCCGAGTGCAAAAATAGATGCACGAGAAAATGCACCACCTGCAAACAAATCAAGAATACCTGCTAAACCTCCACCTTCACTACCGCCTTCTTTTAAGGCCACGGGATCAATACCTGGAAGTACCACGTAAGAACCCAGACGATAAATTAGCAACAAACCCAAGGTTAAGAGGATTCGTTGGCGCAATTCTTGAATTTTAAAAATATTGCGGAGTGTATCGATGAAGCGTTTCATGCTTTAAGATCCAATTAATTGTACAGAACCACCAGCTTGTTCGATGGCAGATTTAGCGCCTTCGCTGCAAGCGTGAACGGAAATATGAACGGCGGATTTAATTTCACCACGACCCAACAATTTTACTTTTGTTTTTGAGTTAGACACGAAACCGTGTTCCATCAAGAATTCAAGATTAATTGTTGAAGTTTGGTAAGATTCCACAAAAGATTGAATCATATCCAAATTCAAAGGTGCATATTCAACGCGGTTCAAAGATTTGAAACCAAATTTAGGAACACGGTTTTTCAAAGGCATTTGACCACCTTCGAAACCAGGCTTACGAGAATAACCAGAACGAGATTGTCCCCCTTTGTGTCCGCGGGTAGAAGTACCACCACGACCAGAACCTGGACCACGGCCGATTCTCTTACGAGATTTGGTTGACCCTTCTGCAGGGCGTAAGTTACTTAGGGTAATCATGATCAATTCATTTCTTCAATGTTCAACAAATGCTGTACTTGGTTTACCATTCCCATAATTTGGGGGGTAACTTCATGTACGCGAGAACTATTCATCTTGCGAAGTCCTAAAGCTTCAACGGTTCTACGCTGATAAGAAGGACGGTCGATAAGACTTTTTACAAGGGTAACTTTTAGCTTTGCCATAGGATTATCCGTTGAATACTTTCTTTAAACTTAAGTTGCGATTTTGTGCAATTGAAGCTGCATCACGCATTTTAGCAAGAGCATCAAAGGTAGCTTTTACCACGTTGTGTGGATTGGATGAACCTTTGGACTTTGCTAATACGTCGTGAATACCTGCGGATTCAAGAACGGCACGCATAGCACCACCTGCAATTACTCCAGTACCAGAAGAAGCTGGACGAATGAGAACACGACCACCGCCGTATTTACCTTCCATTTCATGAGGTACTGTTCCGTTGATAACAGGAACTTTAATTAAACTTTTCTTAGCATCGTCGATTCCTTTAGCGATTGCTTCAGAAACCTCTTTTGCTTTACCTAAACCATAACCAACGATTCCGTTTTCATCTCCAACAACCACGATGGCTGAGAAAGAGAAGGTACGACCTCCTTTGGTTACTTTAGCTACTCGATTTACGTGTACCAAACGATCTTTCAATTCGATTTCGCTGGAGCGTACACGTTTAATATTGCTTGCTGACATTTTCTCTTTAATTAAAATTTCAATCCACCTTCACGAGCTCCTTCAGCGAGTGCTTTCACACGACCGTGATAAAGGAAACCACTGCGATCAAATACTACATCTGTAATTCCAGCAGCAATAGCTTTTGCAGCAACGGATTTACCTACTAGGGTAGCAACTTCAACTTTGGTTCCTTTTGAACCTTTCAGGTCACCTGCATTGGATGCAGCACTGACAAGAGTCTTGCCTTGTAAATCATCGATCAACTGAACATAAATTTCGGAGTTGGAACGATAAACCGACATGCGTGGACGAGTTGTAGTACCAGAAACTCTTTTACGAATGCGGTAACGAATTTTTTGACGTCTTTGAACTTTAGCGCTTGACATGACCTATTACTTTTTAGAAGAAGCTGATTTACCTGCTTTGCGGCGGATAACTTCATTAACAAAACGGATACCTTTTCCTTTGTAAGGCTCTGGCTTACGGAAGGAACGAATTTTAGCAGCTACTTGGCCCAACAACTCATTATCAACAGATGATAAAGTGATAATGGGATTTTTACCTTTTACAGTTTCAGTAGCTAGGGCAATTTCCTTAGGAATTTCCATAACAATATCGTGGGAGTAACCCAAGCTAAGCTCGAGCAATTGACCACGGGCGTTGGCGCGGTAACCGACACCAACCAATTCTTGTTGAAGAGTGAAACCAGTAGAAACACCGTGAACCATGTTAGCGATCAAAGCACGATAAAGTCCGTGCATTGATTTATGACGTTTTGATTCAGTAGGTCTTTCAACCAAGATTTCAGTTTCAGTTACATTTACGGTAATATCTGGGTCGATCGAACGTTCCATGTTACCTTTTGGTCCGGTAACGGAAACTTTGTTCTTATCGGACACAGAAATCTTAACTCCAGAAGGAATTGCGATAGGTGATTTTCCAATACGAGACATAATCGATCAATTAATAAATGTAACACAAAACTTCACCACCCACATGAAGCTGACGAGCTTCTTTGTCGGTGATAACACCTTTCGATGTAGACATGATAGCAATGCCTAAACCATTGATAACTCGTGGTAATGCTTCAACACCAGTGTATTTACGCAAACCAGGTTTAGAAACACGAATCAATTTCGTGATCGCTGGTTGTTTGGTGGATGCATTGTACTTCAAAGCGATTTTAATCACATCGAAATTATCAACTTTATCGAACTTATAATTCAAAATATACCCTTTTTCGAAAAGCACCTGAGTCATTGCTTTCTTTAAATTGGAAGAAGGGATTTCCACAACGCGGTGGCGAGCTGCCTGGGCGTTGCGAATACGGGTCAAGAAATCAGAAATAGTATCAGTCATGATTACCAACTTGCTTTAGTTACACCTGGAATTTTACCGGCTAGCGCCATTTTGCGGAACAAAACGCGGCTAATTCCGAATTTACGCATATAACCACGGGGACGACCGGTGATTTTGCAACGATTATGCAAACGAACTGGAGATGAGTTTTTAGGAAGCTTTTGCAATCCTTCATAATCTCCTGCTTCTTTCAAAGCAGCACGTTTTGCAGCGTATTTAGCTACCAACTTTTGGCGCTTTACGTCTCTTGCTTTAATACCTTCTTTTGCCATGATTATTTCGAAGTTTTAAATGGCATACCCAATTCACTCAACAAAGCCATTGCTTCAGCATCGGTTTTTGCGGTGGTTACAAAGGTAATATCCATACCATTAATACGACTGATACGATCGATGTTGATCTCAGGGAAAATGATTTGCTCAATAATTCCGAAAGAATAATTTCCACGTCCGTCAAATCCTTTTGCGTTGATTCCGCGGAAATCGCGAACACGTGGAAGGGAAACAGAAACCAAACGATCTAAAAATTCATACATCGTCTCACGACGAAGTGTAACGCGAACGCCGATAGGCATGTTCTCTCTCAATTTGAAGTTAGAAATTGCCAAACGAGATTTTGTTGAAACAGCACGCTGACCAGTAATGGTACCAAGCTCTTCAATAGCGTTATCGATGATTTTTTTATCGGCTACCGCAGCACCTAAACCTTGGTTGATCGAAATCTTAACCAATTTAGGAACTTCCATGATGGATTTGTAGCCAAATTTTTCCATTAGCGCAGGAACAACTTTGTCCTGATAATAGTCTTTTAAGCGGGTTGTATTGCTCATTTCTTAATTACCTCCCCTGATTTTTTTGCCACGCGAAGCTTTTTAGCGCCATCGCGTTTGATTCCAATACGAGTTGGTTTTCCAGATTTCGGATCTACCAACATTACTTTTGAGGCGTTCAATGGGGCTTCGAATTTCTCGATTCCACCTTCAGGATTCATCGCAGTAGGTTTGCGGTGACGGGTAACGATGTTTGCACCTTTTACGGTTACGCGGTTATTCGCTGCATCAACAGCTAACACTTCGCCTTCAACCCCCTTTGAGTCACCGGAAATAACGCGAACTTTATCGCCTTTGTGAATTTTTAAAACGGTTCTGTGAGACATATTTCTTTGATTATAGCACCTCAGGAGCGAGTGAAACAATTTTCATGAATTGCTTTTCACGCAATTCACGAGCTACTGGGCCGAAGATACGTGTTCCACGTGGTTCGTCTTGGTTATTCAAGAGAACTACAGCATTATCGTCGAAACGAATGTAAGACCCATCTTTACGACGGATTTCTTTTTTCGTACGAACGACAACAGCTTTAGATACGGAACCTTTCTTCGCTCCTCCTGGGATGGCAGATTTAATGGAAACGACTACTTTGTCGCCTACGCTGGCATACCGACGACGTGTACCACCAAGTACTCGAATGAGAAGTACTTCTTTGGCACCGCTATTATCGGCAACAGCCATTCTTGATTCTTGTTGTAACATAATTACTTAGCCTTTTCAACGATTTCTACCAAACGCCATCTCTTGGTTTTAGACAAGGGACGGGTTTCCATGATTTTAACGATATCACCTACTCCGCATTCGTTCTTCTCATCGTGAACGTGAAAGGTTTTGGTGGTTTTTAAGAATTTCCCGTAGATAGGGTGTTTTACCTTACGCTCAACAGCAACGGTAATGGTCTTTTGCATCTTGGTAGCAACTACGTTACCAACACGCTCTTTTCTCGCATTTCTTTCCATTGTAAATTTCTGTTAAGCTTTGTTACGGGAATTCAATTCAGTTAACATCCGGGCGATTTCTTTCCGGGTATTCTTCATCATACTAGGGCGATCCAACTGGTTAACAGCATGAGCGAAACGCATCTTAGTGATGGCATTCTTCTGTTCCTTAACTTGGGCTAAAATGTCTTGTTCTGACATATTTTTATAGCCGTTTTCCGTTTTTTTCATAATTATTCAACGTAATCTCTACGTACAACAAACTTGGTAGCACAAGGCAATTTTTGCGCTGCTAAACGCATGGCCTCCTTAGCGACCTGCAAAGGTACACCATCCGCTTCAAAAATCAAAGTACCTGGCTTAATTGGAGCAACCCAAAGCTCGGGAGCACCTTTACCTTTACCCATACGTACTTCTGCTGGCTTCTTGGTGATTGGTTTATCTGGGAAGATACGAATCCAAACCTGACCTTCACGCTTCATGTAACGCGTTAGGGCGATACGAGCTGATTCAATCTGACGTGCAGTGATCCACTGAGGCTCCAAAGATTTCAATGCGAATGAACCGAAAGAAATTTCTGCACCACGAGTAGCATAGCCGTGAATACGACCTTTCTGCTGCTTACGGAATTTTGTCTTTTTAGGCTGTAACATAATTATTTCTTACCTCCTTTTCTAGGTGGGCGACCACCTGCTTTAGGTTTACGGCCACCACCCATACCGCCACCGGTACCTGGAGTAGCTTCTTTCATACCGAAGTTCGGGGAAAGATCACGCTTTCCAAAAACTTCACCACGGCAAATCCAAACTTTGATACCGATGGTACCGTATACGGTTTGCGCACCTACGTGAGCATAATCGATATCAGCACGAAGAGTATGCAAAGGAATACGTCCGTCTTTGTATTGTTCAGAGCGAGCAATTTCTGCTCCACCTAAACGGCCTGAGCACATTACTTTAATTCCTTCAGCACCCATGCGCATGGTTGAACCAATAGCCATTTTCATGGCACGCTTGAAGCTAATGCGGGATTCAATTTGTTTTGCAATGCTCTCACCAACCAACTGGGCATCCAATTCAGGACGCTTAATTTCCATGATGTTGATTTGAACGTCTTTGTTAGTAAGTTTTTTGATCTCTTCTTTGATGCGATCTACTTCACTTCCACCTTTACCGATCACAATACCTGGACGGCTGGTGTGGATGGTGATGATGATGCGTTTCAAAGTGCGCTCAATAACGATTTTGGCCATGCCACCGTTAGAAATACGCGCATTGAGGTAAGTACGAATTTTGTGATCTTCTACCAATTTATCGGAAAAATCACGTCCGCCGTACCAGTTGGAGTCCCAACCGCGGATGATACCTAGGCGTAAGCCAATGGGATTAGTCTTCTGACCCATGCTCTCTAAATTTATGCCTTATTGAACGAATCGATGATCATTGTAACGTGGTTCGAGCGCTTGCGTACTCGGTGTGCACGTCCTTGAGGGGCTGGTTGAATGCGTTTCATCATAGTACCACAATCTACCCAAATTGCTTTAACAAAAGCATTGTCGATGTCGCCATCTTCATTTTTGGCTACCCAATTCGAGATAGCGCTCAACAACAACTTCTCAATACGAAGAGAAGCTTCTTGTTTAGAAAATTTTAAAATCGCTTGAGCTTCTGAAACCTTCTTGCCGCGTACTAAGTCAGCTACCAAACGCATCTTGCGTGGAGAAGAAGGAATGTTACGGAGTTTTGCTATTGCTTCCATTATTTCTTTTTATCCTTTTTGGCGGCGTGTCCGCGGAAGTTACGAGTAGGTGAAAATTCACCCAATTTATGCCCTACCATGTTTTCTGTTACGTAAACAGGAATATGTTTATTTCCGTTGTGAACAGCAATGGTATGTCCTACGAAATCAGGAGTGATCATGGAACGACGTGACCAGGTTTTGATCACCGTCTTCTTGCTTCCCTCATTCATCGCAAGAACTTTATTCTCTAAATGATGATCCACGAATGGACCCTTTTTAATGGATCTTGCCATGGTTATTTTTTCTTTCTGCTGATGATTAAACGACTGGATTGTTTCGTTTTGCTACGGGTTTTATAACCTTTCGCCAACAATCCTTTACGAGAACGGGGGTGACCACCGGAAGAACGGCCTTCACCACCACCCATTGGGTGATCAACGGGGTTCATTGCAACACCTCGTGTACGAGGACGAATACCTAACCAACGACTACGACCTGCTTTACCACTACGGGTTAACATGTGATCTTGGTTGGAAACTTCGCCCATGGTAGCTAAGCAAGTGATCAACACCATGCGAAGTTCACCAGATGGCATACGCAATACAGCATATTTTCCATCACGAGCCGTTAAGGTTGCATAAGAACCTGCAGAACGAGCTAAAACACCACCTGCACCAGGATTCATTTCAATGTTGTGAACATTGGAACCCAAAGGCACTTCAGATAGTGGCAACGCATTTCCTGTTTCAGGAGCTGATCCTTTACCAGAAACAACGGTTTGACCTACTTGAATTCCTTTTGGAGCAAGGATATAAGCTTTTACACCATCTGCATAAGCAATCAGAGAAATGAATGCAGAACGGTTAGGATCGTACTCAACGGTTTTTACAACAGCTGGGATACCGGCACGTGTACGTTTGAAATCAACCAAACGATAGCGACGCTTGTGTCCACCACCGGTGTAACGCATCGTCATTTTACCAGAGTTATTACGACCACCGGAGGACTTCATCGGAGCCAAAAGTGACTTCTCAGGGGTGCCGGCAGTTAATTCAGAAAAAGTATTTGCTACTTTGAAACGAGTTCCGGGAGTAACCGGTTTAAATCTTTTAATCGCCATAACTCAAATTAGTTTACGTTAAAGAAATCGATTACATCTCCCTCTTTCAAGGTAACGATGGCTTTCTTATAGTTAGACTTCTTGGACCCAACAAAACCTTTTTTACTATAGCGGGTTTTGCGTTTGCCCATAACAACCATGGTATTTACATTGACCACGGTAACACCGAAGAATGCTTCAACAGCTTTCTTGATCTCAATCTTATTGGCTTTCAAAGCAACTTTGAAGGCGTATTGATTGCGTTTCTCTGAAAGTCCAGTAGCTTTTTCGGATACAACAGGTGAAATAAGAATTTCCATATTAATGTAGCTGTTGTTCAATGGTTGATACTGCGTTCGAAGACATGATGATGGTAGCGGCTTTCATCACGTCATACGTGTTGATGGATGCTGCATCCAAAACTTGGGTCTTTTGAACATTACGAGAAGAAAGCAATATTTCTTTAGATGGAGTGCCATCTACCAACAATACGCGCTTTCCAGTAAGGTTGAAACTGCTCAACAATGTAACAAAACGCTTGGTTTTGTGATCGTCGAAATGCAATTGATCTACCACAATGATTGATCCATTTTGTGCCTTAACCGACAAAGCAGAACGGCGAGCTAGATCTTTCACTTTTTTGTTGATTTTGAAAGAATAGTTGCGAGGACGAGGACCGAATACACGACCACCACCACGGAACAATGGGTTTTTGATAGAACCGAAACGTGCACCACCAGAACCTTTTTGCTTACGAATCTTTTTTGTAGATCCAGCAATTTCGTTTCTTTCTTTGGACTTGTGAGTACCTTGACGCTGATTGGCCAAAATGCTCTTAACGTCCAAATAAATGGCATGTTCGTTCACATCGATGTTGAACACAGAATCATTCACCTGAATTTTTCCGGTTTCTTTTCCTTGAATATTAAATACTGAAAGTTCCATGTTACCTTATTTTTCGATGGTGATAAATGAACCCTTAGCACCAGGAACGGCACCTTTAACAACCAATAGGTTTTGGTCATTGTAAACTTTCAATACCTCAAGGTTTTGAACTTTAACACGAACGTTACCCATTTGTCCACCCATCTTCAAACCTTTATAAACTTTTGAAGGAGTAGAACACTGACCAATAGAACCAGGAGCACGAAGGCGGTTATGCTGTCCGTGAGTAGCTTCACCTACCCCAGCAAATCCGTGGCGTTTCACAACACCTTGGAAACCGCGTCCTTTGCTTGTTCCTACAACGTCGATGAAGTCACCTACTTCGAACAATGAAACTCCAACAGTTTCACCCAACGACAACGATTGTTCGAAGCCTTTGAATTCAACTACTTTATGTTTCGGTGTAGTACCGGCTTTCTTAAAGTGTCCAACAAGCGGCTTAGAGGTTGTTTTCTCCTTGCGCTCGCCAGCAGCCAACTGAATGGCTTCATATCCGTCGTTCGACACTGTCTTTACAGCGGTAACAACGTTGGGCATGGCCTCGATTACTGTAACAGCCACTTGGCGGCCA